>JAJFTS010000149.1 GCA_021372815.1 Deltaproteobacteria bacterium | reverse complement strand
GTGTCATAAATCGCCGCGTCGCCGTGCGGATGGTATTTACCCATGATATCGCCGACGATACGGGCGCATTTCTTGTAGGGTTTATTGTGGCGGTAGCCTGTTTCATACATGGAATACAGAATGCGTCGGTGCACCGGTTTGAGGCCGTCGCGCACATCGGGAATAGCCCGGCCGATGATGACGCTCATGGAGTAATCCATGTAGGATTTTTTCATTTCATCTTCTATATTCACCAGGGTTTGCTTATGGTGGATATCACGTTCCATTTTTTCCCTTCCTCTCTTGGTATGAAAACCGGCAAGTCATGCCGGTGCAATTAATATTCAAAATAATTTCTAATTAGCCCCGCATTGCGGGATGTTTTTTAATGTACGCATCCCGCAATGCGGGATAAGCAAGTTTACGAATTTGTTTTCTAAAGAAACAAATTCTAACTTGCTAACTAAATATCCAGATTGGACACATTCATGGCATTGGCAAAAATAAAATCCCGCCGCGGTTCTACCTGGTCGCCCATCAGTGTGGTAAAGATTTCATCCGCCTCGACCGCGTCTTCAACCGTTACCTGCAGCAGCGTTCGTTTTTCGGGATTCATCGTTGTTTCCCAGAGCTGTTCGGGATTCATTTCACCCAAACCTTTATAGCGCTGCACGGTTAGGCCCTTTTTGCCCAAGCTGACAATGTAATCCACCAGCGCTTTGGGGTTTTCCAGAAGGACAGGCGCAGAAGACTCTTCGCCCTTGTCGCTGTAAGGACCTTCGCCCATCAGGGAAATCTGATCCAGCAATGACCGGATATCCGTGAACTGCGGCGTACGGAAGACTTCCCGATTCACGCAGGAGGGGACGGTTTGTCCGTTTTTCTTCATATTAAAGACCATTTTGAAACCGCCGTGCTCTTCGTCCGTTTCAATATTAAACTCGGCAAAACTCTCGCCCAGGACAATGCCCGTTCTTTTAGCGATGGAGAAAAGCGCTTTTTCATTTTTAAAGCTATCGTCAGTCAAGGTAGGATCGCCGGCTATAATGCGGATCAGATTTCTGTCGCGTCCTTCCTTTTCAAATCGGTCCAGCAGGTCTTCAATCCGCATGACTTTCTTAACCAGGGTGAGCAGCTTGTTGCCGCTGACCGGGAACGGAGAACCGTCGCCCATGGCCAGCTTAACCTTACCCACGCCGTTTTCCAGAATATAATTTTTCATCTGTTCTTCATTCTGAAGATAGAATTCCTGTTTTTTCTCCACCACTTTAAACAGCGGCGGCTGCGCGATAAACAAATAACCCTTTTCAATCAACTCACGCATCTGCCGGAAGAAGAAGGTCAAAAGCAGTGTGCGAATATGCGCGCCGTCCACATCCGCATCCGTCATGATAATGACTTTATGATACCGCAATTTACTGATGTCGTAATCGTCGGCGCCGATGCCTGCTCCAAAGGCCGTCACCATCGTTTTGATTTCTTCGTTCTGAAGCATTTTATCGAAACGCGCTTTCTCCACATTTAAAACCTTGCCGCGCAACGGCAGGATCGCCTGATTCTTCCGGTCCCTGCCTTGTTTGGCTGAACCGCCGGCGGAATCTCCTTCCACCAGATATATTTCGCTTAATGCCGGATCTTTTTCCTGACAATCGGCCAGTTTGCCCGGCAATGCGCCTACTTCCAGAGCGCTTTTACGTCGGGTAAGCTCCTTGGCACGTCTCGCCGCTTCCCGGGCGCGCGCCGCTTCCATGCATTTATTGAGAATCTGTTTGGCAATAGAGGGGTT
Organism: Deltaproteobacteria bacterium; assembly: GCA_021372815.1. Lineage (GTDB taxonomy): Bacteria > Desulfobacterota > Syntrophia > Syntrophales > Smithellaceae > Smithella. Next base: position 60,248 of record JAJFTS010000149.1, on the reverse strand, counting down.
TTCTTCCAGATAGCTGCCAATCTTGTCGTAGATGATGCCTTCCACCAGGCCGCGTACTTCAGAGTTGCCCAGCTTGGTTTTGGTCTGGCCTTCAAACTGCGGATTCTTTACCTTGACGCTGATGACGCAAGCCAGTCCTTCCCTGAGATCCTCGCCGCGCAGAGATTCTTTGCCGTCTTTGATGAGTTTGTTGTTGGTGGCGTAGTTATTAAAAACACGGGTCAGAGCCGACCGGAAACCAATCATGTGGGTTCCGCCTTCAGTGGTGTTAATGCTGTTGGCAAATGAAAAAATGTTTTCCAGATACGTTTCATTGTACTGCAGCGCTACTTCCACGGAACAATCTTCTCTGGAACCGGAAACAAAAATCGGGTTTTTATGCAGAACTTTTTTATTGCGGTTAATATATTCGACAAAGGAAACAATGCCGCCTTTATAGAAGAATTCATTTTGCTTATTGGTGCGTTCATCTATTAGGATGATTTTGACACCGGAATTTAAAAAAGCCAGTTCACGTAAACGATTGGCTATAATATCGTAGCTGAATTCTGCTTCTTCAAAGATTTCATCATCAGGTAAAAATGTTACCTTAGTTCCCTTACCTCTGGTTCTACCGACCATCTCCAAAGGACCGTCGGGAATACCACGTTTATAGGATTGGGTATAAACGTTGCCGTCACGTCTTACTTCCAGCTCGCATGTTTTAGAAAGAGCATTGACAACCGATACGCCGACACCGTGCAAACCGCCGGAAATTTTATAAGAGTCGTTGGAGAATTTACCACCGGCGTGGAGCTTCGTCATAACAACTTCCGCCGCCGACACACCTTCCGTTTTATGAATATCTACCGGAATACCACGGCCGTTGTCATCCACAACGATACTGTTATCCACTCTTATTTTGACTGTGATGGTATCGCAATATCCGCCTGCCGCCTCATCAATACTATTATCAACAACTTCATAAACCAGATGGTGAAGACCTTCTTTACCGGTAGAACCGATATACATGGCCGGCCTTTTTCGAACCGCCTCCAGACCTTCTAATACTTTAATACTATCCGCATCATATTTATGTGTCATATTTAAATTTCAACTTCCTCTCTGCTGCTATATTTTTAAAGGCATAATAATGCACAAATAATTGTCATCATCCGCCTGTTTAATCACGGAAGGTTTTAATCCCATACCGACTTCAAATACAATCTGGTCTTTATTAGCCCCGGAGATCGCATCAATTAAATAATTGACATTAAAGCCGCTATCGATAACCTCTCCACTGTAAATAATATCTATTTCTTCTGTTGCTTCACCAACATCAAGATTGGTAGAATTCAATGTTAATTTACCTTCGGAAAATGAAAGAATCACACCACCGTATCTTTCCGAAGAAACAACACTCATTCTTCTTAACGCATGCAGAAAATATTCCTTCTCCAGCGTAACAGTTATTCCTTTTTCGGTTGGAATAACTTTTTTATAGTCAGGGTAATCTGCATCCACCAGGCTGACTTTCAAAAGAGTATTCTCCGTTTTCACGACAAACATATTCTTATTTAAACCAATTTTAACTTCTTCATTCTCATCAATAACCTTTTTGATTTCCATTAATCCTTTACGGGGAATGATAATTCCTTTTCCCGTCTTGAAAGTGGCTTCGGATGTGAAACCTTTAGCCATGGCCAGACGATGTCCATCTGTGGCAACCATTCTTAATAAATGATTAGCCCCATCCATACCCGCTTCCAATAAAACGCCGTTCAAGTTTTTTCTTGTTTCATCAGTCGCCATGGCAAATGACGTCTTACTGATCAAATCCTTCATGACACTTCCCTGAACCTTAAAAAGTTGGATATCCTGATCATCGGCAATACTGGGAAAATCATCTGCCGGCAATCCGGGTATTTTATAAAAAGCTCTTTGGGCTGATATTTTGACAATATTGTTTTTTTGAATAAAATTTATTACTTCTCCTTGTATTTCCCGGATCATCTCATACATTTTTTTAGCTGAAATCGTAATTTCACCTTTTTCCAATACTTCCGCCTCATAATCGGAAATTAAAATTATCTCTCTGTCGGTAGCTATAATTTTAATTTTATTGGCATCGGCTTTGATAAGAATATTATTCAAAATAGGTATTGTCGTTTTTTTCTCAACAATACCTAATGTTTTTTGAATACCGTCAAGAAAGGTTTCTCTATTGATTTTAAATTCCATACTTCCTCCTTGTCTTTATTATTCTTCTTTTGATTTTTTCCTTATATAAAAAAATAGTATTAATAGTAATCCCTGTTGATATGTTGATTAATAATATTTCTTAAAAAAAATTAAAACCTTAAATCAATCTTTGCCTGTTTATAAATTTGACACAAAAAGTTAATTATTTGTTGATTAAAATATCCTCAATTTCCTGAATTAAGTTTTTTAACTTCACATCCGTTTTAATGTTGTTTAATACTTTATTATAAGCATAAATCACTGTGGAGTGATCACGTCCACCTACTTTTTGTCCTATATCCGGGAAAGAATAGTTGGTATGCTTTCTTGATAAATACATCACCAACTGGCGTGCAAAGACAATATTTTTATTCTTATTATGAGCTTTAATATCCGATATTTTTATATTTAATTTTCCCGAAATAACCTTCATGATTTCTTCAATACTGATTTCACCTTTTTTATTATATTTCACCAGACTCCGTAATACTTCCTTTACCAAATCCAGGTCTATTTCCCTTCCTGTTAAAGATGAATAAGCGCCTATTCTGACCAAAAATCCTTCCAGCTCACGGATATTGGATTCAACGTGTGAGGCGATGTAATGAATGACATTATTGGGTAATTCTATTTTATTTTCCTGTATCTTTTTTTCAATAATGGCAATTTTTGTCTCTATTTCCGGTGGTTGAATATCGGCAATCAGCCCCCATTCAAAACGGGAACGCAGCCTGCTCTCCAAATTCGGGATATCTTTTGGAAATTTGTCACTGGTGACAACAATCTGTTTTCCGGAGTCGTGCAGGGTGTTGAAAGTGTGGAAAAATTCTTCCTGAGTCCTGTCTTTTCCCGCCAGAAAATGAATATCGTCAATTAACAGACAACTGATATTGCGATATTTTTCCCTAAACTTGGGCATCCGGTCGTAACGAATGGAATTGATCATTTCATTCATGAATTCTTCCGCGGAAACATACATGATGTTCAATGTCGGATGCATGGAAGAGGCCAGCAGTCCGATGGCATTAAGCAGATGAGTTTTACCCAGTCCGGATCCGCCATATATAAAAAGAGGATTGTAATTTTTGGCCGGTTGTTTGGCAACGGCAATGGAAGCGGCATGGGCAAACTGATTACACGAACCGACAACGAACCGGTCAAAATTATAGTTTTCATTCAGGAAAGAAAAACTTTTACTTTTGGAGTGCATGGGGGCTGAGGCACTTTTAGAGTGAGCATTTTGCTTGGTAGCCGGTTCCGATTGTTTTTCTTGATTTTTAGATAAAACAAAATCAATATCCACCTCCAGCCCTGCCGCATCTTTCAGTGATTGTTTAATGGTTGAGCAATAGTTATCCAAAAGCCAGTCTTTGAAAAATTTATTGGGCACTGCCAGCTGCACACGCTGGTCTTCCATGGCAACAATTTTGATCGGTTTTATCCACGTGTCAAAATTTTGCTTACTAATTTTTTCCTGAATAATTTTACTGGTTTTGTCCCAAAACGCGTCCATTATAACAACCTTTATAAACAAGCTTATCCACATCTGTGGATAAGCTTGGAAACATTAATTTATGATAATTCATCCAGGATAAAACCCGATAATCGGTTCAGTTCATCCATAGATGTATATCTGATTTCAATCAAGCCTTTTTTATCCGAACCGTTAATTTGCACCTTCGCCAGCAATTTGGCTGACAGGGCCTTTTCCAAATCATTCAGAAACCGGTCTTTCTTGGCGACGGGTTTTTTTTCTGCCGGCTGATTTTTAGTTTTTTGAATGAAGCGTTCTGTTTCCCGAACATTTAGATCTTTTTTTAAAATTAAATGAAGCGCCGCGATTTGATCTTCAAGTGACGAACAAGCCAGTAAACAACGGGCATGGCCTGCAGAAATGACCTTTTCCGTCAGCGCGGTTTTGACCTGAGCCGGCAGTTTTAAAAGACGGATGGTATTGGCTATCGTGGAGCGATCCTTTCCCACGCGTTGAGAAATTTCTTCCTGGGAAAGTTGAAATTTTTCCGCGAGCGTTACATAGGCATCCGCTTCTTCCAGCGGATTGAGTTCTTCCCGTTGAATATTTTCAATAAGAGAAATTTCCGCGGCTTCCATGTCGGTCGCTTCGCGGATGACGATGGGCACATCTTTCAGACCCGCAGCCTGAGCTGCCCGCCATCGTCGTTCGCCGGCGATAATTTCATAACCATCTTCCGCCTTGCGGACAATGATCGGCTGGATAATGCCGCTGCTTTTTACGGAAGCGATCAAATCCTTTTGCCGGTCGTCGTTAAAATTTTTCCGGGGCTGATAGCGATTGGGACGAAGCTCTTCAATTCCGCAGGAAAATTGTTTTTTCTTGTCTGATTCGTTTAGTAAATCCGGAAATATTGCACCGAGTCCCTTTCCCAGCACATTTTTTTGTGCCATTTACAATCCCCCTTGAATGATTTCCCTGGCCATTTCCATATAAGCCAAAGCTCCGCGCGATTTAATATCGTAAAGAATAATGGGCAACCCGTGACTGGGACATTCCGAAAGTCGCACGTTGCGCGGAATAACCGTTTTAAAAACCTTATCGCCGAAATGTTTGCGCACATCATCCGATACGCGATGAGATAATAAATTGCGCTGATCGAACATCGTCAGTAAAATGCCGCCTAAAGCCAGGTTGGGATTTAATTGCGCTTTCACCAGCTTGACGGTGTTGAGCAAATATCCCAATCCCTCCATCGCGAAATATTCGCACTGCAAGGGAACAATCAAATAGTCGGAAGCGGCAAGCGCATTGACGGTCATCATGCCCAGCGACGGAGGGCAATCAATGATGATGAAATCATAATGACTGTCCAGAGAAGTCAGCAAATTCTTCAGCCGCTTTTCTTTTTCTTCCAGACCGATAAACTCAAACTCAATTCCTATAAGATCCTGATTGGACGGCACGACGTCCAGATGGGGTATGGCCGTGTGAATAATCACATCTTTAAGAGGCACATGGCCGATCATGGCGTGGTATAAATTAGCCGCCTGAAAAGCGTTTCTGTCCGTTCCAATACCGCTTGTAGAATTGCCCTGAGAATCGCCGTCAATGAGCAAAGTTTTTTTTTCTGCCGCCGCCAGGGAAGCAGATAAATTTATCGCCGTGGTGGTTTTACCTACACCACCTTTTTGGTTTGCTATACATATAATTTTATTCATTATTTTATTGAGCGTAAAAAAATAAATTCTTTTGCAAGAACCAGCGATAGCACTAGCACAAAAAAAAGCTTTTTAGAAGATTTTTTTATTTTTTTCCGATAATAATTTTTCGCGGAGCGGCCAGAAATTCAGCCTTTATATCATGTTGAATCAATTGAGATATTTTATAACGATTTCCGGCTTCTAAACACCGCTTAATTTCCTGTCCGACATGAGGGCCTTTTAAAGCGATCATTTCACCTTTTGGCTTTAAAAAAAAATCACCGAGCAAAAGAAGCTCGTCTAATTTGAATGTAGCGCGGGAAATTAAAATATCAAATTTTTCCTTCAGAGAATCGTTTTTGATAATATTTTCAACCCGGTCGTGAAGAATAGACACGGGGGATAAATTCAGGAGACGGGTAATATGTTTTAAAAAAGAAACTTTCTTACGATTGGCTTCCAGCAGATAAATTTCCAAAGAGGGCCGCGCTATTTTTAAGGGAATGCCCGGAAAGCCGGCGCCGCAACCGATATCAATCACCAGGGCATCGGGCTTTTGAATAAATTGCAGGGCCGTCAATGAATCCAGAAAATGGCGGGTGATAATTTCCTGTGAAGAATTTTCCGAAATTAAATTGGTTTTGGCATTCCATTGCAGAAGCTCGTTCTGATAGGTATCAAATTGAGCCAGCTGTTGATCGCTCAGCTCGATATTCATTTGCAACGCCTGCCTGCTCAATACAAGAATATCTTTATCCATAATGCATGGAATAACAAAAAATATCAGCCGCCGCAAATTATAAATTTTCCCCCCATGCGGACTGAATCCCAGGCATAATGATGAAACGATTCACCCGGAAGAACCTTGTATATTGGAAAAAGTTTTGCTACTCATGATTGTTATTAAGTGACAAAGATTTCCTTAATCTTTGTGCGGATGATGTGGATGATCAACCGATATGATTATTATCAGAATTAGCGACGGTCTAGGCAATCAGATGTTTCAACTGGCGGCGGGTCTGGCCGTTTCTGCGGAACGCGGTGTTCCTATGCGGGTGGACATTTCCTGCTTTGCTGACGACAGGATGCAGCGCCGGTTTGAGCTGAACAGGGTTTTCTCCTGTGCGGCGGAAATTGCCGGCAAGGCGAATGTGCGGAGAATTCTGGGCTGGCAGCATCCGCACCGCGTCAGAAGAATTATGTCACGGCGCGGGATGGCGATGCTGCGGCGGAAAGAACTTGTCATTGAGCCGCACTTCCATTACTGGCCGGAAATAAATCATGTCCCGTCGGATTGTTACCTGGCCGGTTATTGGCAATCGGAGAAGTATTTTCAAAAACACACCGACGAAGTGCGCGTCCGCTTTACTTTTAAGCATCCGCTGACAGACAATAATGCAGAAATCGCCGAACAGATTTCCCGGGTCAATGCGGTAAGCCTGCATATCCGGCGCGGTGATTATGTAAGCGATTCGGGAACACGAGCCAAACATGGCGTTTGTCTGCCGGGTTATTACGAAAAGGCAATCCATTACCTTGCCAAACGGGTCGAGTCGCCACATTTTTTTGTGTTTTCCGATGACATGGATTGGGTTCGCTTTAATCTGAAGATCAGCCATCCCTGCTGCTTTGTGGCGCACAATCGCGGGGAAGAAAGCTACAACGATATGCATCTGATGAGCCTGTGCCGGCATCACATCATCGCCAACAGTTCCTTCAGCTGGTGGGGAGCGTGGCTCAATCCGGATAAGGACAAAATCGTAGTTGCCCCCGAGCGCTGGTTTAATAATCATCCCGTGTACACGGGTGATATATTTCCGGCAGGATGGATCACGATGTGACTATATGTTCTGTTTTATGGCCAATATGGAATTGACACATGGAATCATTCTCCTTATACTTCCTGCGCGAAAAGAAACTTGTACAATTTAAAGGGTTTTTTCAATGAGCAATGCTTTGATCGGTCCCATGCGGCCAAACTTTCTGGTTTTAACCCCGGCCTGTGTGCTGCTGGGAATCGCGACGGCCTTTTGGTCGGGAGCCTCTCTTGACCCGGTCATTATTATTCTTATTCTGGCGGGAGCGCTTTTGGCGCATACCAGTGTGAACGCACTGAACGAATACCATGATTTCAAGAGCGGTCTGGATCTGGTCACAGAGGCAACACCTTTTTCAGGGGGAACGAAGACGCTTCCTGAAAATCCTGACAAAGCTCACTGGGCGCTGATTACCGGATTGGTCAGTCTGTTTTTAATGGCTTGTATCGGGATCTATTTTGTCATGGAACGCGGCCCGTGGTTATTGCCTATCGGCATTCTCGGAATCATCATCATATACACCTATACGCCGCTCATTACGCGCAGTCCCTTTTTGTGTCTGATTTCCCCGGGGCTCGGATTCGGACCGTTGATGGTCATGGGTACGGATTTTATGCTGACCGGCCGTTATTCCTTGACGGCCGCGGTGGCTTCCCTGGTCCCTTTTTTCCTGGTCAACAATCTGTTGCTGCTTAATCAGTTTCCCGATGTTGAGCCGGACAGGCAATTTGGCCGCGATCATCTGCTTATACGCATCGGGCGCAAATCCGGAGCTGTAGTATATAATGTTTTTCTGGTTTTGACTTATGTGTCCATTATTGCCGGATGTCTGTTGAAAATACTGCCCTGGGGGGCTCTGCTCGGGATGGCTACAGTCATTTTAGCCGTGCCGGTGATGCGCGGCGTCGTGCGCCATGCCGATGATATTCCCGGTCTTATTCCCTTCATGGTGAAAAACGTGATTATCAATATCAGCACGCCGGTGCTGGTTGCCCTGGGATTATTTCTTGAGCGCTGTTTGCAATAAAAAGTTTCCGGAAGGAAACAAGACAAAGTTGTTTTCGTCGTACGGTTTACAAAAATTCATAACGGCGGAACACAAGGATAATGACGGATGATTGAAGCCACCACAGAAGATAAAGCGACCGTTCGTAAAGTCTTCCGGAGACTGATGCCTTTTTTATGTCTTTTGTATGTCGTCGCTTTTTTGGATCGGGTCAATATCGGCTATGCCGCCTTGTCCATGAACAAGGGTCTGGGATTCAGCAATGCCGTCTACGGTTTCGGGGCGGGGATTTTTTTTATCGGTTATTTTATCATGGAGATACCCGGCAACCTGATCATGGCCAGGGTGGGCGCGCGGTTGTGGATGGCCAGGATTCTGATAACCTGGGGAATCATCTCCGGTTTAACCGCTCTGGTTTCCACGCCGACCCAGTTTTATATCGTCAGATTCTTTCTTGGTGTTGCCGAGGCCAGCTTTTTCCCCGGCATTATTTATTATCTGAGTACCTGGTTTTGTTTAAAGGACGTGGCCAAAGCTGTCGCCATTTTTATGATGTCTCTGCCGGTCTGCAATATTGTGGCCGCGCCGGTGTCCGCCTATCTGCTGGGGATCACCTGGCTGGGTTTGGAGGGATGGCAATGGCTGTTCATTCTGGAGGCGATTCCGGCGCTGATCCTTGGTTTGATAACGCCCTTTTATCTGACGAATAATCCGGCGGAAGCCAAATGGCTCAACGATGCGGAAAGAAACTGGCTGGTGAATAGACTGGCCTCCGAACAAGCGGCCAAAGTCGAGCGCAGGACATATTCCGTGCTGCAAGCTTTCGCTGACCGGGATGTCATTATCCTGTCGGCGGTATATTTTATGTGGGTCTGCGGGTTTTACGGCATCACGATGTTCCTGCCGATCCTGGTGAAAGCTTTATCGGCTGCCATCAGCATTCAGATGGTGGGATTCCTCGTGATGATCCCGTATATCTTTGGCTTCATCACCATGTATTGCATAGGACATCATTCGGACAAAACCGGGGAACGCCGCTGGCACACGGTCGCCGGCATGATGACGACGGCAATCGGGCTTGCCGGCAGCGCGCTCCTGGCGGACATTAGCGTGTTTGTGTCCATGGCCTGTTATACGATAGCAGTTATGGGAGTGTACGGATCTTTCGGCCCCTTCTGGGCCATTCCTTCTTCCTTTTTAACGGCAACGGCCGCGGCGGGAGCGATTGCCATGATTAACAGTGTTGGAAATCTGGGCGGTTTTGTGGGACCTTACGTCATGGGCTTCATCCGGGATGCCACCGGATCGTTTGCGGGAGGGATAATGTTTCTGGCCGTCTGCCTTTTGACCGCAGCGGCGTTGCTGATGACCCTGCGCAAAGCTTAAGCGCAGGCGATATGGATAAAAAATGAGCCGGGCAAGACCATGATTGTTAAAAATAATCCGGACGAATTTCAAAACTATCTTTCCGATGCCTCTAATTATCAGGGAGCGGCCGCAGCGGTTTATTTGCCGGAAAGCGAAGAAGATATTATCGCCTTGGTCAGAAAATTCAATACCGCAAAGACAAGAATGACAATTTCCGGCAACGGCACGGGACTGACCGGATCACGCGTGCCCGAGGGCGGGGTCGTGATTGCCATGGAAAAAATGAATAAGATCATTGAACTCAACGAAGTTGAAAAATACTTACGCGTTCAGCCCGGAATGATTTTGAAGGATATCCAGGAGTATGTTGAAGAAAAGAAATTATTCTACCCGCCCGACCCGACGGAGAGGAATTGTTTTATCGGCGCCACTGTGGCCACCAATTCTTCGGGAGCCCGCAGTTTTAAGTACGGACCGACCCGTGATTATATCATCGGCATGAGAGTTGTTTTGCCGTCCGGGGATACGCTTTCTATCGAACGAGGAAAAATTGTTGCGTCCGCATATACTTTTTCTTTTGCAGCGGATCAGGGAACAAAATATCAGATTTCGATTCCTCAAATGGAAATGCCGGATACTAAAAACGCCTCCGGTTATTATTGCAGAGCGAATATGGACCTGATGGATCTGTTTATCGGAAGCGAAGGAACTTTGGGCATTATTACCGAATTGAAACTGAAACTGATTGCACTCGACGAAAATATTCTTTCTTGTGTTGTGTTTTTCAAACACGAAGAGGACGCCTTTAATTTTATTGAAGAAGCCCGTGCTATCACCAGGTCCGGTTCTTCCGGGGGAAAAATTAAGATTTCAGCCCGGGGCCTGGAATTCTTTAACGAGCTGACACTGAACTTTCTTCGCGAGGATTACCCGGCGATTCCGCACAATACATGCTCGGTCTGGTTTGAACAGGAATTGGCAGCCGATGAGGAGGAATTAACCGCGGCCTGGCTGCAATTGATGCTTAAGCATCATGCCGACGCCGAAACCACGTGGTTGGCGGTCAAGAAGAAAGAGCAGGAAAAATTTAAGGATTTCCGCCATGCGATTTCCTGGAAGGTTAATGAGTTTGTCGCCCGTCGCGGATTAAGAAAAGTGGGGACCGATGTCGCCGTTCCTGCTGAGACGTTCCGTTCATTTTACAAATGGATGACTGAACTTGTTGAACAAAATAAAATTGAATATGTGGTGTACGGCCATTTCGGCAACTGCCATATTCATCTGAATATGCTGCCCAAAAATCAGGGTGATTTTATCCAGGCGAAAAAAATATACGCCGAAATCTGTTGCGAAGCCGTTCGTCTCAAAGGCACTGTCTCCGCTGAACACGGCATCGGTAAAATGAAACGGGAATATTTGCTGATGATGTATGGAGAAGCGGTTATCAGGCAGATGGCCAAAGTAAAACTGGTTTTTGATCCGAATGTCATTTTAAACATCGGAAATATTTTTGACGAAAAATATCTCCGGGAATAATGAAAATATTTTGCTATCATATACTCTCTCAAGGTGTCATTCCTTTCAAACTGTGCACAATACAATTCCATCGGGTAACAATTGCAAAATCATAAATAATTATATACAATGAAGCCCTGAACGGCGGTGTTTACTAAGAAAAGAGGGATATTGACCGGTTCTGATTGGTTGCCAGAGGCAGATAGAATGAAAAGCTTGTCGGCGTTTGTATCGCAGAGGGGTATTGATCTGTTCAAAGTCAGTATGACCTTGATACTGCTCGTGTCTTTGTGTCCGTACAGCTTAGCGGCCGCTTCCCCGTCCCATCCTCGAGTCGGCGGCGCCTGTATCTATAAGCAATACAAGGGCGAAGCTGAAATTGTTTCGGTTACCCCAAGACCCGGAGGAACAGGCGAATACGAAATCAAATTTTCTTTCCATCCGCAAGAAACCATTCAGGAGGAATTCGTCCGGATCGAAGGCCAACAATGGTCGATTGTCCAAAAAGATTCTTCCTATCCCAGGGAAGATTTCTTGAAGCGATACGGCATCAAAACCGGAAAACATTTACCCTGTTATTTGAAAGTAATTACGAAGGGAACCTGTACCCCTGTTCTCTTTGATTTTCCAACGATCAAAACCGGCAAGGCAAAATAGCAGCAATCGCGCTGATTTTGAAGACAGCGCGTGCAAAATAGAGGCGACTTTGGAGGTTATTCATGAGACAAAAATTCCTATGGCGGTTCGCAGTTGTTTTTTTAATGTTAACTTTTGTTTTTTTACCGGTGTCCGGCCAGGCGGGAAACAATTCGCGTGACAGAGAGGAATATGTTCTCGATTCGAATCCTCCCTCTAAAACATTCCCCATTATGCAGCCGGATGATTTAACCATCAGAAGGTGGCAGGACAGATACGAAAGGGCGCCCCGCGCGCATATTGATGAAAGATACCATCACCGTGTAAAACCCGTCGTAGCGGCGAGAACGGGCAATGTGTCGTCGGCCAATCTTCTGGACCTGCTCACGTATTCTCCTGCTGACTCTCAGGGATCTTGCGGCGACTGCTGGGCCTGGGCCGGAACGCGTGTCATGGGGGTTGACTTGAATACTCAGACAGGCCAGGCGGCCAATCTTTCCGTCCAATTTATCAATTCCTGTTACGGAGAAAATCCCTGTTGCGGCGGCTGGCTTTCCGATGTGGTGGATTTTTATAACAGTAAACAGAAGGCCATTCCTGCGTCCAATACCAACGCCATGTTTCAGGACGACAACTTCGAATGCAGTTATTACGGCAGCGTATCCAGCGTGTCGTGCAGCAGTATTTCGACTTCCACCAACTACCCTATTGCATCCATAGAAGCGGCTACAGTTACCTCCACGGGTGTTGCACAGGCGACAGCCATCTCCAACATTAAGAATATTCTGAATCAGGGCAAGGCGGTCTGGTTTGCTTTTTACCTGCCTACCACAACGGCCTGGAACAATTTCTATAATTTCTGGAACAACCAGTCGGAAAGCGCCATCTGGAATCCGGACACTTACTGCGGTCAGGTATGGAGTTCCTATGGCGGCGGAGGTCATGCCGTGACTTTGGTCGGATATGATGATTCCGACGCAAACACGGCCAACCATTACTGGATTGTCGTCAACAGCTGGGGAACAACGGCCAACAGACCCAACGGCATTTTCCGCATGAAGATGTACGTCAATTACGGCTGCACATTTTACCGAATGTCCTCCTATGCACTTAGTTTTCAAACTTTGAATATGGAATGGGGTGAGGGAGGCAGCTCTTCCGGCGACACCACCGCTCCCACCGTCACGGCCTTCACCCTTCCCGCTTCTTCGACATCTCTCACCGTGAGCATTAACTCCTTTACGGCGACGGATGACGTCGGTGTAACCGGCTACATGGTGACCAGTTCATCGACCGCTCCTACGGCCTCGGCATCGGGATGGTCAACCAGCGCGCCGACCAGTTACGCCTTTGCTTCCTCGACGACTGCGGGCACAAAGACTCTTTACGCCTGGGCCAAAGATGCCGCAGGCAACGTCTCGGCCTCCAGGAGCGCTTCTGTAACCATCAGCATCGCCGGCACGCCCGATCTTGTCATTTCGGCGGTGAGCAATTCTTATAAGACCATTACAGCGTCCGCACGAAGTTTTTCCATTACTGATACAACAAGAAATCAGGGCAAGGCCTCGGCGGCCGCTTCCACGACAAAATACTATCTGTCCACGACAAACTCAAAAACAAGCAGTTCGGTACTGCTTAGCGGTTCGCGGTCCGTGGCGACTTTGGCGGCGGGACAATCGTCCAAGGGTTCCGTAACGGTTACCGTTCCCAGCGGAATAACCAGAACGACCTACTATGCTGTTGCCTGCGCGGATGACAATGGCGTAATAAGTGAAAGCAACGAGTCCAATAATTGCAGGGCATCGTCGAGCAGAATTATTGTCAAATATTAAACAAGCGCAAAGAAGGGCCGGGCACCTGCATGGGCGTCCGGCCACTCTTTTCTTTAATAAAGAACGTCCGTTCCGTAGTATTCTTCAAGAATATGATCTCCGTGATTCTCCTGAAGTCGTGGAAAATATCGATGTAATTTGAGCAGTAAAAAAGATTTTTTAGGCGGAAATTTACACAAAAATATATATCATGCCATTTTGTGCGATGGATGCACCAGATGACTCATAAAAATTTTTTTCTGAGGTTGACCGTATAATTCTGTCAATATTTCTTTATCTTCAGAAAAAGGCGGTCAGCTTTTCAGGCGCCGCATCAGTTCTTGCATGAACTCCTTCCGTTCCATAAAAAACTTGCGGAGTTCCTTGTTGTCCGTGTGCACGGTTTCGTGTTCCAGTTCCGGAAGATATCTCTCCAGAATCTCCAGAACCTTAGCTTCTTCTTCAAGTGTCAAATTAAGTTTTCCCATGGTTTTTTCTCCTTTTGTCTGTGAAAACCAATTTGTTTGTTAGTTAACACCCTGCAGGTTGTGTTTAGAGGACGTACTGAGCAATAGAATTTTTCTGAAAGAGGTTAATGTATATTCCAAAAAAGCGGTAATAAGGACACCAGCAAGACATAGAACCAATCGCTTTTATTAATGCTTTGCATATAATATATGAAAATAGTCCCTCATTGTCAATAGTGGAGGCTTATTCCGAAATATTGTCCTGACACGAACAACATGTATTTGCTTACGCAAATAAAGTCTTGTTTTTCGTGAGCGGGTGAGATAATTAACCTTAAAAATATTCAAGGGTTGGATAATTCGGGGAAAAATCGAGAAACGGACATTATAAAAAATAAGAGGGGGAAGGAATCGTTATGGATGAAAGAAGGAGAGCTCCCAGGCTGCAGGAGGAAAACGAAGTGACCATAACCGTCGTTTCCGGAGGAAACGATCTCCCCGAGGAAAAAGTAATCCATAACCGCAGCAAGGATATTTCAGCTTCCGGAGCCCGAATACAGGCCCATATATACTTACCTGTTGATACTCTTCTGATGATGGAGATGAAATTGAACACAGTGCGAGAGATGATAACCGTCATTGGAAAAGTAAAATGGGTGAAAATTATTTACGAAGACGAATCCTATGAGGCGGGCGTGCAATTCGTTAATACGCCCGGCGATGCCGTCAGAAAGCTTAGGGATTACGTTTCGTGGAAACTGGAGTACAATAAAAAATAAGTCATTTCAGTAACGGTATTATTTGTCTTCTGCTTTTGTTGCAGCGGTTTTGATTTTTCAGAGAATAATCAAAACCGCCCGTATCTGGCCAGGAAAGCGATCAATAGAAGCAACACCATGACGACGTGCGCGGCGATGACGCCGAATTTGTGCCGCTGATAGAATTCGTTGGCCTTTTGAATCCTCTTCAACCCGCCCAGAAACCGCCGGATCATTACAAGACCGGGATAATTTTCATTATCCGAAGTAAAATTTTTTTGAAATGCGCACATGGGATAAATTGCGTAAACGTCATCGGTCAGCGGTCGGAAGAGAGTGTCGTTGACAATACCCTGCCACGGTTTATAGGCTAAAGTTTCCGCGTAAGGTCTGTTTAAAACGTAGGCATGGGTCAGGCTCTGGTAACGAACTTTCTGAACGCACGGTTCGGTCGTCTTGCTGCTGGAGCGAATCAAGGCTCCCAGAAGCAGAACTTTCCATGAAGGATGTTGTTTTAAAAACCCGGTGCAGCGTCTTAATCGCTCCGGGTCAAAACGGTCAAATTCTACATCGTCTTCAAATATAACGATGTTATTCGCGCCGGCCTCCAGCCCTTTTTGCAGGCAAAGCATATGGGAATAGTAAACGTCCTCTTCCATATTGTCCGGATGACGTTCGCCAAGCACGAACTCGACTCTGTCCGCCAGCCCTACTTTTGAAAATTCTTGAAGAGCCGATTGGCGACGATCCTCGCGTTCGCGAAGGGAGATGCAGTATAAACGATCGAAAAAATTCCAGGCATCGGTTTGTTTTGACACGGTATCCTCAATCAAACATATTGAGGCATTTATAATATTAGTGTGCAACTCTGTCAAGAAATGGCTGGCGGCAGAAAAGCCGTTGCACAAAGATTATGTCTCGTGTATGTCACACCTGTGCCGCTGACATTCGTCAGCAGTCGATCAAAAGACTTGTTTTCCGGGAAAAGTGTTTATGATTCGAAAAAAGATTAGCCGATATCTTGCCGGAAAGAAATTCGTTCAGACCGTCATGGCCCATCCTGCCGATTTGAGTGAATTCAAAGAACGTCCTACCCTGCGGCTGATTGCCGGATTGATTCTGATGGTGTTGAGTTTTGTGATGGGCTGGCCGGCGATAGCCGCTCTGAGTGTTCTGGCCGTATGGTGGCGGGAGCCTCTTATTTTTGTTATCGGCGGTCCGACGGCCTACGCTCTGTCCTGCGTGGTTTTTTTTCTCGGCGCCTGGATGGCGCGCGCGCCTCA
Source organism: Deltaproteobacteria bacterium (assembly GCA_021372815.1). Classification (GTDB taxonomy): domain Bacteria; phylum Desulfobacterota; class Syntrophia; order Syntrophales; family Smithellaceae; genus Smithella. The sequence goes on along the minus strand of JAJFTS010000149.1, from coordinate 44,190 downwards.
TTATCTGGAAATTATGACCAGATATGCACTGCAATCCTGTCTCAGAAAAATACTTTAATGAGACCCAAATTTCAGAAACAAAGTGCACTGAAATTTGATGGTCGAATTATCCCCGAGGCGAAGCTGAGCGGGATAAACGTGGGTCTAATTCCCCGCCCCTTGGAGCGCAGTTCCTTTGGATACCCCGCTGCGTGCGGCGGGGTTACGCATTCCGGCCCAAATTTATTGATTGCCGGTGGATGCATAATTGTTGATAATCCTGATGTTCGGCGGTGAACCGACAACAGGAAGATTGATGAATTTTAAGATAGAGGGTTGAAATTTTTCGAAATACTTTTTGCCCTGTCCCGAATCGGAAGAGGGAAGTTCCAGCGTCAGAGTGAAAATATTGCGTTCATGACCCGCATAGTTGCCCAGCGATCCGGGATAATAACCGAATTTTTTCAAAGGATGATTTATTTCTTTGCAGATCTGTTCCATCCATTTTTCAAAGGAATTCAAGTCCGATGAGGGCCCGTCATAATCGAAAAAATTAAGCGGGGAATGCGCCGACAATATTTTTTGCGGTTTGAATCGCTTGATTAAAGCCATCTGAAACAGCGTTTCCTGCTCCGACGCCGGTTTTGTTCCCGGATAGTAGCGCCGGTTTTTTCCCTTTGCTGTCCATTGGCGAAAAGCTTTAGCCGTCCAGTCTCTGGTGGGGAAATTCCTGTTGATATCAATGCCGCTGGCGTTAATTCGCGTTTGTTTGGCGGACAAAAAACCGTCGGGGTTCACAATTGGCGCTATAACGATGCATTTATCTTTAAACAGAGCGGGATTTTCGTTTATGTAATCGGCAAGCTTGAACATCAGATAGACGGTGGGCAATTCGTCGCCGTGTACGCCGCCTAAAAATAAAGTACAGTGTTTCGGGTTATTGCCGAAAATAGCGAACATCAGCGGATTCCTGTTTTTAGTTGTCCGGTAATATTCCCACGGTATTTTCTCCGGATGGAGATCTTTCCATCCGTAACCGGTAAATTGTCCGTCCAGAGCAATCAGATATTTTTTAAAATCACCGGAAGAAGAATCGTAGGCAAAAACACGATAAGGTAAAAACAGAGCCAACAGCAGAAAGAAAAAAAGACAACAGCTTACGACGTTTATTTTAGATTTCAGCATATGAATTTGCGGCTTTTTTATTCGGAAGGTGGTGAATAAAAGCTTATATCCCTTCATTAAAGTATGTTTTCAGACGGTTCTTATACCCCGGATTTTTTGGCGGTAAAATTAACATCTTAGTGCCGGGCATCATGTTATAAATGCGTTTGTTTGTCAATATCCATATAACGTGAAAGTCGGGTGCCTCAAGATCATCTTTGATTTAAAGGGGGTATTATGTATAATTTGCTCCAGTAACCTTTTTCATAAGGAAAAATTATGCTGAAAGCCAAAACAAAAAACATCAGTATCGTTTTATATAAGCCGAAATACGCAGGGAATGTCGGTGCAGTCGCCCGTGCCGCAAAAAACATGGGCATCGGCGATATCGTGGTTGTCGGCAGACGGGACTTCGACGACGAAGAAATGAGGCAGCGTTCCACGCATTTGGCCGCCGATGTATTGGATAAAATCCAGTATTTTGATTGCGCTGAAGAGGCGCTCGGAGATTTCAATTATATTGTCGGCACGACTGCCCGTCTGGGCAAAGCCCGCGGACCTTTCCTTTCTCCCAGGGCGGCCGCTGATGAAATTGCCGATATTTCGCAGAAAAATAAAGTGGCCCTTCTTTTCGGTCCGGAAGATACGGGGCTCGCCAATGATCAGTTGCGTCTCTGTAATTCCGTGGTGACGATTCCGACATCGCGGGAATTCACTTCTCTCAATCTTTCGCACGCCGTGATGATTCTCTGTTACGAAATATTTGCAGCGTCGTCTCCGATAACTTCAACAGAGGTGACGCCCAAGCTGGCGCGATCACAGGAACTGGAAGGAATGTACGGACAAATTAAAACATTGCTTGCCGATATCGGATTTTTAAACCCCGAAAATCCTGATTACTGGATGCTGCATCTGCGACGTTTCTTTACACGCGCCGGAATTTTGTCGCGTGAAGTGAAAATTGTCCGCGGCATCTGCCGACAGCTGACGTGGTATGCGCACCACAAAAAAACTTGACTTTACGGGGCAGTTCCCATAGGGATGGCGCATACCGCAAGGTCTTCCTGATTATAATTAAACTTGAACCTACTGGAGGTTATAGATTATGAGAAAAACATTTTCATTTACCGGCGCCAAAAAAATTATTTTCGGCAACGGGTCATTATTGTCATTAGCAAGCCACGTCAAGGAACATAACGCCCAAAATCCCCTGGTGGTTATCGATAAAAATCTGGCCAAAACGGATTTGCTGGAAAAAGTTGCCAATGTCCTGATTCCGGCGGGAATTAAGTTTACGGTGTATGACAAGGTTGTGCCGGAACCGCCTATTGAACTGGCCGACGAGGGCGCGAAAATTGCTGTGAAAGACAAGTGCGACATCGTCATCGGCATCGGCGGCGGCAGCGCGATGGATGTGGCCAAAGCCATCGCCGTGATTGCGACGAACAAGGGCGCAGCGGCTGATTATCTGGGTCTCAACAAAGTTCCCAAACCGGGTCTTCCCAAAATCATGATCCCGACAACCGCCGGCACCGGCAGTGAGGTGACTTTCACCGCGGTTTTCCTGCGCAAAAACTTGAAGAAGAAGGAAGGGATGAACAGCCCCTATCTTTATCCGGAACTGGCGTTGCTGGATCCGGAATTGACGCTGAGCCTTCCGCCTGTTCCGACGGCGCATACCGGATTGGATGCTCTGTGTCATGCCATTGAATCTTATACGTCCGTGAATTCCTCTCCGATGAGCGAGATGTTTTCTCTGGAAGCAATAGCGCTGATTGCCGAAAATCTGCGCACCTGCGTTCATGACGGCAAAAACATTGTGGCGCGCGAAAGAATGCTTCTGGGAAGTTTATATGCCGGAATCGGCCTGGCCAACGCGGGCGTGACGGCGGTGCATTCGCTTTCCTATCCGCTGGGCGGGAAATACGGCGTCGGACACGGCCTGGCCAATACGATGCTGCTGCCGGCGGTGATGGCTTTTAACTTGCCTTCGGCTTTGGAAAAGTTTACGGACGTTGCCGAAGCGATGGGTGAAAATGTAGAAGGACTTCCCGTCCGCGAAGCCGCCTATCTGGCGCTGGAGGCTGTCGAGGCATTGATTGAAGATTGCGACATCCACGACACAATTTCTAAGTTCGGTGTGAAGGAAAAAGATTTTCCGGCACTGGCCGACGTGGCGGTGACGGTGGCCAGACCCCTGGAAAATAATCCCCGCAAATTAACCAAGGACGATATGATCGCGATTTACGCGCAGGCTTTTTAATACCAATCAGCTATCAAATATTATGAAGTTGATTGACATGGCATAATACAAAGTAAGCTTTCAATAAATCATATTGGAAGCAACTTGCTATAAGATAAGAAAGGAAGGTTAAAAACATGGCAGGTGCAGAGTTAATCGGAAAAGAAGAAATCAAAGAAGTCATGGATGTCCTCGAAACAGGCATTCTAATGCGATACGGTTTTGATAAGGAAAGAAAAGGTATTTATAAGGTAAGAGAGTTCGAACAGGCGTTTTCCAAATATTGCGGCACCGACTACGCGCTGGGCGTCACCTCCGGTTCCACGGCGCTCCAGATTGCACTGACGGCTATGGATGTCGGGCCCGGCGATGACGTGCTGGTTCCGGCTTTTACATTTTTGGCCACTTATGAAGCGGTCATGGAAGTCGGCGCGATTCCGATCATGGTGGATATCGACGACACCCTCAATCTCGATCCGAATGAAATCGAAAAGAAGAAAACACCCTACACCAAGGCAGTCATTCCCGTGCATATGTGCGGTTCGGCGGCCAACATCGATAAAATCGTGGAAGTGGCCCGTAAGAACAAGCTGCTGGTTCTGGAAGACAACGCGCAGGGCTGCGGCGCGGGTTTCAAAGGCAAAAAGCTGGGCAGCTTCGGCGATATGGGAACGTTCAGCTTCGATTACGTCAAAACAGTCACCACCGGCGAAGGCGGCATGGTGATTACCAATAACAAGGAATTTTATCTGCGGTCGGAATGGTATCATGACCACGGCCACGACCATAACCCCAAAGTCAGCCGCGCTCTGGAAGGCCGGACTATTCTCGGGTTTAATTTCCGGATGAACGAACTGCAGGGGGCTTTGGGTCTCGCCCAGCTGCGCAAACTGGATTATCTGATTGGCGAGCAGAAGAAAAACAAGAAGTTCATCATGGATGTACTGGCCAATGTGCCTGGTGTGAAATTCCGCGTCAAACCCGATCCCGAAGGCGACTCCGCCACATTCCTGGCGTTTAACCTGCCGAGTGAAGATCAGGCGCAGAAATTCCAGAATCTGCTTAGCGCCGAAGGCGTGGATACCGTCTGCTACAAGAGAAATCTGTGGCACTATGTTCCGAACTGGGAACATTTTCTGGCGAAATCCACGGCCAACTCGAAAAAATATCCGTTCACGAATCCCACGTATAAAGGCAAGGTGGAGTACAAGCGGGAAAACATTCCGCAGGCCGAAGACATTCTGGGACGCACGCTGGTGATCGGCATCTCCGTGAAGATGAGCCAGGAAAAACTGGACGGGATAAGGAAAGGCATCGAACAGGCCGCCAAAAACATGTGATACCATTCCTAACTCAAAGCGCTATTTTCGTTGGCGTCGTTGTCGGCTTCCTCAACGTATGTAAAAATACGTCTCGTCGCCTTCGCCTAGCCGCCTCAATATCATCTTTGATTTAGAAATGGTATAAACTCCTTTATTCAATTTTATCAAAAAAGTCTGCCCCGGCGTATGCTGGGGCAGGCTTCCTTGACGTATTTCCATATACGCCTGCGGAGCCGACTCCTCGCCACCGCGTTCTACTTTGGATATCAAGTTTGTTAAAGTGTTTGTAAAAAGTTGCTCAGGACATCGCGATGTTGGATATTATTTTAACTTTCATTGACATTGTGATTTCAACACGGTCTTGGATTCCATTTCTTATGGGTGTTATTATTGGTTACCTAATAATATCTAATACCAATGGTGTTAACCTAAAAATTGCTGGATATTTCATTATATTTATTGGATTTTCTGTAGGGTGTTGTTGGGAAATACTATCACGACGAAAAAAATCGCAGAAGGTATAAATATTATTACAGATTATTCTTCGCCCAGAGATTCAATGTCTGCCAAATCTTTTTTCCGGCCGATTGCGCTTTTATTGGCTATGAATTGTTTTTTCCCCAGGAAATGCACAGGAATATCTCCATATAAACCGTTTACCTTTCCTTTATCCGCTTCTTTCCACGTAACACCGGTTAATGAAGTAATAATATCTATGCGGACGGGGGGAACACCGAGCTGGATTACGGAATCCGGATTTTGAAAGTCTTCAACGGTCAGATTTAACGAACCAAAACCAAAATCTGACAAAGCTGACATGATTTTTTTTGCGTTTTTAACAGAAGGTTTAACAAAAATGTCAATATCGCCGGTAAAACGCGGCGCACCGTGATATGCGAGGGCGTACGCTCCGACGATGATGTATTCAACCTTGTGAGCGTTGAATAACCCTAACAACTCTTTGAAGTCTTGTTGAGCTTCCATAATATTGATTTCTGAGGTAATCAACGGTTGCAACGCGTTCTTCCGCCGGCCGGCTTAACCAGTACTCAAGATCAGCCCTGGATAATTGGGGATCACGGAAATTATTTTTGCGAACCACGTTCTTAATCATGATAAAAAACTATCATAAAGCAATGCTTTTTACTACAATTGTTTGCCCAACTAAAAATTAAGCGGCGCCGGCTTTTTGGCGTCCGCTTGAATGCCGGGTTGGGCGTGCACCCTGCATACAAAGACGCTGGGGTACAATTAAATCAAGACACTAAACGCATAATTTCATGGCACTCCCCCTCTTCCTTTATTCCAGTTTATGGTGCTCGCCTTTGCAGTCAATATAATCCATCTAAATAAACAGCTACCTTGCGAATAGCATTTCTTAACTGTTCTTGCGATGCCTCTACTATGACAGTTTCAAATAAATGGAGATTTGGAGACCCTACATATAGATATTGACGGGACGTCTTTTCGTCTTGCCCAAAGGTCACAGAAAAAATGGGATACGGTTCGCCAACCCAATCTTTGGGTTTTGAGATTAAGTCCCATCCTAATCCAAAAACACATCTTTTCACCTTGTATTTTGGGATACGAAATAGCCATGAGTGGCCGAAAGTCGCAGCACCCAACTCATCTAATGTCTGTGCGATCATGCTCGAAAACTCAGCGAAGGCTTTAGCGTTGCGGTTCGCTTCGTCGGCCTTGATTTTAGATAAGTTCTTCTTCTGAGCTTTTATGTCGTCAGTCCACGCCATTTAAAATACTCCAACATAAGGGCGATACATTATTTGTTAATTCACGCTGACTTTCACAAACCGACATATTTACAGGCACCGACTCCTTTAAGGAGTGGCACAAAGTCAACCCCAGAGCAAACATCACGCGCGCTCTCTCTAGCTGCCCAACAATTAATATACCAACTTGGTTTTTTCCGATTTGTGGAGCAATGTTACTCCTTTTTGTGAAGAATGCAAAGAAAAAAGTGCTTAAATATCAAGCAAATCGAACTTTTGTTACTTGGTTTTTTGTGGTAATATGCTGCTTAAGCCAAGTTGGTATATCATGAAAAATTGTCCAATAGAATGAATTCTGACGATCTTCTGATATTTCAAACATTTTTCTTGACAATCAAATTAAGATTGCATAAGGTTCGCTTTTAAATTTTTCAACAAAGTGGTGATTTTATTATGAAGACATATATGGCAAAAGCCGAAACAACGGATAAGAAATGGTATGTTGCGGACGCTTCCGGCAAGGTATTGGGAAGATTCGCCAGTGAAATAGCGCACCGTTTAAGAGGAAAGCACAAGCCTACTTATACGCCGCATGTTGATACAGGCGATTTTATTATTGTCGTTAATGCCGAGAAGATTGTCGTTACCGGCAAAAAGCTGATCGATAAAAAGTATTATTCTTATTCGGGTTATCCCGGCGGGTTAAGAGAAACAGCTGCGGGCAAAATGCTGGCGGAAAAACCCGAAGATTTGATTCGTATCGCGGTGCAGGGAATGCTGCCCAAAACAAATCTCGGTCGCAAGATGCTGAAAAAGCTGAAAGTTTATTCGGGCAACGCCCATATTCATGAAGCTCAGTGTCCGGAAAACTTATCCATTTAATTTAAAAAAAAGAACATAGATCATTATTGGAGAAATCATGGCGGAACAAAGGTTTTATGCAACAGGCAAGAGAAAAAGCGCTATTGCCCGTGTTTATATGAAAGCGGGTAATGGTAATATTGTAGTCAATAAAAGAAGCTACGAAGAATATTTCACACGTCCCAGTCTGAAAATGCTCATCAAGCAGCCTCTGGATATTACAGGTAAGAAAGATCAGTTCGATTTTTATGTCAATGTAATCGGCGGCGGAGTAGCGGGACAGGCAGGAGCTGTAAAGCACGGAATTTCCAAGGCGCTTCTGGAGTATGATGCCGAATTGCGCTCCATACTTAAAAAGGCCGGTTTTTTAACCAGGGACGCCCGGGTTAAAGAACGAAAGAAATACGGCCAGCCCGGAGCAAGGAAAAGATTCCAATTCTCCAAACGTTAAATTCCGACAGGGGGGCTTCTGGCCTCCCTTTTTTTTGGGAGATTTTTATGATTAAAGCAGCAATCTTTGGAGCCAGCGGATATACGGGTCAGGAATTGACCAGAATTTTGTCGGGACATCCCGAAGTGAAATTAGTTGCGGTGACATCCCGGCGGTTTGCCGGTCAACCGGTATCCGACGTTTTTCCGGCTCTGAATGGTTTGACTTCATTAAAATATCAGAACGCGGCACCGGCCCAGATATGCGATCTCTGTGATGTGGTTTTTCTGGCGCTTCCTCATGGCGTTTCCATGGAGATTGTTCCGGAATTTATCAGGGCGGGAAAGAAGGTCATTGATTTGAGTGCCGACTACCGCCTGCGTGATTTAAAAGTATACGAAACCTGGTATCAAAAACATAGCAGCGCCAGGTTTATCAAGGAAGCTGTGTATGGCATTCCGGAACTATACCGGTCCAAAATCAAGAAAACGAAATTCATAGCCAATCCCGGTTGCTATCCGACCAGCATCATCCTGGGGCTTGCTCCGGCGTTGAAAAAGAAACTGCTGGATGTGTCCACTATCATTGCCGATTCGGCTTCCGGCGTGAGCGGGGCGGGGCGGGAACCGCTGACCGGTTCTCTGTTTTGTGAAGTTGAAGGCGGTTTTAAAGCCTACAAAGTCGGAAAACACAGGCATCTTCCGGAAATCGAGCAGGAACTGAACGCTCTGGCCGGCAAAAAATTTGCCATTTCCTTTACGCCGCATTTGCTGCCGGTGAAGCGTGGAATTCTCAGTACGATTTACGCGAAATTGAAGAAGGATGTTTCTTTGGCGGATTTGCACTCTCTTTACAGCACGTTTTACGCGGCGGAGAAATTTGTCCGGATTTGTCCTCAGGGCGTTTATCCCAATATCTCTTCTGTTTGCGGCTCCAATTACTGCGACATCGGCGTGGCGGTCGATCCGCGCACCAAACGGGTCATTATCATGGCGGCTATTGATAATCTGATCAAGGGTGCCGCGGGGCAGGCCGTGCAAAACATGAACATTATCTGCGGCTTTGAGGAAGACACCGGTTTATCCATCGCGCCGCTTTATCCTTGATAAATTAAGAAGGTGATATGTTTCAGAAAATATTCAATACAGCGACAAGAAAAAAAGAAATCTTTGAGCCCATTAAGAAAGGCGCTGTCGGCATCTATGTCTGCGGCATCACCGCTTATGATGTCTGTCATATCGGACATGCCCGCGCGGCGGTTGTTTTTGATGTGGTCGTGAGATACCTGAGATCCAAGGGATATGCGGTTACTTATGTTAAAAATTTCACCGATATTGATGACAAGATTATTGACCGCGCCAACAGGGAAGGCGTCGGCTTTAAAGAAATATCGGAGCGTTACATAAAAGCGCACGATGAAGATATGGCGGCGCTGGGTGTTATTACTCCCTCGGTGACCCCCAGGGCGACCGAACATATGGCAGAAATGATTGCTCTGGTCAAAAACCTGGAGGAAAAGGGATACGCTTATTGCGTGGACGGCGACGTGTATTTTGAGATAGGTAAATACAATCAATACGGCAGTTTATCCGGACGAAATCTGGAAGAAATGATGGCCGGCGCGCGCGTTGACGTTAACGACAAGAAAAAAAATCCTCTCGATTTCGCGCTCTGGAAAAACAGCAAGGAAGGCGAGCCCTTCTGGGAAAGTCCCTGGGGAAAAGGCCGGCCCGGCTGGCATATTGAATGTTCCGCCATGAGCCGGCGTTATCTGGGAGAAACCTTCGATATTCACGGCGGCGGCGAGGATTTGATTTTTCCTCATCACGAAAATGAAATTGCCCAGTCACGGGCGGCTTCGGGAAAACCGCTGGCCCATTACTGGATTCACAATGGGTTTGTAAAAATCAATTCCGAAAAAATGTCCAAATCTCTGGGTAATATCTTTCCCGTCAAAGAAATCCTGAAAAACTATCATCCGGAAGTTCTGCGTTTGTTCATGCTGCAGAGCCATTACCGCAGCCCCGTTGATTACTCGGATGATTCGCTGGCTGAAGCCCGCACATCCTTAATCAGGTGTTACACCACATTGAAGCTGATGAAAGACCTGAAGGGCAAATTAGAGTCTGATTCAAGTTCTGCTTCTTCCAAAAACCCGGAAACAGTAGAAAACTATCTAGGCAGATTCGAAAAACTGATCGAAAAATTCGATGAAGCCATGGATGACGATTTTAACACCGCTCAGGCTTTAGGCCATGTTTTTGATATGATCAGGCTGACCAATAATTTCATAGTTGACGAGAAAAATATCGCTTCGTCCGATAAAACCAGAATATTGGCTGAAACAACGAAGGTATTCGATCATTTCGGCACAGTCCTGGGAGTTTTACAGAGCGACGCCGATCATTTTTTTGCTTCCGATAAAGAAACAGAGTTGCGCAAAAGGGGCTTGAATATCGATGAAATTGAAAGCTTGGTCAGGCAAAGAGAATCGGCCAGGAAAGAAAAGGACTGGGCAAGGGCTGATGCCATAAGAAAAGAGCTGGCCGTGCTTCATATTGTCCTTAAAGATTCCCCCCACGGCACCAGCTGGATGATCGAGTGAAGTCATTCGGCATCCTGATGAGCAAGCATTCTATATTTTTCCGATAATCTCCGAAAAAAATGGAAAATATCAGGGAAAGTGGTATAAGTATAACAATCATACATTCCATATTGTGAGGGATATAATGAAAAAAATATCAATGAAATTTTATTTGCTGGCCGTTATTTGTTTAGGGTCATTCATCCTTTTGGGACTGCAAAACGATAACAATCTTTCAGCAAAGGATAAAAGTTTTTATAAAGATATTAAAACATTCAACGAAGTTCTGGAAATCGTCAGAAAAAATTACGTTGATGAAGTAGATACGGAAAAGTTAATGCAAGGGGCGATTAACGGAATGATCAGGACGCTTGATCCCCACAGTTCTTTCATGACTCCTGATTTATATAAAGAACTGGAAGTGGAAACACAGGGACAGTTCGGGGGCATCGGCATAGAAATTATGATTATTAAAGATGTTTTAACCATCGTTTCTCCCCTGGAAGATACTCCTGCGTTCAACGCCGGCCTGAAATCGGGTGATCAGATTCTGAAAATCGACGGCAAGACCACAAAAGATATAACGATCATGGAAGCCGTCAAAAAACTACGCGGTCCTAAAGACAGCAAAGTTACGATTACGATCATGCGGGAAAAAATGACTGCGCCGAAAGACATTACGTTAACACGCGCCATGATTCAGGTAAAAAGCGTGAAGTTTAAGAAACTGGAAGATAATATCGGATACATTCGTGTAGCGGCTTTTCAGGAGAGAACGGCCGATGATTTACGCAAAGCTTTGAAAGAAGTAAATGAAAAAAATAATCCGATGAAGGGATTGGTTCTGGATTTACGCAGTGATCCGGGAGGATTGTTGACGCAGGCCATCGAAGTATCCGATATATTCCTGAAATCGGGCGTGATCGTTTCGACCCGCGGACGGGCAAGGAACATGGATACGAAAGCAGTGGCCGTCAACGACAATAATGAAATAAGCTGCCCCATTGTCGTTTTGGTCAACGAAGGAACAGCCAGTGCTGCGGAGATTGTTGCCGGTGCCTTGCAGGACAACGGCAGAGCCTTAATTGTCGGCGCCCAGACTTTCGGTAAAGCATCCGTTCAGACGGTTATTCCCCTCGAAGGAGGCTCCGCCCTCAAGTTGACGACGGCGCGTTATTACACGCCGAAAGGTCGTTCCATTCAGGCCGAAGGCATCACGCCTGATATTAAGGTTGCTTTTGTCCGGTCGTCGGAAGAAGCGGAAGGCGCTGTCGGAAAAGAAGAAAGGATCAGAGAAAAAGATCTTACGGGACACATAAAACCGGCAAAGGAAGACGGCACGAAAGTTGATGAAAGTCAGAGCAAAGATCTGAAAGGCGCTTTTGATGTGGAGAACGACAATCAGCTGAAAGCAGCGGTGGATATTCTGAAAAGCTGGAATATCATGAAAAAGAATTTAAATTAAATCAGGGTTCGGGCAAACAACCACATCGGTCATGAACTTATTGAAAAAACTTTTTACGGCGGTAGTTGTAATTTTAATAATCGTTTCGGTTGCAGGCATTATTTATGTGCTGCAATTTCAGGAAGAGAAACCTGAAATAAAAGAGACGAAGAAAGCAACCAGGCCAATCGTAAAAAAAGCCGTTGTGCCTAAAATCGATAAATCAAAAGCATTGCCCGCAAAATCAGTTCCCTTGAGGGAAGTTGCGATTATCATCGATGATATCGGTTATGATTTAAACCTGGCGAAAGAATTATTGAAAATTGACGCCGATCTGACATTTGCCATCGTGCCTTTTCAGGCCCACTCCCTGGAGGCGGCGCAAATGTTTCATAAGGCAAAAAGAGAAACCCTTCTGCATCTGCCGATGGAGCCGGTTTCTTATCCGCGTGAAAAACCGGGAGAAGGGGCGCTGTTTACGGACATGAGCGACGAGGAAGTAATCTTGCAGCTCAAAAAAAATATTGCTGCTGTTCCTTACGCTTCCGGAGTGAATAACCACATGGGATCGAAATTCATGATGGATGAACGAAAGCTTTCTCTGATTTTTAAAGAATTGAAAAAAAGGAGCCTGTTTTTTGTGGATTCGCGAACGTCAGCGGATACCGGAACTTTATCCGTTGCCCAAAAAACCGGCATAAAATTTGGAGAAAGAAAAATATTCATTGATAATAATCGTAATTACAAAGAAATTTATAATAATTTAATCAATGTCGCTCAAAGCGACGATGTTTCTCCGAAAATAATAATAGGCCATCCTTATCCTGAAACGGTTCGGGCGCTCAAAGCCGCGGCTGAAGTTTTACGTGAAAAAGGGGTGTCGATTGTTCCGGCATCTCAAATAATTAAAAAAACAAAAATTTCCTGAAAGCAGTCATTGTTTGATAATTAAGGAAAAGCTAATAACCCAGCGAAGAGTCGGTATGAAAAAGAACAGAATCCTTTTAATATTTGTATTGATGTTAGCTTTGGTCAATATATGCGGTTGCATCAGTCTGCGGAAAGCTCAGATTGTTCCTGCCCCTGCGGAAAGCCAACCGACAAGCGCCTCTTACCACTATTCCCTCAGTGTTATTCTGCGTCAGGAAGGAAAACTGGAGGAAGCCACCGATGAATTGAAGCAGGCGGTAGCCGCGGATCCCGAATCTTCTTACTTGGCGACGGAACTTATTGCTCTTTACGCGGAACAGGGCGATTTCAATGAAGCGATTTCTCAGGGAGAAGAAGCTCTCTCCAAAAATCCCGATAATGTGGAATTGCATTTAATTATGGGCGGTTTATATCTGAATATCCGCGAGTACGCGAAAGCGATCCGGGAACATAAAAAAGTCATTGAACTCGACCCCAAAAATCTTATTGCTCATCTTTATCTGGGGATAATTTTTGCTGAAGAAAAAAGATATGATAAGGCGGAAGAAACATTCAAGAAAATGCTGAAAATAGATCCCGACAATATTATTGGCATGTATTATTATGGGAAAACGTTCGAGAAGACGGAAAAGTATGATGAAGCGGAAAAGATGTATAAAAAAGTCTTGTCTTTAAATCCTGCCTTTGAAATGGCGTTGTTTGATTTGGCCGCGCTTTATGAAAAGCAGGAGAAACTGGATAAGGCGATCGAAGTCTACAGCAATTATCTGGCTGCAAATCCCACACGGCTGAGTTTGCGGATAAGAATAGGAGAACTTTTCATAAAAAAGAAAAAATATGATGAAGCGGAAAAGGAATTTCAGGAAGTCTTAAAAATTGATCCGGATAATCGCGATGTAAGAGTGGCGCTGGGGTTATTGTATTTGGATACAAGCAAACTTGATTCAGCCATAAAAGAGTTTTCTGCAATTCTCCAGCAAAATATTACAGATGACAAGGTTCGTTATTTACTGGCGACAACTTATGAGCAGAAGGGCGAAAACGAAATGGCCATAGAAGAATATAAGAATATTTCGGTTGCTTCCGAATTATATGTCAGTTCTCAAATTCACGCCAGTATGCTCTTAAAAAAGGAAGGAAAAACCAGCCAGGCCGTTAATTTAATAAAAGCGGCCATTGAAAAAAACAACGATCAGATACCTCTTTATCTTTTTTTATCGGCTCTTTATGAGGAGGCCGGCGACTATCCGGCTTCTGAAAAGCTGTTAATGGAAGGGATCAAAATTGCTCCTAAAAACACAGATCTTTATTATGCCCTGGGTGTTCTTTATGAAAAGACGGATCGTTTTTCAGAAAGTATCACGACAATGGAAAAAATTTTAGCAATGGATCCGGACAACGCTGAAACACTTAATTTTATAGGTTACAGTTATGCGGACAGGGGTATTAATCTTGATGAAGCGGAAAAATTGATCAAAAGGGCCCTGGAAATTAAACCGGATAACGGTTATTTACTGGACAGCCTGGGCTGGGTGAATTTCAAAAAAAATAAATTGAACAATGCCGAAAAATATTTAAAACAGGCCCTGGATCTTTTACCGGACGAGATTGAGATCATCGAACACCTGGGCGACGTTTACGTAAAACTCAATAAAATTAAAGATGCCCGGGAAATGTACGAACGCGCGCTGAAAATTGATTCTAAAAATGTTTCTATACAAAAAAAACTTGAAGATTTACTGAAGCCAAAGCAATAGAAACCCCATGGCATTTCACTTCCGGAGATTTTTTTATCTCTTCATTAAAAAAACTTTTCCATTAGCCGCAATATTCTTGTTCTTGTTGCCGTTGTTTTCCTGCAATCTTAACCGGCAAGTTATTGTTTCCCCTGATTTGTCAGTCGGGGAAATGCCCGTTTCGTTAATCGGATTTGTCGATGACAATCATATTTTCAGCGCCATCACTCAAATGGAGTTAATTAAAAAGGATGGATATTATCCGTTAAAAGCGGCTCTGATTATCAAAAGGCCTTCCTATTTGCGGCTGGAACTACTGCCGGTCATCGGAACTCCCGATTTTTTTCTTACGTTCACACCCGAAAAGGTTAATATTTTCATTCCTTCGAAGAAAGAATTTTACAGCGGGCGGCCGACAAGTTATCGTCTGAAAAAGTTTCTTCCCTGGCCCATGGATATTGAAGAGATGTTAATGATTTTTACGGGAGCATACCCTTCTTTGAAAGAGGAAAATATATCTTATCGCGGATATCGGGAAGATAATCTTCCACGCCTGGAAATGACGGCTCCGTCGGGGGTTTCGCAAACCGTTTGGCTGGGGAAAAGCAATAAATTGCTCAAGCTGGTGCGTCGGGATAAAACCGGACAAGAGCTTTACACGGCAGAATATGTTTATGCTGATGACGTCAGCGCTATTCCGGATAAAATTACCATCACGATGGCCGATGGGGTTACTTCTCTGACGGTCCGGTATTCGGATGTTAACATTGAAAAAGCGACGGATTTATCTGTTTTTGATCTGGCGGCGCCTGCCGATGTCAAAACAATAATCCTGGAATAATGACTATTTGATTTCTTGAAGGTTGGAGCGGGCGATGCGTGCCTGGCTGGTGTTCGGATAATTTTTGATCACTTCCTGCAGGAGTAATTTGGCGCTGGTTTTATCTCCCAGTTTCAGAAAGGAAAGCCCCTGTTTGAGCAGGGCATAGGGAACTTTGTTGCCGTTGGGATAATTTTTGGTAACCTTTTCGTACTCCAGGATGGCCTCTTCGTATTTTTGTTCAAAGAAATAACATTCGCCAACCCAGAACTGGGCGTTATCCGAATACTCGCTGTCGGGATAAGCTGCGAGGAAGTTTTTAAACTCCGTCCGGGCTTTATCGTAATTGCCTTCTTTGAATAATTGATAAGCTTCCGAATAGGCTTTTTCCTTATCTTGTTTTTTCGCCGGATCTTTTGCTGAGGAAACGCCCGTTGATTTGCCGTTTTTATCGGGCGTTTCACTCGAACTGTGTTTGTTGCCGATTTCCAGGAAATTTTCTATGAAATTGATTTTCAGAAGAATATTATCAAGGCGCTGATCGTCTTTTTTGGAGCCGGCCGCCAAATCTTTCTTCAAAGATTCCACCTGTCCGCGCAATTGCTGGAGATTTTCTCTCAGGTCGGAAATATCCGCCGCGGTGTTGGCCTGTCCGCTGCGGATGGATTCCAGCGCCGCCGCCTTTTTCTTTACGTCGTTCAGGTCGGCATCCAACACGGATATCTTTTCATCCATTCTTTGGTTTAATTCCGAGCGCAGTGCTTTTATATCCTTGGAGGTTGCGCACCCGACCAGAAAAATTATCGTAACAAAAAGAATAAAATAACAATATTTTTTCAAAATTCTCACCTCATGGAATTATTCATTGACGACAAAATGGGCCCGTCTGTTTTTTGCCCAGGCCTCTTCATCAGAGGCCGGATCCAGAGGACGTTCCTCGCCGAAACTCACGGTTTTGATCAGAGATTCTTTAATGCCTAAATTGATCAGGTACTGTTTTGTTTCCCGCGCTCTTCTCTCGCCCAGAGCCATGTTGTATTCGGCGGTTCCTCTTTCATCGCAGTGTCCTTCGATAACGATAGAGGAAACTCTGTGTTTCATAAAGTAATTGGCATTGACCTTGAGAATGTCGCGGGCGTCGGGACGAATGCTGAAGCTGTCAAAATCAAAATTTATATCACTGACCGGCGATGCCGCTTTCGCCATCTTTTCCAGATCAACCGATTGTTCTTTGGCTGCTGCCTGTGCATCGGCAGATTCCTGGGATTTGGCAAGGTCTTTTTGTTCGGCGGCTCCGGCTGCCGGGGCGGTTACCGTTTCCTGCTTTTGCGCAGTGTCGCCGGTGACGATGGATTTTTTTTCGGCGCAGCCTGTAAAAATCAGCAGGCTTAAGATCATGACGACAAAAACCCCTTTCAAAGTAATATAATTTTTCATTTTAATGATCCTTTCTTTTGGTTTTAAATTAAGTTGATCGGAAAACTGCAATGACTAACATTATCTACGATAAAATTATAACGGAAAACAATGGTTTTAAGAAACAAACCCCTTTTTCCGGGTTTTTCTGTTTAAATATATTATGCGTCTTATACGGCAAAGGGAAAAAAATAACAACCCTAAATTAAATTCGACTATTTAAAACGAGGCGACCAGACCGTCATGACCATTTTATTGTTTTGTTCATAAAGCAACCTCGGATTTGTACCATTCGAATTCATAATAAAAATTTTACTTTTCGAGTGTTTTTGAGAAACATAAACAATTTGCCGTCCGGAAGGCGACCACGAAGGCGATTCATTGTCGGAGGCGTCGGAAGTCAATTGCAAGGGATTATTTCCTTCTTCGTCAATGGAAAAAATTTGATATTTATTGTTTTTTAACCCTTCGTAGACAATACGATCGCCGCGAGGCGACCAGGAAGGAGAAGTATTGTAATTTCCTTCATAGGTTATTCTTTTGGCGCTGTTGCCGTCGGCATCCATGATATAAATTTGCGGCGAGCCGGAACGGTTGGAGACAAACACTATTTTCTTTCCATCGGGCGACCAGGAAGGAGAAACATCAATCGAATAATTGCTGGTCAGACGCCGGAGCTTCAAAGAGTCGATTTCCAGGACATAGATTTCTTCGTTTCCGTCTTTGCTCAGAGTCAGTAATAATTTCTTTCCGTCAGGAGAGAAGTTTCCGCACAAATTCAGCCCTTCAAAAGCAGCGATTCTTCTTTCTTCCCCGTTTTTCAGATTCCGCAGATAAATTTCCGGACGGCCGCGCTTAAAAGAGGTGAAAGCCAGAAAGGTTCCATCGGGCGACCAGCGCGGCGTCATTAGAATGGACTGATGACCGGTGAGCTTTCTCAACTCGGAACCGTCGTAACTTACGGAATAGATGTCCGATTTCAGGCGGTTCTTGGATACAAAGGCGATTTCGGTTTTGAAATCGCCTTCATCATTGATCAGCGCCATCATGATATCGGAAGCCATGGCCCGGGCAATGTCTTTTATTTCCCCGGCCGGGGCGCGGTATTTTTTATTAAAAATAAGTTCGCCGCGGGTCACGTCGAAAAAGTAACTGGCTGCGATGATTTCCGAGCCGTTTTGAATCACCTGGCCGCGCAGCAGATAATCGGCGCCTATTGCCGCCCAGTCGGAAAAACGAATTTTTTCCGCCGTAACGGCGCTGACGGAATCTTTATCTTCTAAAAAACTTTTTTTATTTAAAAGATTGAAGATACCCGTCAGGGAAAGATCTTTTTTGACGCCTTCGGCAACTTGAATTCCCGCATCGCCTTTTTTTGTCGCGTCTATGGATTGATTGTTGAAATCGCAGATCGCGACGGGAATCAGTTTGAAGGCGGGAGAATCTATATCAACATAGACTTTCGCGGCGGCGTTATTGCTGCAAAAGAATAAAACCACAAGTGAAAGTAAAAAAAATTTTTTTATCAAAGCAAAACCACCTTTTCTATTAAGATAAACCACATTTTTTATTTTACTTCAACCAGCGCCCTGTTTCTAGCGCAGTTCCGAGGAATGAAATCTTATGCCTATTTCAATGCTGTTGTCCCTGACCCAGTAGGGCAGAGGCGGAAACGGACTTGATTTCTTCACCGCCCGAAGGGCGGAATCATCGAAATAACGGTTGCCGGAACGTTTTTCAAAACCGGCGTATTCAATTGCGCCGTTGCGCAAAATTCTGACATCAATAATGGTGGTGATATTCTTGTCCGGCAGCAGGGATTGCGGAATGGTCCAGTTTTGTTTGACCTTTGACCAGACCGCTCCGATATATTCGTCGGTTTGCGCGTTTATTTCGGTGTCCGATATTGGCGAATTGGCGGAGGTTGCTTTCTCGCTGATTGCCGAACCGGATTGTCTTTTTTGCCGGAGAGCCTGGAGGGCTTTTTCAATATTGAGCTTATTCGTTTCCTGCGTTTTTACGGCAGGGGAATAAATGCTGTTTATTTTATGTTTTATTATGATGGCATCAGTCTTTTCTTTGGACTGCAGGATGTCTTTCAGCAGGGAGGATTCATTGGCCGGGAGGACAGCTTCGGAGCCGACAAGCTGGACAGAGTAAGCCGTCCCGAAAGTTAAATGCCGGGAGGTCGTTGGAATGGAAATAAAAATAACGGCAATAAAAGTCACATGGAGGAACAGGGAGAGGAAAATCATTTTATGGAAGTTGCCGTTTATGCCGCGGTAGCTTTTACCAGGCGAGCGGGAAATCATTTTGTTTCCTCGGGCGGTTCCGTAATCATTCCGAGTTTATCCACGCCGGCTTTGCGCACCTCTGCCATCACCTCAACAACAAATCCGTAAGGGACGTTTTTGTCGGCACGCAGAAAAATTTCTCGATCTATTCTGTTGGCAAATATCGCCTCCAGCTTGGAACTTAATTCTCCCAATGGCATCCTGGTTTTATTCAGGTATATTTCCTTGGATTCGCTGATGGTCAGGACGAGCTTTTCCTCGGCGACATCAACGCTGTTGGATTTAACACGGGGCAGATTGACATCAATGCCCATGGAAAGCATGGGCGCCGTCACCATGAAGATAATCAACAGCACCAGCATGACGTCGACCAGCGGCGTGACGTTGATTTCCGCCATGGGTTTGCTGGAATTATTATTTTTTTTGCGAGCGCTGCGCATGATCGTTGAATACTCCCGTTGTTACTTACGGACCAGATAACGTTCTACAATGTTTAAAAATTCGGCGGCGAAATTTTCCATTTCCTGAACCATGTTTTTAGACTGGTTTAAAAAGTAATTATAAAAAATGACAGCCGGAATAGCCGCGGCAAGACCGGCAGCGGTGGCAATCAGCGCTTCGGAAATACCGGGAGCGACAACGGCAAGCGTCGCCGTTCCGCGCGCGCCGATGCCCTTAAAGGTATCCATAATGCCCCACACCGTGCCGAACAAGCCGATAAAGGGGCTGGCCGACCCTGTTGTTGCCAGAAAACCGAGAGCGCTTTCCAGCTTGGTCATTTCCGTATTGCAGGCCTTGTTCATGGAACGTTCCAGATTATCCAGAGAAGAAAGCCTTACTTCCTCGTTTTGCGGCGATGCATCACCGGCCAGTTTGTCGGTTTTCGTCAATTCGGTATAGCCGACGCGAAAAACTTCCGCCACCGTGGAAAAAGAATATTTTTTTGCAGCCGGCATAATATCGGCAAGCTTGGAGCTTTTCAGATAATCCTCGTTGAATTCTTCATTTTCCTTCTTAATCCTCCGGTAAGACCGGTATTTGACGAAAATGATTGCCCACGAAATCACGGAAAAAATAAATAAAAGCAGTAAAACAAACTGTACCATGAGCCCGGCGTCCAGGACCATGCTTAACAGACTGCCGTGAAAATTACCGCTTAAATCCAAGGAGCCAATGTTATTCACTTTTTTATTCTCCATTAATAGGATAAATTTGTAGCGTAAACTAAAGGAAAAAGGCGGCCTTGTCAATACATCTTTTAGCCGAAACATTGTTGATTTTATCCGTTGTTGAAGTATAATGAAAAACGAAACGGTGTTATCGAATTTTAAAATATATTAAATGACGCGCTGTTGTTTCGGCAGCCGTTTTTGAAGGGGAGTATAAGTGAACAGACAAAGATTTTCATTTCAGGTTCTAATATTTTTTGTACTGATGACGTTTTTAATAATTTCCGGTTGCGCCGGCGGCGGTGAAGAAGAGGCAACGTCTCCGAATACAAACGATGACGCCGCCTATACGCAGGCCGATCTGGCCGGTACCTGGCGGATTCATAAACTGGCCAACGATCCCCGATGGACGCGGGCAACATTCACAGTGAATGAAAGCGGTGTTGTTTCGTGCGTATCTTATGAAGACAGTACGGGAGCGAATGTCTGTCCGGCCTCTTTTGATTTGCAGTGGACGGTGGCGAACGGTGCAATCACCGCCAGCGGAGACAATGCCGGAAGCGATGTCCACATGACGATGACATCGAACTTTAAACTAATTGCCGGCACAGGTGCGGCGGCAGATGATAGCAAGGAATTCCTTGTGACACAAAGAATAACGGAAGAAATAACTTATTCCGAATCCGATGTCCGGAACAAAACGTTTGTTTATCATTCGTTGATTGTCGGAAATGAAAAGAAATGGGTGTACGGCGCAGGAGCCACCAGTGACGTCGGCGCTGTTACCATCAGCAGCGAAACCGATCCGGCAGGTTCAACAACTCCGCCCAACTTCGGAACAATGTCGGTTGGCACAGACGGGATTGTTACGCTGACAGGTTTTACCGATTACCGGGGATTCCTGTCCGATGATAAGAAAACCATCGTGGGAACCTTTACCGACAAAAACGGTGATGATCAATTAATGGTTATCCAGATTACCGGTCAAACTTACGGCGCGATGCCGGCAGGCGACTGGAATGCCCATGGCCTGGTGGTCGGTTCTTCTTCGTACGCGCCTTTCTGGCTCTATTTTACCGCGACGGCGGACAACAGCGGAACAATCAGTTTCAGCAACTGGGAGTTCAGTCAACCGCTGGCCATCTTTGTAGTGCCGGATTCAGCAGACGTTGCCTTATCCGGTTCGGGTGTTGTCACAAGTGATACGATGGCTCTTCACGGACAGTTATCGGACGACAACACGTTTATGGTGTCTACGCTAACCCCCTACACGGATTGTTATGCGCTGACCATATTTACGGATGTGCCGTAATCAGGTTAGTAGACGTTAAAAATTAAAGGCCGTCTCCGGTTAGAGACGGCCTTGAAACTAAAAAAGCAATTCATCAAAGATTTTCCGGTGTGAACGCGACTACATCATCAATGGTTGCCGCGCCGGTCATCAACATCACCAGCCGGTCAATCCCCAGCGCGATTCCGGCGCAGGGCGGCAATGAATCCAGCGACCGGAGAAATTTTTCCGGCATTTCGTAGCGCGCCCAGTTTTTAGCAGCGCGTGTTTTCAACGCTTCTTCAAAACGCTGCCTTTGTTCGCCGGCATCAGTCAGTTCCGAAAAGCCGTTGGCTATTTCCATCCCACCGATATAAAGTTCAAAGCGTTCGCCGACGGCGGGATTTTCCACCTTTAACTTGGCCAGCGATGCGAGCCTGGCCGGATAATCGTAAATAAAAGCCGGTTTGTTCATGCCCAAGTTAGGTTCGACGTGATCAACCAGAGTTTCGTCAAAAAAATCGCGCACCAGAGCGTCTTCAGAAGTAAGCGGCGCGTATTTTGAAAACGCTTCCGCGACAGAGATTCTTTCCCACGGCGCCGTCAAATTAATTTTCCGGTTTTGCCGCATTACTTCTGCAATGCCCAAATCCCCGGCCACAGACAGGATCAATGCTTCGCACTGATCCATCAACTGTTGATAATTAAATCCGGCGACGTACCATTCCAGCATGGTGTATTCCGGCAGATGTCTGTCGCCCCTTTCTCCGGCGCGAAAGCATTTGCTGATTTGAAAGATCCGCGGATAGCCTGCCGCCACCAGACGCTTCATGCAAAGTTCCGGCGATGTCTGCAAAAACCAGTTTCCCGCCGTCAGGGCGTCAATATTTTCCTCCGGCGCCGGCGAGGGAATTCTTAAAGGAGTTTCTACCTCCAGAAATCCGTTATTGATGAAGAAAAAACGAATGCTTTGAATTAATTTGGCGCGTGTCTGCAGGACTTGCGACTTGCGCGCCAGAAGAAAATGATCGTCTTGATGCAATTTATTCATGTTTATGAAGCTTTACAAAATATTTCAGAGGCGAGGTGCGCAAAGAGCGGGTGGCGAGGAGAGTATTCTGGAAAGCTGTTCTACCCCTTGACTCTGGTCAGGTATTCTCCCGTGCGCGTATCTATCCTGATTTTTTCGCCTTCTGTAACGAAGGTTGGCACCTGAATAGTATATCCGGTCTGAACCTTGACCGGTTTGGTGGAACCGGCGGCGGTATCGCCCTTGGCCCAGGGTTCGGCTTCCGTCACGACCAGTTCGACAAAATTGGGCAGGCTGATGCCGATGGGCCGGTCTTCGAACAGTAAAATTTCCACTTCAATGTTATCCGTCATGAAATTCACGGCGTCACCGACCTGATCTTCCGTCAGATAAACCTGCTCATAGTTTTCGTTATCCATGAAACAGTATTTGTCGCCTTCCTTGTAAAGGTACTGCATGGTCTTTTCCCGTAAATCCGCCGGTTCAAAGGTGTCAACGGAACGGAAAGAGCGTTCATACTGATTTCCGTTGATCATATTTTTGAGTTTGGTGCGGTACAATGCCTGCCCCTTGCCCGGTTTGACGAAATTAAATTCGGTTATCACATAAGGTTCGCCATCGATTTTCAACCGCAGTCCCTTTCTTAAATCACTGGCAGTGTACATAAAATTTTTCTCCTTACTTAATGTAACAAAATTGCTATTTTGCTCTTGGCGCTTCTCTAATCTATTTATTGGAACTTGTCAAAAAAATGTTTATGTTTTTTTAAATCGTTTTTTATAGCTTTGGACATCGCATTTAAAGGTATTTTGCCGGCGCTTCCGGGTACGTCCAAAACGTATTGCGGCAGGCAAAGACCGGAGCATTGACTCCATATTTTTTCCATCAGGGCCACGCCTTCCTGCGGGTTGGTACGAAAGTGCGTGCAGCCTCTGGCCGGATCGCAGTGAAAAAGATAATAAGGACGGACGGATATTGTCTGCAAATTGTAAAGCAGTTTTTTCATAACCTCCGGGGAATTGTTCACGCCATTTAATAAGACCGACTGGTTGGAAACGGGGATTCCCGCTTCCTGCAGCATATGGCAGGCCCTTGCGGAGTCACGTGTAATTTCCGCCGGATGATTGAACTGCGTGTTGAACCACAGGGGACGGTATTTTTTGAGCATCCGGCAGAGGTCTTTGGTGACGCGCATAGGCATCACGACGGGAACGCGGCTGCCGATGCGCAGAACCTCAATGTGCGGAATATCGCGCAGCGAGGCCAGCAGCCCTTCCAAAATAGGGTCATCATAAATCAGCGGGTCGCCGCCGGAAATAATGACTTCTCTGATTTGCGGCGAGGCGGCAAGATAGTCGATCATTTTCTGAAAACGGGTTTTTAATCCCGGCTGATTCGGGCGGGACCAGAAACGTTTGCGGTTGCAGTGCCGGCAGTAAACGGCGCAAAGTTCGGTAACGATGGCCAGACAGCGGTCGGGATAGCGGTGCACCAGTTTGGGCACCGGCATATGGCAATCTTCCTGCAGAGGGTCGTCTTCGGCCCTGTCCGAACTGGAAATTTCCCGTGGATCGGGTGCACACTGAACAAGCACAGGATCGTTTATTTTAGGGGTTTGCATCAGGGAAAGATAGTAAGGCGTTGCCGCCATAGGGTAAACGGATGTCACGGCTTTTAACTTCTCCGCATTCAAGCCGGTTTTTCCAAGAAGACTTTCAAGAAGTTCCGGCCTGGTAACGCGGTTTTTGAATTGCCAGCGCCAGTCCCGCCAATCTTTTGACGATGCGTTAAAATAAGAAAGAAGAAATTTTTTATCCAAGTCCCACTCCGCTTCGGGGATAATTCCCAATCCCGATGCATCGGGATTGGATAATTCGACTTACAAATTTCATTATGCTGCGCTTATGAAATTTGAGTCTCATTACACCTTGCTCTTCAAACTTCGCAAAGCTCGTTTTCAGAGAGTCCCACTACGACCTGTAAACTTCAGTGCGCCTATAATGACCCTTAGGTTATTTGCTTCTAAAGTTTGGGTCTCATGGGGTGTTTTTCGTATCATAAAATTAGAGGCTTGCAAAGCGAATCAAAGAAAGTTAAGAAAGAAGACAAAAGAATGTTCAATTGATTAAAAGATTCGGTAACTATTGATGACCAGCATACAGCAGAAAAAAGAAAGAGTGGCAATGCTATCGGTGGCATCCAATTCCTTTCTCGTTTTGTTCAAAGTGATGATCGGCATGGCCATCGGGTCGGTTTCGATCATATCGGAGGCGATTCATTCCGGCGTGGATTTACTGGCGGCGGTTATCGCCATGTTTTCCGTGAAAACATCCAGTGTCCCCGCCGATGACCGTCATCCTTTCGGCCACGGCAAAATTGAAAACATATCCGGTTTTGTTGAAGCTTTGCTTATCTTTTTAGCGGCATTCTGGATTATTTTGGAGGCGCTGAAAAAATTAAACGCTCCTCAGGTCATGGAAAATGCCAGCTGGGGTGTCGGCGTCATGCTGTTTTCTTCCGTGATGAATTTTATTGTTTCGCAACAACTTTTTCGGGTGGGCAAAGAAGCCGACTCTATCGCGTTGCAGGCCGACGCCTGGCATCTGCGTACCGATGTCTACACGTCTGCCGGTGTTATGTTGGCTCTGAGCATTATCTGGCTGGGACATAAATTTTTTACCGATCCCAACATTCATTGGATTGACCCCGTTGCCGCGATTTTTGTTGCCATTCTTATTTTGCACGCTGCTTACGAGTTGACGGTCAATTCCATCCGCGATTTAATGGATGCTCAACTCCCGCCGGAAGAGCAGAATTATATCCGCGATATTATCAGCCGTGAGCCTGCGATTTACGGTTTTCATCAGTTGCGCACGCGCAAAGCCGGTCATATCCGTTTTATAGAATTTCATATTAAAGTCGCTCCGCAAATGACCGTGCATGATTCCCATAACATTACCAAAACATTGAAGAAAAGTATCAGAGACAAATTTCCCGAATCCACCATTACCATTCACACCGAACCCTGCGACGGCGAATGTACGGATATCTGCGAAGCCGGCTGCCTGCTGCCCGGAGAGAAAAAAGAGCAGATTTCACATCATCACGTTTAATTTTTTTATTGCAATTACATCCTCGTTGTCATTTCCGCACAGAGATTATGTCACAATGCTTTTCAATGTTATTTCGACCAGCGGGAGAAATCTTTCCGGATAATGATATCCATCCTAATTACGACACAGCCTGCGCAGGCGGGAAGCCGGTTTCAGAATCAAAACAAGCAAATCGGCGTTTTGATGGGCGGCAGTTTGTCGCGTTCATATAGCACTTTTTCCAGAAAAAGACCGGAAGGCGGAGCGGTGAATCTGGCCGGTATTTCCGAATAAGAGTTGAGCATTTTTTCCACATCATGTCTGGTGAAATTGCCGCGGCCGACCTCAACAGTCACTCCGACAATGCGCCTGACCATTTTCCACAGGAAATGAGAACCTGAAATCCGCACGGCGATGAGATGGTCAAACTCTTTGAGCCATATTCCTTCGATGTCGACTTGTGTGGAGGCATCCTTATCCATTCTTTTGTCGGCAAACGAGGCAAAATCGTGGAATCCCTGAAAAACATCCAGCGCCTGTTTCATTTTGCCGCAATCGAGTTTGTCTTTGACCCACCAGACATGACGCTTGCCGAAAGCCGTGCGTCTGCGGGAAATCAGATAAAGATAGCTGCGGCTGAGGGCGTGATGGCGGGCATGGAAGAGTGCGGGCGCATTTTCCACCTTCAGGACATTGATGCTGGCCGGCAGATTATCATTAATTCCCATGCGCAGAGTTTCCGGGTGGACTTTTTTGGGAGATTCCAGATGGGCTACCTGCTCCAGCGCGTGTACTCCGGCGTCGGTTCTTCCGGCGCCCTGAACTTTAACGGACGCTCCCGTAAAATTCTCAGCCGCTTTGATTAAAGTATCCTGAACGCTGCGGGCGTTTTTTTGCGTTTGCCAGCCGTGGTAATTGGTTCCGTCGTACTCTAAATAGATTTTATATTTATACATATTAATTATAAAGGTATACTGATCTGTTTCTGAGACCGCTATTTTCGGGCACGGCTTGCGAGATTGCGCCATCGGGCTGTATTTGTCGGTTTTGTTTGACCGGTCCAAGAATAGTCATCGCCGAAATATTTTTCAGCAGCGATCCTTCCGGGTCAAGACAGGGTAATTCGGCGCCGGGGCATAAAGTCGTGATCACAGCCTTGCCGATGATTTTTCTTTCTTCCCGGCCGCACAGGTCCACTGTTTTCAAACCCCAGACATTATGAAAAATAAGCGCTTTATTGTCTTTGGCGCCGATGTAGAGCATGACATGGCCTTTGCGCCAGAGCAAACTTAAGTAAGGGATTCCCTGCTCCAGAATGATTTTTTCTTTTTGTTCCGGTTCCAGATTTTCCAGATCGATATAGGTTCCGACTTTTTTGGCCTGATCTTCGGAATGTCGGGGCAGCCAGATACCGAAAGGAGCAAAAAAATCCCGGGTCATCGCGGAACAATCGCGATTGCCGTAAAGACCGCCCCAGCCGTACGGTTCGTCGATCAGTTCATTGGCGATTTTTACCGCATTGGCGTAGGTAAAGGTCAGCGGCTGGGAAACGATAATTTGAGGTGAGACGAAACCATGTTTGATGATCGCCCGGTTGTTTTTATCGGCCGAGGCGATGAGGATTTCCCTTTTGTCCGCCTCCGCACCGATTAAAGGAAAAATCTGTCCGATCGATGTTCGCAGACTGAAATTTCCTTCAACATCAAAAATAGAAGTTTTATCCTTGACGATAACCGCATAACGGCCCGATTCCCACGTTTTGATGAAATCTTCATCAACAAGCGCGTAATCTTCCACCGGCAGCCAGCCAAAGGCGAAACTGGTTTCCACCAGTGCCCATGATTTATCGGCGCTGAGGTGACAGATGAGAATGGGTGTGTTGGCGGCTACGGAGGATATTTGCAGATTGTCAAAAGGCCAGCCGGAGGCATTTCCCTCGCGACTGTAGAAATGGGGACTGTTTGTGGGCAGCATCCGCAGATTGGTGCTTCTGGTTGTAATCGCGGGCTTCAGCGTATTGGGGTAATTTTCCACGGAAGCGCTTTGCTGAAGTTTTTTTAACCAGGCCGCGGTATGTTTTTTCTTGTTTTCACCGTAACCGGGGCTCAGTGTGAATTTATTAAAAATCCAGGATAATTTTTCGGGTGAGGAATGAACCGGCTGGAGATTATGCCAAACGGAAAAGTAAGTTTTATTGTAGTCTTCATTCATTCTTGCCTGATCTTCCCGGGCAAGAATGAAATCTTCTTTCACGACCTCGGTTACGTAGGAGGTGTGATTCTGAGGCAATTCGGCTTCGTCCTTGATCAGTTCCGGCGTATTCGGACAACAGGAAATGAAAAGTAATAATACAATGAAATAAGAAAATTTTATCTTCATAAAATGCCTTGATTTATTGTTACGGATTTCTATAGTCTTTTTTTCAGTTTTGAGCAAGATCAAACGGCCGGATATTTTCCGGATATTGATAAATAATTTTGTGGAATATGGAATTGAACCCTGATATAAGCAGCAAAATTGTTTTCCGCCTGAGAGCGAAAAGCTGATCAAAATATAGTTCCTTTCACGGGAAGTAATTAAGGAGTTAAAAAATGGAAAGTTTTGTGCCCAAGAAGATTTTTTTTACAAAAGGAGTGGGCACGCACAAAGATGAATTGCATTCCTTTGAGCGTGCCTTACGTGATGCCGGAATAGAGAAATGCAATCTGGTGCAGGTTTCCAGCATATTTCCGCCGCGCTGCAAAATGATTTCCAAAACACAGGGCCTGAAACAGTTGACGCCCGGTGCCATTACCTACTGTGTTATGAGCCGCTGCTGCACCAACGAACCCAAAAGACTCATGGCGGCCTCCGTCGGCTGCGCCATTCCCGCCGATAAATCTTCATACGGTTACATCAGCGAACATCACGCCTACGGCCAGAACGAGAAACAGGCCGGCGATTACGCGGAAGATCTGGCCGCGGCCATGCTGGCCTCCACTCTGGGCATTGATTTCGATGTCGATGAGAGCTGGGATGAGAAAAAAGAAATTTTTAAAATCAGCGGTAAGATAGTCCGGACGCTTAACGTTACCCAATCCACCATTTGCAAAGATAATAAATTCACCACGGTCATTGCCGTGGCGGTGTTTATTTTTTAAAAGAATTTTTTGCCTTAAAAGATAATAGATATCAAATATCCGGCAGGCAAAATGTACTGCCGGATATTACTTTTACCTTATGTCGCGAAAAGTCAGCCAGGATGCCGGTACAAGAGAAATTCCACCGCTGAAAATTCAGGATGTCGGCGGCGCGGAATTGCCTTATCTTTATTATGAAGGCGAACCTCCGCAGATTCTGTTCGTTCATGCCACCGGTTTTCTGCCCTGGCTGTGGCATCCGATCATAGAAAATCTGGCGCCGCATCACGAAGCCTGGGTGCCGTATATCTGCAATTACCGCGATTGCGATCCGGAAAGCGGTCTCGGCTGGGATGTGATCGCCAGAGATATCATCAGCCTCAGTGTTTCACAAAACATCACCGATCATCTGGCCGTCGGGCATTCCATGGGCGCTACGGTGCTGACGATTGCCTCGGCCCTGTTCGGCATGCAGCCGCGCGCCATGATTCTGATCGAGCCCATTTTTCTGCCGGAAGAAATTTATTCCATCGATATGAAGCTCAAAGATCATCCCCTGGCTTCGCAGTCGATCAAAAGAAAAGACAGATGGAAGGATGAAAAATCCGCCCTGGAGTATCTGAAGTCGAAATCGCTGTTTGCCGGGTGGGATGAGCAAATGCTGGAGTTTTACCTCAAATACGGGATGGAAAAACAACAGACAGGCGATTTGAAGCTTACCTGTTCTCCGCGGAATGAAGCCGCGTTGTTTATGGGCGGCAACAGCACCAATCCCTGGCCTCTGCTTAAAAAATTAACCTGTCCGGTTCTTATTCTGGAAGGGGAAAAAAGTTCCAATAAAGAATTTATCGATTTAAAAAAAGCGGTTTCTTTACTGGCCGACGGCAGATACAGGTCGGTTCCGGATGCCGGACACCTGATTCCCATGCAGAAACCGAAAGAAATAGCTGAAATCATAAAAGAATTTTTAGCGGAAGTCTTTTAGGAAATAATTGACGAAATTCAATAAATATGTAAACTTTCCCATCGAAGTATTCTAAGAACAATCAACAAGGGGCAGTCTGTTCATGGCTCAGAACGAAAACAATCAACACGGTTCGCAAGCCGACGATGAATCCGGTTCGGGTACGCTCCTGACCAGGCCTTTCGCCTTTGTCGGGGAAACGGTTGTCCGTTGGGTGAATGTTTTAGGAAAGGCAACGATTTTCCTGATCATGGCGCTGGGGAATGCCTTACGGGCCAAACAGTTCTCCAAGGTTGTGAAGCAGGTTTATTATATCGGAGCAAGGTCGATGACCATTATCATGCTGGTGAGCTTGTTTACCGGCATGGTGCTTGGTCTGCAATCCTATCACGCTCTGGTTCAATTCGGGGCGCAGGGCGCGGTGGGTTCGCTGGTGTCTCTTTCGCTGATCATGGAACTGGGCCCGGTGCTCACCGCCATCATGATTACGGCGCGGGCCGGTTCGGCCATAACGGCGGAAATCGGTATTCAACGCATCAGCGAACAGATCGACGCGTTGCATACCATGCAGATCAATCCGCTGCGATACCTGGTGAGCCCCAAAATTACCGCCGCCATCATCAGTTTTCCTTTGTTAACGGCGATGTTTGACCTGATCGGCATTGCGGGCGGCTATATTTCGGGAGTTCTGCTGTTGGGTTTGAATCCCGGCGTCTATTCGCACAGCGTTCAGGCCTATGTCGTCATGAGCGATATCACCAATGGCATTGTGAAAGCGATTGTTTTTGCGGTGATTGTTTCCACTGTTTGTTGTTACCAGGGTTATTTTGCGCACATGCGCAGGGATAGTCACGGCGCCCAGGCTGTCGGCCTGGCCACGACGTCGGCTGTGGTGACGTCCTGCGTGCTGATCCTGGTTTCGGATTATGTCGTAACTTCACTGCTAATGTAGAGAAATTCATGGAAACGCCACTTATTGAATTCAAAGATGTTACCAAGCGCTTCGGCCGACGAACCGTGCTGGACCGTGTTAATTTGCAGATCTACGAAGGAGAAGTTACCACAATTATCGGCCTTTCCGGTTCGGGTAAAAGCGTCATGCTCAAACATATCATCGGATTGATGAAGCCCGACGAAGGGGCTATTCTGTTTCGCGGCAAACCGATTTCTTCCATGACCAAGTCCGAAATTACCGCGGCTTTCGCTCAGATAAGCTACATGTTTCAGGGGAATGCTTTGTTTGATTCCATGACCGTTTACGAAAATATCGCGCTGCCGCTCCGGGAATCCACCAATTTGAAGAAAGCGGAAATTGATCGCCGGGTGATGGCCAGAATCGAGCAGACGGAACTGACCGAGTCGGCACACCGGTACCCTTCGGAACTTTCCGGAGGCATGCAGAAAAGAGCCGCGCTGGCGCGCGCCCTGATTACCGATCCCAAGATCGTTTTGTTTGACGAACCGACAACCGGTCAGGATCCCGTACGGAAAAATGCTATTTTAAGCATGATAGCCCAGTATCAGAAAAAATTTAACTTTACAGCCATCCTCGTCAGCCATGAAATCCCGGATGTCTATTTTATCTCCAACCGGATTCTTTCTCTTTATAATCATCAGATTGTATTTCAGGGAACGCCGGAAGAAATGGAGAATTTCGATCATCCGTTCAAAGAGGAAGTCATCCACAGTTTAGAAGTGCTGCAAAAAGAACTGACCGGCCTTTATTCCAAACGCCAGTTCGAAATGCTCAATCACCTTCAAATGAAAAGGAGACCGGAGGAGGAATCTTACTGCCTGGTGGTTTTCAGCCTGCAGGGACTCAACGGAATTGCCAGCAGTGTCGGACATGATGCGGCGCAGGAGGCTATTCGGGGCATGGGATTATATATTGATAAACATTTCGGCGCCATCGGCGGCTTTTCCACCCGCCGGAATACCAATGAGATTATTACGATGCTTCCCTATTCAAATTTATCCGAAACGGAAAGCATCATGAAAAATTTTGTTCATGATTTTCAAAAACAGATTCTGCAGAGCATCCAGGAGAGCGCCTGCAAATTGTCCCCGGGGGGGCCGGTCGAATTGATGATTATGGCCGGCATTGCCCAGGGTCGGTCAACAACCGATATAGATTCTGTTGTCACTTTAGCCAAATCTCAACAAAAAGAAATCGGGCGGCTAAGTTGTGCCGCGGGGAGTGAATAAATGAAAAAATACAACATGGAGACAATCGTCGGTATCTTTGTCATTCTGGGTCTGATCTGCGTCGGATATATGACTGTGAAACTGGGCAAGGTTGATTTTCTGGGGGATAAATCCTATACGCTCATTGCAAATTTTACGACCGTTGCCGGCTTGAGAATCGGCAGTCCGGTGAATATATTAGGTATTGAGGTCGGACGCGTGGAAAAAATTGCCATAGACCAGGACAACCTGAAAGCGGTTGTGGAAATGAAAATCAACAACGGTATTAAAATCTATGATGACGCCATCGCCTCCATTAAAACGGAAGGACTGATCGGCGATAAATATCTCAGTATCGATCCGGGCGGCGGCGGCAACCTGCTGGCCAATAAAGGAGTGATCACCGATACGCAGGCGGCGGTGGATATCGAGCAGATCATCAGCAAATATGCCTTCGGCGAAGTGAAAAAAGACGAGGGAAAAAATACAGGAACAGAAAAGGTAAAAGAATAGGAACAGGTTGGAGGTTTAAGGAATGAAAAAACAAATTGTATTATGGGGCCTATTGATCATTTTTATATTATCCGTTCCGGCCTATGCCGGAGTGCCGATGACCACGGCGGAGGCTTCCGTCAGGAGAGTATTGGACGTGCTGAAGGATCCCAAGCTGAAAAGTCCGGCAGCCAAGGAGATCAAGAAAGAAAAGCTCCGGGTTATCTATAAGGACATGTTCGATGAAGTGGAATTTTCCAAACGCACCCTGGCGCGCAACTGGAACAATTTCAATCCCGCTCAGCGAGCGGAATTTGTGAAGCTTTTTGAGCAGATTCTGGAAAAGGCATACATCGATAAAATTCTGGACTATTCCAACGAAAAAGTTAATTTCTATCAAGAAAACATGCTTTCCGGCAATCAGGCGGAAATTCAGTCGAAAATCATCACCTCTTCCAAAGAAATTCCCATTTTTTACCGGATGATTTTAAAAGACGGCAAATGGAAAGTATATGATGTTGTCGTGGAAAATGTGAGTCTGGTTCAGAATTACCGCACGCAGTTCAGCGACATCCTGGCCAAGAATACTCCCGATCAGTTGCTGGAGATCCTGCGAAAAAAGGTTAAGGCGCAATAACGTAAACATTATTTCATATTTTTCGCTTACTCAAAAGTGGTATAATGCACCGCGAGCGATGGGCTTGAGAAATCTATTTTGGGCTATATGAAATTTTACATTAAAATTATTGTGAGACTCAAATTTCAAAAACGACGTGCATTGAAATTTGTAAGTCGAACAATCCCGCACAGCGGAGGGTATAATACCCCAAAGCAAGCTTTGGGGTCCATACCCGTGATTGTGTTGTTTATCTTTCTGACGGCGGGGTACGCGCATAGCGCCGGCGTCACCGGTGGTGCTCTGTCCGCGTCTTCGTCCGGGCCGGTTGAACTTGCTTCGTCATCCGCTCATGTTCCGGTACAAACCGCAGCCGACGCGGCAAATCCCCTGGAAGAAGAATACAAGGAAGATGAAGTTTCGGACAATGATACCGGCAAGGCTGTTGGGGAAGAGAAAGCGGAAATTGCCGACCCTCTGGAACCCGTAAACCGGGCCATGCATCAGTTCAACGACAAGCTTTATTTCTGGGCGCTCAAACCTGTCGCCCAGGGCTACAAAGCAGTCGTTCCCGAACCCGCCCGGATCAGCGTAAAAAATTTCTTTTCCAACCTGGGATTTCCCGCCCGTTTCCTCAGTTGCCTGCTGCAGGCCGATTTCAGCGGCGCGGCCACGGAAGCCGGACGTTTTACGGTCAATACCGTCTGGGGCATCGGGGGACTGCTGGATCCTTCTTCCGGCAAGGAGCTGGATCTGCAAATGCAGGATACCGATCTGGGGCAGACCCTGGGCGTCTGGGGCATCGGGCAGGGCTTTTATATTGTCTGGCCGGTGCTGGGGCCTTCCAGTCCGCGCGACTCTGTCAGCATTGCCGGAGATTATTTTCTGTATCCCGTCTCGTACATTGATCCGTGGTACGACTGGCTGGGTGTGAGGGTTTGGCAGGAAGTTAATGCCACATCGTTGAGAATCGGCGATTATGAGTCCCTGAAAAACGCGGCTGTTGATCCCTACGTGGCTTTTCGCGACGCCTACATTCAATACCGTCTGAAGGCGGTGAAGGCAAGAAAAGCGAAGATGATGAAGTCCGCATCCGAGGAAGCGCAATCACCGGAGCGTGAGCCGGCCGTGCCGAAGAAGGAAAATTAAATGAAGAAAGAAATTTTCGCAAAAAATTTTCTGCTTATCACGCTGGTGCTTTTGTTGATTTTTGCCGTTTGTCCGCGGATAGTCGCGGCGGCGGGGCTGTTCGGTGCGCCGCAAACCGTTTCGAAGGAAGCGGGTGGAATCAACACCGCCGTCGGTTACTGGTATCATGAAGATACCTGCCAAAACGGCGCGGATCATAAAATCAGACAAAACATGATTTATTCTCAGGCGGCCTACGGCGCCGGAAACATCTGGGAAATATACGCGCGTCTCGGCGTATCGGACTTGAAAATATTCGACGTTTTCAGCTCCGCAGACCCCTCCACCGCGACCGGCAAAGATGATTTTGAAGAAAACTGGAAATTTTCCGGTACCCTGGGCGCCAAGATATTTTATCCGTTCAATGAAACATTCGGCATGGGCGCTTTTGTGCAGGGGACTTATTATTTCAGCAATTTCACGGACAATGTCTCCGGAATCAGTGGCGGCGTTCCTTTTGTCGCCGATCTGAAAGTGAAAAATCTCTGGGATGTGAATTTCGGTGTTGGCCTGCAGGCCACACTGTCCTGCGGCATGAGACTGTATGCCGGTCCCTATCTCTATTATTCGGAAGCGAAGATGTCTTTGTCTGCGGCTGTTCCCGGTCTGGAATACGCGGCCGGAAATGTTTCCGTCGAAAACAAATCGACTGCCGGAGGATTCGCGGGAGCGGATATTCCTCTTGCCAAAGGATTCCGTCTGAATATTGAAGGGCAATATGCGGACAGATTTTCCGCCGGCGCCGCCATTAGCTACACCTATTGATTAATATACAGAACCTCATTTTATAACTTGACCCGCACCGGATAAAGACAGACGGTGAAGCCGATGAATCAGCAGAAAGAAAATTTTTTTCAGGTTTGTGATCTCACGAAAATTTATAAGATGGGAGAAGTTGAGGTTCACGCCCTGCGCGGCGTCAACATGGAACTCTACGCCGGGGAACTGGTTGTTCTGCTTGGGCCTTCGGGAAGCGGCAAATCCACGCTGCTGAATATCATGGGCGGTCTGGACACGGCAACCGGCGGATTTGTCTCCTACCGGGGCAAAGACTTGACCAGAGCCACGGAAAAAGAACTGACGGATTACCGCCGTTTCTATGTCGGATTTGTTTTTCAATTCTACAATCTGATTTCCAGTTTGACCGCCCGGGAAAATGTTTCGGTCGTGACGGAAATTGCCGAAAAACCCATGGCTCCGGAGGCGGCTCTGGAGCTTGTCGGATTAAGCGACCGGTTGAATCATTTCCCCGCCCAGCTTTCCGGCGGCGAACAGCAGCGCGTGGCCATCGCGCGCGCTATTTCCAAGAAACCGGCAGTGCTCCTCTGCGACGAACCGACCGGCGCACTCGATTCCAAAACCGGCATAGTGGTTCTGGAGGCTCTGGAGCGCATCAACCGCGAATTGGGCACGGCGACGGCCATCATCACCCATAACGTGGACATTGCCGGCATGGCCGACCGCGTTATTCATCTAAGCAACGGCAAAATCGCGGAAGTGACAATCAACAAGGTGAAGAAATCCGCGAGCGATCTGGTGTGGTAAAAAAACAAAGTTCAACGTTCCAGGTTCAAGGTTCAAAGTTGAAGTTCGAGGTGACGGAGGGCAAGCAGCAAGGAAGTTATCATTCCCGCGCAGGCCGGTATCCAGGAAATAAAAACAAACTGGATTGCCCAATCACCCAGGCATGCGCCGGGCATGAGTTGGGCAATGACAAATAAATAATATGTCCTCTGTCATGCCGTTGAAGAACGGCATCCAGGAAAAAAGAAAACTGGATTGCCCAATCACTCAGGCATGCGCCGGGCATGCGTTGGGTAATGACAAATAAATAATATGTCCTCTGTCATGCCGTTGAAGAACGGCATCCAGGACAAAAAACTGGATTCCCGCCTGCGCGGGAATGACAATTATTTCTTAAGCTGGTTCAATCTTGTAGATTGAATCAGAAAATTGTAGAGCAAATAGACGGTTCAATCAAAATGATTGAACCAGCATGGGATAAATTCATTACCTGGAGGGCTAAGTGAGGAAAATAAAATTTGCTGTAATATTGATTGGATTGTTATTGTTTCCAATTATAGCTTTTACACAAAATATTTCTGACTATTTAATACTTCAAGATATTGGAAATTACAAATTAGATAAACCAGAAAAAGATTTGCCCGGTGAACCAGCAACAGGTGGACCCCATCTTGTAAAGAAAAATATTTTAAGTGCCACAGGCCATTTCCAAGATCATAACGATGTAACATACGGTGTAATGTACCTAAGTAATAGCGGCAATGTATCTCCGGACGTCCAAGTCACCCAGCACACGGGCGGTGATTCGGACAGATGGCTGCTGCATGAGTTGGATAAAGCTTTTAGAACTTCTTTAGGCATTCCTGGTGACCAGTATATCATGCGTGTTGTAAATGGTAATAACATTATGACATTTGGTTCAGCAGGGTGGGTGTATAGATGGATTAGTAATAACAAGGTCATTTCCATAGAGTATGAAGATGGGCAAATGACCAAGCCAGAACCTGTGGAAGTTGTGAACGCGTACCTAGTGAAGTTTCCTTCGACATTGCCAGCAGTAACATCTGCCGATTTAAGAACAAAGGACAATCAATCTAAATGGATCAAGGACGAAATGGACCGCCGTTTATGGCTGTGCGACAAATGGAATGCACAATCGCAGACAGGCAGTGTGAAGCAGTCAGACCTAATCTATAATCTTGTTCGCAGCATGAACGTCTTTTTAAATTACCGTCAGAAATATTATAACATTGCCACTGATGCAGATATTAAAGCACTAGCTGGTTATAAACAAAACAACGACATCGCCTCCATCCAAAATAAACTGACTGAATACAAAACCTGGTGGGCGAAACATAAGGATAAAAGAATTTCATTGCCGTGACAATAGTAGCAAAGGGTCAAGTAGCAAGGGGAAAAAGTTATTAGTACAGAGTACAAAGTACAGAAACTTAGAACATAGAACATAGAACGTTGAACTTAAAATTATGAAGGCGTTGCATCGAAAACTCTGGCGGGAACTGTGGCAGATGAAAGGCCAGGTCTTTGCCATCACGCTGGTGGTGCTCAGCGGCGTGGCGACGTTCATTATGTTTATCAGCGTCATGCATTCCCTGGATTTCACCCGCAGCAAGTTTTATCGCGACTATAATTTTGCCGATGTCTTTGTCAATTTAAAGCGCGCGCCGGAAAGCCTCAAAGACAGATTAAAAAAAATCAACGGCGTCAATCAGCTGGAAACCCGGGTCTGCGCCCAGGCCAAGCTGGATATCAAAGGTTTTAACGAATCGGTTACCGGTAAGATCATTTCCATACCCGATGAGGGTAGTCCGCTACTGAACCGCCTTTATATCCGAAAAGGCCGACTGCCCGATCCCTCCCGGGACGATGAAGTGGTCATCAACGAAACCTTTGCCCAGGCGCACGGCCTGAAACCGTCGGATCAGTTCGCGGCAGTCATCAACGGCAAATGGAAAAAACTGACGATTACCGGCATCGCGCTTTCCCCGGAGTTTGTTCTATTGATGAAAGCCGGAGCCATGAGTCCCGATTTTAAACGCTACGGCGCCTTGTGGATGACCCGCGAAGCCATCAGCAAAGCCTACGATATGGACGGCGCGTTTAACGATGTCGTCCTGACTCTTTATCCCGGCGCCAAATTAAGCGATGTAGTGCGCGACCTTGACAATATTTTGGGGAAATACGGCGGCTTCGGCGCTTACGGCCGCAAGGATCAGATGTCCCACCGTCTTTTGAGCGAAGAGTTCCGCCAGCTGAAAACCAGTTCGAAAATATTTCCCACGATATTCATCTGTGTGGCGGCCTTTCTGCTGAATGTAATCATGAGCAGAACGATCAGTACGCAGCGCGAACAAATCGCGACGCTCAAAGCTTTCGGCTATAGAAATATTGATGTTGCCTTCCATTACGCGAATATGGTTGTCCTGATGATCGCTGTCGGCGTTTTGTGCGGAATCGCCGCCGGCATCTGGCTGGGGAATTTGCTGGGCGGCATTTATATGGAAACCTATCGTTTTCCGTTTTTCATTTATAAACTGCATCCGGGAGTTGTTATCTCGGCCGTTTTGATCAGCGTGGCCTCCGCGCTGGCTGGAACCGTGCATTCTTTCTGGAAGGCTTCCCAACAGCCTCCCGCCGAGGCCATGCGGCCGGAAGCTCCGGCCAAATACCGGATTTCATTTATCGAAAAAACGGGCATCGGCCGCTGGCTTTCGCAGCCCACGCGGATAATCATCCGCAACGTGGAGAGAAAGCCCGTCCGGACTTTTCTTTCGATTATCGGCATTGCCACCGCCTGCGCGACAATGATCTCCAGCGGATTTTTTAAAGATTCCATTGATTACATGGTGGATATTCATTTTATTCTTTCTCAGAAAGAAGATATGACGCTGACTTTTATCGAACCGACTTCCTACCGGGCGATCTATGAGCTGAAACAAACACAGGGCATCAACGACGGAGAGAGTTTCCGGGTTGTTCCGGTGAAACTTAATTTCGGTCACCGCAGTTATAAAACCGTCATTAACGGGATAGAACCGGACAGCCGTCTCAGTCTGCTGCTCGACAAAAATCTTAAAACCATTCCCGTGCCTTCGTCGGGGATTTTGCTGACCGATTATCTGGGCAAGATTCTCGGCGTCAAGGCCGGCGACATGCTGACGGTCGAAGCACTGGAAGGCTCCAAGGCTGTCCGGCAGGTTCCCGTGGTCGCACTGGCCAAACAGTATCTGGGCGTCATGGGCTATATGGATTTAAAAGCGCTCAACCGTCTGATGAATGAGGGCGAAGCCATCTCCGGCGCTTATCTGGTTACGGATGAAAAATACCGCGAAAAGCTCTTCCGGTCTTTTGTGGAGATGCCGCGCGTTTCGGAAATAGTCATCCGGAAAAATGAAATCAGAAATGTTTACGACGTAATGGCAAAAGGAATGCTTTTTTTTACTTTTATTGCTACAATAATGGCGTGTTCCATTGCGTTCGGCGTTGTGTACAACAGCGCGAGAATATCTTTATCCGAAAGAAGCCGTGAGCTCTCTTCTCTGCGGGTTTTAGGATATACGCGGGGTGAAATCGCTTACATCCTGCTGGGGGAACTGGCGCTGATTACGCTGATCGCCATTCCGCTGGGATTTGTTGTCGGATACTGGCTCTGCGCCTATATTGCCAACTCGCTGGCATCCGATCTTTTCCGGGTGCCGATGATTATCGAGATGAGCACTTACGCCCAGGCGGCGGCGGTGGTTATTTTTTCGGCGCTGGTATCCGGCCTGATTGTGCGTTACAAGCTGAATCATCTTGACCTGGTTGAGGTGCTCAAAACACGGGAGTAAAACGGAAAACAAGGGAACCGCTGGAGACGAATTAAATGAATCAGGTGTTGCGCAGAAAAGTACTGGTCGTCAGTGTTGTGCTGATCGTTGTTTTTTTGCTGATTTACGGTTTTTTGCCGAAAACAAAGGAAGTGGATATCACCGCCGTCAAGCGGGGGCCGCTTCAGATTGCGATTGAAGAAGAAGGACGCACCCGCCTCAAAGAACGTTTTACCATCTCCGCTCCCACAGCCGGATATATGCAGCGCATTCAGGCCAAGGTCGGAGACCCCGTGAAGAAAGGGCAGATCATGGCCGTTCTGGAGCCGCTGCAGTCGCAGTCTCTCGATCCCCGCAGCCGCGCGACTGCTCAAGCCGCCGTCTCTTCCGCCGAAGCCGCGCTCAAGGCCGCACTGGAAAGAGAAAAAGTGACCGCGGCGGACGCCGGTTATCTCGAACAAAGACGGGAACGTTTAAAAGCCCTCTACGCCAAAGGCTCTATTTCCAGAGATCAATTCGATCAGATAGATTCCGAAGCACAAAAAGCGAAAGCGCTTCAGCGTTCTGCTTCGGCGGAAGTGAACGTGGCCAAATCCGAACGGGAGCGGGCGCAAATAGCCTTGCGGGATTTTACCTCTGTTAAGAGAGGCGGCAAACATGATACTGTTTATGTAACGTCACCTTTAAGCGGCGGCGTGTTCAGAGTTTACCGTGAAAGCGAGGGCGCGGTGAATATCGGCGAGCCGTTGATAGATATCGGCGATGTCCGGGATCTGGAAGTCCGCGCGGAAGTGCTTTCTTCGGACGCGGTCAAAATAAAAAAAGGGACGGAAGTTTTGTTCAAGCGCTGGGGCAATGACGAACCCCTGACGGGCGTCGTGCGGCTGGTGGAGCCGGCGGGGTTTACGAAAATATCGAGCCTGGGCGTGGAAGAGCAAAGAGTTCTGGTCATTGTGGATATTACGTCGCCGCCGGAAAAATGGCGGGTGCTCGGCGATGCTTATCGGATGGAGGCGCATTTCATTATCTGGAAGGGAGAAAACATCCTTCAGGTTCCGGCAAGCGCCCTTTTCCGTTGGGGTGATAAGTGGGCTGTGTTTGTGGACGAGAAGGGAAAAGCGCGCCGGCGGGTTGTGGAAGTCGGTCAGAGAAACGGGCTGGCGGCACAAATCCTTTCGGGATTGAAAGAAAACGAAAAGGTCTTAGCCTATCCCGACGATACCATCAGCGACGGCACAAAAGTGAAAGCAAGAAAATAGAGTAATATGACGCCTGGTTGCTTTTAAAACGGCAATGATATCTGCAAGACCATTTTTCCGGCAATCCGGCAGGAGGAGGAATAGATGAAAATATTCGTTATTGTGGGCATGCCCGCTTCAGGGAAAAATATCGCGCGGATTTATGCCGAATCCAATGATTTTATTTATTATGCCACCGGCGACATCGTGCGGGCGGAAGTCAGAAGGCGCGGCGTGGAAGCGGATCCGGTCGAAACCGCCGCCATATCCGATGAACTGCGCGGTGAAGACGGCATGGGCGTGACCAGACTTGCGTTGGAGGAGGTTCTGAAATCCGGTGCGGCCGTGGGTTTCCTGGAAGGCATGCGGTCCTGGCCGGAAATCGAACTTATTCGGGAAAAAGCCGATTGCGAAGTGGTTGCCTTTCTGGCGCCCAGGCAAATGAGGCTGGAGCGCATTTGTGCCAGAGGCCGGGAAGACGATTCTCCCCAGGCCTTCGACGATCGGGACCGGCGCGAAATCGGTTACGGAGCAGCTATTCCCATTGCCCTGGCCGACGCCTACATATTGAATACCGCGACACTGGAGGAAGCGATCAGTCAATTGGACACCATCGTTAAACAATAGACTGCAAAACGACAATCGCCTTTTTTGTCATGGTGGCTGCCGATTACCGCATGATGCGTCATCTGGATATTTTCCGCTGTCAGCGTGATTTGGATTGATTTGCAGTAAATAAAAATGTATGATGCAAAAAAAATCGGTTCCAATAATAAAGAGGAGGCACTAAATGAACAAGGCTGATTTGATCGAAGAAGTAGCAAAAGTGACATGCAGCAAGAAGGAAGCGGTAGCGGCCGTTGACGCAACATTGGCGGCAATTCAGAAAGCTCTGAAAAAGGGAGATTCCGTGACACTGGTGGGCTTCGGAACATTTGATGTTAAGAAGAGAAAAGCCCGCACAGGCAGAAACCCCCAGACAGGCAAAGCTATTAAAATAGCTGCTAAGAAAGTTCCCGTATTCAAAGCCGGGAAAGGTTTGAAAGACGCCGTCAAGTAAATCGATCAAGCAAGGAATGTTTAAAGAGCCGTCCGTTCGATGCACGGGCGGCTCTTTATTTTTCTCCGGAATGTGCTATACTTTTCAACACAGGTAATGTGCACATGAAATCGTTTCGGGAATCGATCATAAACCTTATCTATAAGACGGCAACGGGCACCAAAAGAATGCGCATGATTCTTACCCCGCTGGTCGGCTTTATTTTCTTCTGCATTGTATTGCTGTTGATTGTGGCATCTTTTTATCTTGATCGTTTCCTCGGATTGCCGGAATTTATCGCCCAACCCTTGAGCATTGCGCTTTCCCTCCCCTTTATCATTGGGGGGACGCTCCTCTGGTTGTGGTCTGCGGGGAAATTCTTTAAAACAAAAGGGACTCCCGTTCCGATAAATCCTCCGCCGAAATTGGTTACCGACGGTCCCTACGCTTATTCAAGAAATCCGATGATGACGGGCCTTTTCCTGGTGATGGCCGGGATCGGCATTTTCTCCGGATCGATAACACTCACCTTCGTCATGACGCCGTTGTTTGTTTTGATGAGCATTCTCGAATTTAAATGTATTGAAGAACCGGAACTGGAGAAGCGCTTCGGCAAAGTTTATACGGCGTACAAAGAAAAGACGCCCATCATTATTCCCGGGATTCGTAAAAAATAAAAAGAAAGATAATGGATGTAAGGGGGAGAAGATTGCCCTGCTTTAAGAAAGCGTAAACCAATTAAATAAAATCGATGCTTGTTCAAGGAGGCGCGATGATGAAGAAAGACAATATTAAAAGCGCCATAATAAACATGGCGCTGGGGCTGGGTGCATTGTCCGTAATGGGCTGCGGCGGCTACAGCACTGTCGTCAAGATGCCGGAAATAAAGGAAGTGCCGGACGGCAAGTACGAGCGAATTATCAAATTAAACAATCCCGAGAGTTTTCCGGATAAAACATTTGCAGGGCTGGTTTTTATTAAAAAAGGGGCGAGCGTCTGCACGGATTATCCGCGTGAAGAGATCATCAAAAGTCTCGATGATCTGACAACGATGGAAAAGAA
This sequence comes from Deltaproteobacteria bacterium, assembly GCA_021372815.1. Taxonomy (GTDB): domain Bacteria; phylum Desulfobacterota; class Syntrophia; order Syntrophales; family Smithellaceae; genus Smithella. The sequence goes on along the minus strand of JAJFTS010000149.1, from coordinate 1,421 downwards.
CTCCTATCGCTATTTCACCAATTATGAAATAAAAGAAGACGGTAAGACCTATGGATTTGTTTCCATACCGGTAGAGTACATCGTCGTTCTCTGGAAAGATGAAGAAAACGAACAATGCAAATATAAGGTACAGGTTGAATGGATCAACAAAGACCGCGGAACGATCGGTACGGAAATACGCAGAGAAGGACCCGGCGGCGGGCATGGAGGCGGCCACGGCCACTAACTTGTTTTGAGCTGCAGGTGAGTGAAAAAAAGTAGGGCCGACGAGCAAAGCAGGAGAGAGCTTTGTTAATAGCCGTCGACCTTTATGAACGATAAACGTTCACGATCTGAAAGAAAATGAATAATGTAATTTTCATCGGGTTGGTCAGTTTTTTTGCGGATTTAAGTACGGAGATGGTTTATCCGTTGATTCCGCTTTATCTGACGACGGTGTTTGGCGCGACGCCTGCTCTTGTCGGTCTGATTGAAGGAATTGCGGAAAGTCTGGCGAGTCTGCTGAGGGTATTCAGCGGCTACATTACGGACAAGTACCGGAAGAAAAAACCCATTGCCTTTATCGGTTATGCGGCCGGTCTGGTGTACAAACTGATTCTGATTATTGCCGGTTCCTGGCCGGGCGTTCTTGCCGCAAGGATGGTGGACCGTTTCGGCAAGGGCATCCGGACAGCGCCGCGTGACGTGCTCGTGAGCGAAAGCTGTGAGGCGGATAAACTGGGGCATTCGTTCGGCATTCACAAAGCGCTGGATATGGCCGGTTCCGCCGCCGGAATCCTTATCGCTTTCTTTATTATGACCGCCTGGAAAGGGGAGTACGCCTACGCAGAACTTTTCCTGCTTTCGTGTATTCCTGCCATTGCTTCGCTGCTCATGTTCATCTTTATCAAAGAGACAGGGGAACGATGCGAAGTCACCCAACCGCTTCATCTTATTCAAGGATTTAAGCATCTTGACGGGCGTCTCAAACTTTATCTGGCGGTGGTCTTCCTGTTTACACTCGGAAACTCATCGAATGTCTTTCTGCTGCTTAAGGCCGGTAACGTGGGCTTCAATCCCGCATCGGTGGTGCTTCTCTACTTTGTATACAACATCGTGTCGTCAATCTTTGCCGTGCCGTTCGGAAAAAGATCCGACCGCATTGGACGGAAACGCCTGCTGGTTGCCGGATACTTCACCTTCGCCATTGCCTATGCCGGCTTTGCCTGGGCTCCGAATAAGGCAATCATCGTGGCCGCCTTCGCCCTTTATGGAATATTTACCGCGATGACGGCAGGGGTGGAACGCGCCTTTATTTCGGAAATCGCGCCGAAAGAATTGAAAGGAACCCTGCTCGGTCTTCATTCGACGATTGTGGGAATTGCGCTTCTTCCGGCAAGCGTGATCGCCGGACTGCTCTGGAATGCCTTCGGCTCCGTGGT
>JAJFTS010000145.1 GCA_021372815.1 Deltaproteobacteria bacterium | reverse complement strand
CCGGACTTGATCCGGCATCCAGGCGTCGTCCCCGCGAAAGCGGGGAACCAGTTCCATAGATACTGGATTACCCGGTCAAGTAAGCTGAAAGTCATCTACGACTGGGTAATGACAACTCGTAATAATTTAACGGCTTCGTAAAATACCCTAAAGGGCACGCGAGCTCCAGATGCCAGGCGCGCAGTTGTAGGACGCGTGACCTAATAAGCGTCTCTAAAACAATTTGAATGAGCGATCCCCCTCTTTTCTAAAGAGGGGCCAGGGGAGATTTTACCGAGACACCCAATTGAAAAAGCCCCCTCAATCCCCCTTTATAAAAGGGGGAAGAAAAAACCGTGCCGAAATGTTTTACGGAGTCGTTCCTTCAGGGAGGAAGGCAACTGCCCACGTCCCCGGCCCCATATGCGCTCCCGACGTCAGCGACAGCGGCTGGATAATTATATCCGCGTGCGGATATAAAAATTCCAATTTCCTCTTAACCGTGCCCTCCACCCAGTTTTTATTGTCGGAATACTCCAGCATGATCAAAGCACGCGCATCGTCCTGAATGGAGGAAGCAAGTTTAGTCAAAGCAAATTTGACCTGGTCCTCCTGATTTCTGACCATGCCGACTTTTTTTGCTCCTTCGGGCAATGGCGATATGACCGGTTTCATGTTTAATTTGTCACCGAAAAAGGCGTTCGTTTTGGATAGTCTCCCGCCTGCCGCCAGGTATTGCAGTTTATCAAGAAACACATATTCCTCGCATTCATGCACGGCTTTTCGGGCAAAAACGACCGTCTTTTTCATATCCTTTGTTTCGGCCAGATAGCGTGCCGTGGCCAGTGCGATTATTCCCAGTCGGCCTGACGCCGCGCCGGTATCCATGATCAAAAAGCTGTCCTGTTTGTTGTGCTCTTTCATCCACTGGATCGCCGCCTGATAATTGCCGGTAAACGCAGACCCGACGCAAAGATATAAGACCTTATCGAACCGCTCCAGAACGCTCTGGTAGAACTGATGTCTTTCATAAACGGAAGCCTGTGATGTGGATACCTTAATGCCATTGCTCATTGCTTTGTAAAGTTCGTCGGGATGAAAAAGCGTTTCCGGCAGACATTTTTCGCCGACGGTCAAATAGCTGTTCAAAAGCGTGAAACCGTATTTTTTCGCATCCTGACCGGTGAGCGATCCGGCGGCATCGGTCATAATATGAAACGGACCGGCGCTCACATGTTTGAACTCTTCGATTTGCAAAGCAAGATTGTCGTCTTCCCAGTTCACTACATTGCCCAGCCCGGTCATCTGCGACCGTACGTGTTCCTTGTCCCGGGTATGCAGGTGGATTTTGTAAAAATCACCTTCAGGAATAATGATAACTTCCTGATGCGCGCTGGTGATTATTTTTAATTCATCCGGAGAATAACGGGGAGCCTTGACGACAAAATCAACGCAATAGCCCGATTCCGTGTCTTCCTGGAATGAAGAAGATATTTTCAGGCGGTCCTGAAATATTTCCGCCACCGGACGGCAATCATCCGGGATGCCCGCCAGCGTGTAGAAAAATCCTTCGAAAAAAATATACATGCCCAGAGCGCCCGCGTCCACAACTCCGGCCTGCCTCAAGCGGGGCACCAGTTCATTCGTTTCCTGAACGGCTTTTTCCAGACGGCCGATGATATGCTCTACGGTTTTTTTGTCGGGATTTAAATCCTGCGGCAGAGCTTCCGCGAGAGCGTCAAAAATGCTCAGCATGGTTCCCGGACGCGGATGACTCACCGCCTGCCATGCTTTTTTCGCGCCTTCTCTGGCCTGATCGGCCAGTTGAGCAACACTGCCCGCTGCGCAGAAGGAGGAAAAAAACCGCGAGGCGATATTGCCGGAATTGCCGCGCGCCGACAGCAGAAGCTGATGAATAATATTTTCCTGCGGCCTGCCCGCATTGCGCAACGGGATAAGACTGACGGATAGATTTCTTCCGGTATCACCATCGGCAACCGGAAACACATTGATGGAATCGAGTAATTCGGCCCGGGCGGTCAGACGCTCCAGACCGGCGATAAAGGATTTTTGCAAAACATCTTCCATTATTAAAAACCGAATGCGCGGCGAATTTCCTCCGGAACGCTGAATATCGTTTCCATTTCCGGAACTTTCACTGTTACCTGTTCCGTACGGCCCCGGGCGCAGATCCGGCCGTCGTCCGCTTTGCGGATTTCAAAATCAACAACCAGTTTCACGTGAGCGTCCACAAGCGTCGCCTTGCAGATGATTTCGTCACGGTGGCGCAGAGGAAGAATATGCTTTGTCGAGGTTTTGATAATGGGAAAGATTAATTGCTGCTTTTCAAAGAATGAGTATAAATCAATGCCGTTATTTTCAAAAAGCGCCGCCCGCGCCACTTCGAAATAGTTCAGGTAGTTGGCGTGCCAGACGATCTGCATCGGATCGAGGTCGAAGAACGGCACCCGAATTTTTACTTCAAAGCTTTTTTGTTTTTCTTTCATGGTTTTATTTTAAAAAAATCGGAGTATTTGATTGCTTCGCAAATATTTTCGATGTCTTTATCCATCGCCCTGTCGTCCACCACCGGTGCGGAAACCTTTCTGATGTTTTTCAGAAGACCGGCCAAAGCGGGCCGCGCTGCAATGTTGTTTCTGATATCGCAGGCCTGCGCCGCCGCCAGAAGATGAATGGCCACCACGCGCTCTGTCAGTACACAGACTCTTTCGGCATCGCGCGCCGCGATTGTTCCCATGCTGACCTTGTCCTGATTATGCGATTCAGTGGAACGCGAAAATGATGCTGCCGGCATGGTCGCCTTCAGGGCTTCCGCCGTCAGCGCGGAGGACGAAATGGACATGGCCTTAAAACCATGACGCAATCCCTTTTCCCTGCCTGATTTTCTGACCAGATCGCCGGGCAGTCCCCGGTTTAAATTCGGGTTGACCAATAGCATGATCTGGCGGTCGCACATATCGGCAACCGAAGCCAGCGCGGCCTTCAAACCGTCCATGGCAAAAGCGATATGGCCGCCGTAAAAATTACCGCCCATCAGCACTTCGCCGGTTTTCGGATCGAAAAGCGGATTGTCGTTGGAGCTGTTGGCTTCCGTTTCCACCCATTTTTTTATCCATTCCAGGCTGTCATACAGAACGCCCGCCACCTGCGGAGCGCAGCGCAGAGAGTAAGGATCCTGCAGGGTTTCCAGCGCGTCATCTTCCAGTTGGCGCACCGATACCCTGGCTTTTAAAAGACCGAGAATCTGAGCGGCGACAAATTTCTGTCCGGGAAAAGGTTTGGCCTCCGAAATGACCGGATGATAATGTTGAACGTTTCCTTTGAGGGCATGAATGGAGAGCGCTGTGGCGGAAATCGCCGCGGACAAAATTCTCCAGGCTCTCTCGACCGCGATAACGGCTATGCCCGTCATCGTGGTTGTGCCGTTGAGCATCGCCAGAGGCTCTTTGGGCTGATAACGGTACTGTTTAAGCCCGGTTTTTTTTAAAGCCTCGGCGGCAGGCATTCTTTCGTTTTGATAAATAACTTCGCGCTCTCCCGCCAGACAGGCTGCGATATAGGACATCGGCGTCAAATCGCCGGATGCTCCCACCGAACCCTCGCAGGGAACTACCGGCGTTATGCCATGATTCAGAAAATCAGCCAGTTGCTGAAGCAGTGCAACGGACACGCCGGAATAACCGCGCGCCAGACAGATGATGCGGCACAGCATGGCCGCCCTTGTCTCTTCAATGCCGATCGGTTCTCCCGTCCCGCAGCCGTGAAAAGTTAAAATATTGGCGCCGTTTTTCAGTGCAATCTCCAGCGGCATTCGCTTGCCGCATGATTTGCCGTAACCGGTTGTCACACCGTAGACGGGAATATCCTGACGCATGGAATCCATCAGGATCTTCTGCGTCTTTTCCATCTTCCTGATGAATTTGCCGGCATTACTGATTTGAACGGGAAGGCCGTAACGCGCTACGGCAATAATGTCATCAAAGCTGACGTTGCTGCCGTCAATGACGATCGCATTTTTGTTCATATTTTTCTTCATCAGCTAAAATTTCCTTTCCTGCGTTACCGGTTTGCGAACGCGCGGCTTGTATGTGCCGTCCGCCTTTTCTTTATCCATCACTTTTTTCAGCATCTTGAACATTTTATAATTTTGCGGTTCTTCCTCGTAAAATTTATCCCAGGCGTAATAATAAAGCGACTGCAATTCTTCCACGGTCAGCATTTTAGGCTGAAAAACAACTTTTCCGCAAGTGTAGTCGTTCCAATCATAGGAAAAAATTCTTCCCGCGTTGTGCAAATCGTCAAAGGTCCGTGTGTGCGGAAAAGGAGTCAGCACGGTAAATTCCGCCATATCCAGTTCGACTTCCAGCAGAAAATCAACCAGCTTTTTGATATAAGTTTCATCGTGATCATCAAGCCCCAGCAGGATGCTTCCCTCCACCGCAATACCGTGATCATGATAGCGTTTGATGCGGTCGCGAATGAAATCGGAGGAATCGAAAATCGCCTGATACACAAACCACGCGCCGGCCTGCGCGGCCAGATCCAGCACCCAGTCGTCATCCTCAATGGGATGACAGCACCACTTCTTTTTCAGAGGAATCATTTCGCGAAACAAATCCATCTCCCAGTTTTTGTCCTGGGCCAGCGAATTGTCGACAATGAAAAGCCGGTTGTTATTGATGCTCGCCATTTCTTCGACAACCTTGTCCAGAGGGCGTGGACGGAAATTTCTGCCGCCCAGAAAATTGACACAGCAGGGATAGCAGTTAAACCGGCAGCCACGGGATGCGTGCACCAGATCGACCATCTGGATGCCGCGGTAATTATACATCTCGCGGTTTAAAATGCCGCGTCTGGCTGTTCCGACCCTTTCGATGGCCGGGAAAACCTGCATGTAGTTATAAACCTTCTGCAGATTGCCGTTTTTGAAATCAGCAAACACCTGCTCCATCCGGCCTTCGGCTTCTCCCAGAAAAACGCAATCGGCGTGTTCCTGCGTTTCTTCGGCATGCAGCATTGTGGCGATGCCGCCGAAGATGACCTTGATGCCTTTTTCGCGATACTTATCGGCAATTTCCCAGCCGCGTTTAATCTGCGCGGTCAGCATGACGGAAATGCCGACAAAATCCGCCGCCTGATCGAAATCGATTTCCTGAACGTTTTCGTCGATAAAATCCACGTTCACATCGTCAGGCAGGGCAGCGGCAAAAACCACCGGCCCGTGCGGCGGCAGGATAAAGCGCGTTTGCCGGTCCAGTTTCTCCCATTTCGGATAAATCAATTTAAAATTCATGCCCGATACCTTCTGATGAGGGTTTACAATATTTTCCGATTTACGCCAATGAAAAATTATGCGCCGGTCATTTTTAAATTATTTTATAAAATGTTTCCGAAGTTTGATGCGGATGTCATACCCCTTTTCGTGCAAGCAACGTTCCATTCAACAGAAACCGGTTTATCGGAGAGACAGCATGGCGGTCGACAATCATTAAAAATCGCTGAAATCTTAATTAACTTGTGGTACGAATATACCAGGCACATCACTATGCTAAATAAAATAAATTTAAGCTCCCAAAACAAAACCATTATTATTTATGTTTTGCTGGCTGTCGTTACTTTTACTGCCTACTGGCAGGTAAATCGGTACGACTTTATCAACCTGGATGATGACGTCTATGTCATCAATAATCTTCACATCCAGTCGGGTATTACCCTGGAAGAAATCCGCTGGGCATTCAATACAACATACGCCGATTTCTGGCACCCCTTGACGTGGCTGTCGCTGATGCTGGATTATCGTTTCTATGGGCTGCATGCCGGTGGCTATCATGTCACCAATCTTATCCTCCACATCATGAGCACTTTATTGCTTTTCTGGCTTTTCCGCCGCATGACCGGAGCCATTTGGAAAAGTGCTTTTGTCGCGGCTCTTTTCGCCCTTCATCCGTTTCATGCGGAAGCAGTAGTCAGAATATCTCAACGTAAAGAAGCCCTGTGCGCCTTTTTCTGGATGCTGACCCTCTGCCTGTATGTTTATTACACGGAGAAACAGACTATCAAAAGATATCTGCTCGTTCTTTGCGGATTTATCCTCGCTTTGCTGAGCAAGCCCATGGCGGTCACTCTCCCCCTGATTTTGATTCTTCTGGATTACTGGCCGCTGGGTCGTTTTCATGCGAAAAAAGACCATTGGGTTCTCCGGCAATTAAAAGAAAAAATGCCGCTTTTTTTTCTTTCGGCGGTATTTTCCATTATCACCTTTTCTACCCACTATAAACCGACAGTAAAAGATTTTTCTCTCGCTTCCCGAATATCCAATGCCTTTATTTCTTTGGCGACTTATCTGGAAAAAACATTCTGGCCGTCTGACGTGGCTTTAATTTATCCTTTTCCGGCACAAATTTCTTTATTCCAAACTTTAGCGGCAACGCTTCTTATTCTCTTGATCAGCGCAGCGGTTCTGATAATGGCAAAGCGTTTCCCCTGCCTGCTTGTCGGATGGCTGTGGTATCTGATAACACTTCTACCGGTTATCGGAATCATTAAAGTGGGCACGCATGCAATGGCCGGCCGTTATCACTATCTGCCTTCTGTTGGCATTGCCATTATGCTGGCCTGGGGTATTCCTTTTTTGTTTCCGGGTGAAAGCATGCACAGGAAAATTATATTTCCGGCGGCCGCACTTTGCCTTTGTACGATGGCATTGATAACCTGGCATCAGTGCGGCTATTGGAAGAATAGTATCACCCTATTTACTCACGATTTGCAGGTAACAAAAGATAATGACATTGCTCATTACAATCTTGCCTGTTCTTTGGCTGAAGAAGGCAAACTAAACGAGGCCATTGATCATTACAGCGAGGCAATCCGGATAACGCCTTATTATTTCGCCGCCTATAATAACAGAGGAATTGCCTATGCCAAACGGGGTCAATACAAACCGGCCATTGAGAGTTTCTCGGAAGCAATTCGCCTCAAACCCGATC
>JAJFTS010000125.1 GCA_021372815.1 Deltaproteobacteria bacterium | reverse complement strand
ACGGAGACAGTCGTAGCGACCCTCGCTTGCATGCGGGCTCTTCTGTCCCAAGGCGCGACCGGTCTGCTACAACCAACTTCTTTCAAAGAGCTTTTACCACAACAGTAGCCTATACATGAGCACTGTTTAACATATAAGGCGCGCAAAAAACGAATCGCGAGGCGTATACAAATATACGTTGAGCGATGCGGTTTGCAGCGCAACACAGCAGATGAGTATTTTTCAACAGTTCCGAAATGCCTGTTTTATTTCACCGGCCAAGTAGAAAGATCCGGTCGCGCAGATCAGATCCTGCTTTCCCGCCATAGTAAGAGCCCTTTCCATCGCCTGATCAACATTGCCGGTTATTACCGGCACGCGGCCCATTTTCCTCACTGTTTTACCGATAACGTTCACCGGCACAGTCCTTTCTGTTTTGAGTTGCGTCAGTATTATTTTCTGAGCAAGCGGAACCAGTTTTTGCAGCATCCGCCGGTAATCCTTATCGGCAAGCGCCCCGAATATGAGAATCAAACGGCGATAAGAGAAATCTTTTTCTAAGGCACGGCATAATACATTAATGCCTGCGGGATTATGTGCTCCGTCAAGAAGGAAAAGGGGCTCATGTTGTAAAATTTCGAGTCTGGCCTCCCAGCAGGTATTCTTTAAGCCCGCGCGAATTGCCGTATCATCTGCGGGAAAATCTTTTTTCGCGCAAAGTTCAATCGCGGCCAGAGCCAAAGCGGCATTGGCTAACTGATGTTCGCCTCTTAAAGGAACCGTCAGATCTCTTATCTCGCGGCGCATTCCTTCATAAGTTACAAGACCATCCTTTTGTTTTTTAATTTTCATATCGCGATGCAGTCGGTAAAGTCCCGCCCGGCGGCTCCGGCATACATTTTCCAGCACATCCAAAACTTTTTTTTGGCCAGCGCCCGTCACACAAATTCCGTTGTGCTTAATGATTCCCGCTTTTTCGCCGGCAATGGACTCCAGCGTACTGCCCAGATACTCCATATGATCAAAAGCGATATTGGTAATTACCGAAACCAGCGGCTTGCAGACATTTGTCGCATCGAGCCTGCCGCCCAAACCGACTTCCAGCACGGCAATATCCACTTTTTGATTCTGAAAATACACAAAAGCAACAGCGGTTAAAAATTCAAAATAAGTGACCGGTTGTTCAATTTTTTCTCTCACGCGCTCGATCGCACGGTTAAAATCCTTTAAAGAAATTTTCTTCCCGTTGATGACGATCCTCTCCCGGACATCAACCAGATGCGGCGAGGTATAGAGCCCCACTCTGTAACCGGCACTCCGTAAAATGGAAGAAATCATCGCCGCGGTCGATCCCTTGCCGTTGGTTCCGGCGATTGTTATTGTCTTGAACGAATTATGCGGATTCCCCAGCCTGGAGAGCAACCGGGTAACAGCTTTAAGGCCGAAATGCATTTTATTAATATTCAGGCTGGCCAGATATGCGGAAGACTTTAATTTGTTCATTTTTCAGGTCGTTTAAATGCCGGTTATTTCTTTTGAATTTGCCGTAAGCTAGCATACCTCATCCGCACAGGCAACGAATTTTAAGACATGAAAAACAGTGGCAAGCCGCCCGCCAGCGAAAGGACAAACATTAAAAAGCCTGTGTCAGACTGCGAGAGAAAAACGGCTTTCTAAGGATAAATCAAACCTGTGAAGGAAGTTTATACTCTGCGGTTTCGTCACGGGGGCTGTATTTAACGGCAAGACTTCTAATGATTCCCAGACACAATAGCAGGATTCCAAAAGCAATAATTATTTCCCACGACATGCTCTCTTCACTGTAAAGTTTGACAATTAATTCCCGGATGACAAAGATAATAGCCGGATCGATCATTGTGTTGAGGCGAAACCGGCGTGTCTCAAAATAAACGATAAAACTCCTGAACAATTCGATGATGACAAGAAAAGTCAGAATGTTGACAACGAGGACGTTGAACGATTGGCCGATAGGTTTTGTAAAGAAAAATTCCTTAATCTCCCAGATGGTCTGAAACAACCCGATAATCAAAACGGCAATAATCAA
>JAJFTS010000107.1 GCA_021372815.1 Deltaproteobacteria bacterium | reverse complement strand
CGAAATGCCTTTGACTGCCTGATAAAGGATATCGTCCGCCTTCTTGAAGGCTTCCAGCAGAGACAGATTGCGTCCGCCCAGACTCAGTAGTCTCTGATTCGGAACAACGATCAGCGTATCCACGGCGTCCCGCAGCTGGGCGATGCCTTCTTCGGCCTGAAGGTTGCGTTTCTTGCCTTCAAACTGGAAGGGTTTGGTCACCACGGCAATCGTCAGAACGCTGCATTCGCGGGCAATTTCCGCGATCACCGGCGCTGCGCCTGTTCCCGTTCCACCGCCCATCCCCGCAGTGATAAAAATCATATCCGCACCTTCCAGATAAGGACGGATTTCATCGCGGGATTCCAGCGCCGACTGTTTACCGACTTCCGGATCCGACCCGGCACCGAGCCCTTTGGTGATCTGCGTGCCAATTTGAATTTTGATCGGCGCACTGGACACACCGAGGGCCTGTGCATCCGTATTGGCGCTGATGAAGTCAACACCCTGCAGGCATGATGAAATCATCGTGTTGACGGCATTGCCGCCGCCCCCGCCTACTCCAATTACTTTGATTTTTGCCAGATTTTCACTACATACTTCAGTTAATTCAAACATGCTCCTCTCCTTCCTTTCAGAAAAATTCTGAAAACATCTTTTTAACCGTTCTTGTTATATTTCCAAACATTCCTGTTGATACTCCGCTTAAAACATTCTGATTGTGACCGTAAATAATCAAACCGACGCCGATGGCATGGGCCGGTGAATTCACGATATCGTTTAGTCCTCCGACCCCGATGGGAATGCCTTTGCGCGCGGGCATATCAAAGATTTTTTCGGCCAGTTCGCTGATGCCTTCCAAAAGCGATGTGCCTCCGGTTAAAACGACTCCCGCGGCCAGCAAATCTTCGAAGCCGAAACGAACCACTTCATTGTAGGCCAGATTCAGGATTTCTTCCATGCGGGGCTCGACAATGCGTCCCAGAATCTGACGGGAAACTTCGCGGTCCTCCCTGCCTCCCAAACTGGGCACTCTGATCGTTTCATCCTTCGGGATCATGGAGGTCATTGCGCAACCGTATTTGATTTTGATCTTCTCCGCCTCGGTCAGCGGCGTGCGCAAACCGGTGGAAATATCCGAAGTGAGATAATTGCCGCCGACAGGCAGAATAGCGGTGTGTTTGATGCTCGATTCGGAAAAAATGGTTACGGAAGTGTTGGCCCCGCCGATATCCACCAAAACAACTCCCAGATCTTTTTCGTCGTTGCTGAGCACCGCTTCACCGGCGGCAAGCTGTTCCAGAACAATACCGTCGATGTCCAGGCCGACACGATTGACCGATTTTTCTATATCCTGAATGGCGGAAATCGCTCCGGTAACAATATGGACCTTAGCTTCCAGCCGAACGCCCGACATGCCGATGGGATCTTTGATTCCTTCCTGACCGTCAATCACATAACTTTGAGGAAGCACGTGCAGTATTTTTCTGCCGACGGGAATGGCAATGGCTTCGGATGTCTCAATGACTCTTTGCACATCTTTTTCATCCACTTCTCTTCCTTTGATGGACACGATGCTCAAAGAATTCTGCCCCTTGATGTGACTGCCGGAAATTCCGACAAAAACGGAATTGATGCGGCATCCGGACATATGTTCGGCTTCTTCCACCGCTGTTTTTATCGACTCCACCATGGTGTCAATATTGACAACGGATCCTTTTCTCATTTCTTTGGTTTGGGATGTTCCGATACCGATGATATCAATTCCGCTTTCAGTAATATCACCAACAATAGCAGTGGTTTTTGTGGTTCCGATATCAAGACCAACCAACACATTGCTTCTTTTTCCCATCAGTGTTTCACCTCTTTTAAAATTTACTAAAAAAAGCTTATATTAAATATTGTTTTCCCTTATCACCCTGTTCCGTCTTTTCCGGAACGCTTTTACGTTTGACGGTAACCTTTGATTGATCGGATAAATCAATGCATAAATAGCCGGTTTTCATTCCTCTGTTTTCCAGATCGGCCAGAACAATTCTTAATTTTTTCAGTTTATTTTCAAAATCGTCCGTGCCCAATTTCAGGTACAGGCAGTTATTGGAAACCAGCGAAATACCGAACACATCGTCAATGTTAATTTCGGCAATCGTTCCCACGTAGGAATATTCAGTGGAAGTGGATAGCGTCTTCAATAATTGCAGGGTACTCAATAGCAGCGGCAAATGTGTCTGCTCCCGGCTTGTAATCCCGGTAATGACCGGAAGATCAACGGCATCGCTTTTCCCCAGTCTTTTAAAAACAAAACCTTTCACGTCCATCAGATAAAAATCATCAGCCTGTTTCACCAGAGCCATGGGCGTTCTTTCCCGGACTTCCAGAACAAGTTTTCCGGGCAGTTCCCTGCCGACATAAACATTTTCCACCCACTGATTAGCGGAAACCCGGCGTATAACCGCGTCGGTATTCACGGCCAGAAGGCTTTGAGCGGGTTTGATGTCCGCCGAGGTCAGAATATCTTTTTCCGTCAATTCCTTCAAACCGCGCACGGATACTTCCTTAATCTGAAAATAAGGTATGCTGATCAGAAAACTGTAAAAATAAATAAATGTCAAACTCAGGACAATCGTGGCGGTCAGCAATACGGAAGCAGCCAGGAAATCCCCGGAGAAATCGGTAAAACGCCGGCGTATCCGGTTTTTCTTCGTTTTAATTCCTGATTTTTTCGGCATTAATTTCCCAAACATTAATTTTCTCCGATAATCACGACTTCCGTTTCCAGCTTCAAATTCTTTTCTTTTCGCGCTTTGGCCTGAACAAGCTCAATCAACGCCATAATATCCGCGGCCGTAGCCCCTCCCCTGTTGATAATGAAGTTGGCGTGTTTGGATGATATCTGCGCTCCTCCCGCCGTTGTTCCTTTCAAGCCCATTTCTTCAATCAGTTTGCCGGCAGGCAGACCGGGCAGATTCTTAAAAACCGATCCTGCGCTGGGGAACTCCAGCGGATGTTTGCCCTGACGCAATTGTAAAATTTCATTTATTTTCTCTTTAATTTGGAAACGCTCACCTTTCTCCAGTTCAAACCGGGCCCCCAGTACGATTGTACCGGGAGGAAAAGATGTTTTGCGGTAACTGAAAGATATTGCTTCTCTGTTTATCACTTTTCGGATTCCTTCAGCATCCAGTATAGTAACCGATCTGACGACATCTTTCATTTCTCTTCCGTAAGCTCCCGCGTTCATCCAGACGGCGCCGCCGACGCTGCCGGGAATACCGGCACAGAATTCCAGACCGGTAAGTTCCTCCGCGACCGACCGGCTGACGACCTTTGCCAGTGAAGCGCCCGCCTGAGCATCAATAAAAGCACCGTGCTCTTTTTGACGTTCGCAGCTCACTTCCTTAATTCCGGTCATCAGCAATATGGCGCCCCGATATCCGCTGTCCCGCACAATCACATTGGTCAGATTTCCCGCCGTAAAAAAGTCCTTTTTCTTCTCCCTGAGTATTCTGACAACCTGTGCTAGATCATCCTCATTCTCGATAAATACCAAAGCATCCGCCTTGCCGCCGACGCCCAGCGACGTGTAACGCGACATCGGTTCATCATATAATATTTTCCCGACCCTGACGGCGCTCAGAATTTCTTTGATGTCATTCTTTCCGGCCATTACTTCTTTGCTTCCCTTGCCACCAGCTGTTTGATGAAAGCTTCCCCTATTTTATAAATGCTTCCGGCACCGATGGTAGCAACGGTGTCCTTCTCCCGCACCGTTTTCAGAAGATATTCTATGATATCTTCCGTCTTCGGAATATATTCCACGTGCGTTTTTCCCGCTTTTCTGATTGCCTCGCAAAGTACGGCGGAGTTGATTCCGGCAATCGGTTCTTCGCTGGCGGGATAAATGTCGTTCATAATTAAGATATCCACATCATGAAAGGCTTTCGTAAATTCCTCGAAAAGAGCCTTCGTCCGGGTAAACCTGTGCGGCTGAAAAATCACGATCAGCCTGTCCTTCCAGATCTGCCGCATGGCGGCCAGTGTTGCTTTGATTTCCGTGGGATGGTGACCGTAATCATCAACAACGGTTATATCTCCGACTCTTCCCTTAATCTCCATGCGGCGCTGCACGCCGGAAAAGCTTTTCAGTCCCTCTTTGATGGTTGCGAAATCCAGATTCAGCTCGCGGGCCACCGCGATCGCCGCCAGAGAGTTATAGACATTGAACAAACCGGGAACCATTAATTCCACCGTCCCCTGTTTCTCGCCTTTACAAACCAGGGTGTAACAGGTTTTTCTTTTCTTGAATTTGATGTCCAAGGCGCTGTAATCCGCAGGCGTCTCAATGCCATATGTGATCATCCGGCGTTTAATCGAAGGAAGAATTTCCCGTACGTGAGCATTATCGACACAGACAACCGTACAGCCATAGAAGGGAACAATATTGGCAAATTTAAGAAACGCCTCCTTGATTTCGGCGATATCCGGATAATAATCCAGATGTTCACGGTCGATGTTGGTGATGACTGCAATCGTCGGCGATAATTTCAGAAACGAACCGTCGCTTTCATCGGCTTCCGCCACAATAATTTCTCCGTCACCCAGACGGGCGTTGCTGCCGATACTGGCCAGTTTTCCTCCGATAACCATGGTCGGATCCAGATCGCCCTCGGCCAGGATGGTAGAAATCATGGAGGTGGTCGTGGTTTTGCCGTGACTGCCGGAAACAGCAACGGAAAATTTCATTTTGAGCAGCTCCGCCAGCATTTCCGCCCGCGGAATGACCGGGATGTTTCTCCGGTGCGCTTCCATGACTTCCGGATTATTTTCTTTCACCGCCGTAGACGTGACCACAACATCGGCATTGCCGATGTTTTCCGCCGCGTGTCCGATAATGACTTTCGCGCCGATTTTCTGCAGTCTCGCGGTTGTATCCGACGGCTGAACATCAGACCCGCCGACATTGTAGCCGAGATTGACCAGAACTTCGGCAATTCCGCTCATCCCGATGCCGCCGATTCCGACAAAATGGATGCATTTTACTTTGCGCTGCATTAGACTTTTTTCTTTATCTGTCTTCATTGAACTTTCTTTTCTCTCAATTTTAATGAGATTAATTCTTCTTTGTCACCAATTGAACACTGACGTCAACAATCGTTGCCGCCGCTTCTACTTTGCCCAACCTTGCGGAATTTTCCTCCAGCCGGCGCAGTTTTTCCCCGTCCCGCAAAATATTATCGATAACCCCGAACAATTTTTCACCGCTGAGTTCTTTCTCGATAATGACCACTGCGGCGCCTGCATCGGACATCGCCAGCGCGTTTTTCAACTGATGATCGTTGGCGGCCCACGGGTAAGGAATCAAAACAGCGGCTTTCCCCGCGACCGTTATTTCCGCCAGCGACGTGGCGCCGGCACGGCAGATGATCAAATCCGCCTGCGCGTAAGCGCCGGACATGTCAATGATAAAATCCGTTACCACGGCCTCAATCCCGGACTGCCGGTATGCTTTTTTAACTTCTTCCATTTGCTTTAGACCGGTCTGATGGACAATTCTGATCCTATCCTTCATGCTCTGCAATTGCGGCAGCATCTCCATCACGCTTTTATTGATCGCCTCCGCTCCCTGCGAACCGCCGAAAATAAGCAATTGCCGGCAATTCTTTTTCTCTTTGGCTTGAATTCTTTCCACAGCAAACGACGCTCTCACCGGATTGCCGCTTAAAACAACTTTTTTCTTAGGAAAACAATTTTGCGTTTGCGCGTAGGTTATGAATATTTTATCCACAAAACGACCCAGGATTTTGTTGGTGACACCGGGAGCGGCGTTTTGTTCCGCAATGGCCGTGGGGATATTCATCAAATAAGCCGCCAGCACCGCGGGCCCCGACGCATAGCCGCCCACGCCAAAAACGATGTCCGGCTGGAACTGCTTCAAAATACGCGCCGACTGCCACAAACTTTTGGGAATCTGATAAGCGCCCTTGATTAATGCCTTCATCCCCCGTCCCTTAACGCCCTCAACATCGATTTTTTTTAATTCATAACCGAATTTATCCAGTAGTCTGCTTTCAATGCCCCTCTTGGTTCCGATAAAAAGAACCTTATTTTTTTCATTTCTTTTTAAAAATTCTTCAGCGATGGCAATCCCGGGAAACAAATGACCGCCTGTTCCGCCTCCCGCTATGATCATCCGCATTGGTCATCCCTCATCAATTCAAACTCATTTGATTCTTCTGCAAATATCTTTCTATACCCTGGTTATGACGTCTGCGTGGAAATATTCAACAAGATTCCCACCGCCGTCATACTCATAATAAACGCCGTACCGCCGTAACTCAAAAAGGGCAGTACCAGTCCCTTCAAAGGGATAAGCCCCATGACGCCGGCAATATTGATGAACGCTTCCAGAGAAATCACCATCGTGATGCCGGCGGCCACTAAAGTCCCGAAAAGATCGGGCGCTTTGGACGCGATCATAAAACCGCGAAAAGCGAAAAGAGCGAACATGATGATGACCACCGTCACCCCGATAAATCCGCTTTCCTCGGCAATAATGGAAAGAATGAAATCCGTATGCGGCTCGGGCAAATAAAATAATTTCTGCATGCCATCCCCGATGCCAACGCCGAAGGCCCCGCCGGAGCCGAAAGAAATCAGCGACTGGATAATTTGAAAACCGGTGTTGTCCGCATCTTTCCAGGGATCCAGAAAAGCCGTCAAACGCGTCAGCCGATATCCCTTATATAATATCAATGTTACGCCTATCGGGATGAACGCCGCCACCAGGCACAAAAGGTGCTTTATTTGCGCTCCGGCAATGTACAACATCAAAAGTAAAATGGTGGCAATAATTGCCGATGTTCCGAAATCAGGCTCCAGCAAAATGAGCAAAATCACAACAGACGTTGCCGCCAGAGGGATGAGCACTCCTCTGGCGAAGTTCGTTATCTGATACGCTTTACGCGTTAACAAATGAGCAAGAAATATCACCATGGCAATTTTTACCATCTCGGTTACCTGAAAGGAAAATCCTCCCAGATTCAACCAGCGGGTCGCTCCGCCGCGCCTCATTCCCACATGAGGAATAAAAAGCATGGCCAGCAAAACCAGAGACAACAGGATTCCCGGATAAGCCAATTTTCTTAAATAACTGTAGGGAACTTTTGTCATAACAATCATGGCCGTCAGACCCAGGAATACAAAAACAAGCTGCTTTTTCAAAAAAAACAGACTGTCTTTAAACTTCTCCAGTGCAATAATGGAACTCGACGAATAAATCATCGCTGTTCCCACAATGACCAAAAGCAAAGTCACCAGAAGCAAAATCATGTCCGGCAATTTGTCTTCTTTTTTATAGGCGGCATCCACTTACAGATTCCTCACGACTTCCTTAAAGAAATTACCCCGTTCCTTGTAATTGGTAAATTCGTCAAAGCTGGCACAGCCCGGAGACAGTAAAATAACATCGCCCGGCACCGCATCCCTGTATGCGCTCTCGACGGCTTCCCGCAATTTTGTTTTTTTCAGAAACGGCACATCTTCGCCGATTAAAGAAGCAATACGCTCCCGTGCTTCGCCGAATAAAATCATTTTCTTCACTTTTGTTTTCAGCAGGGGGCGCAGAGAATCAAAATCACCTTCTTTATCGCGGCCACCCAGAAGCAAAATCACCGGTTGCGCAAAGGTCTCCAGCGCCCGCAAAACCGATCCGACATTCGTTCCCTTGGAATCATCATAGAATTTGACGGAATTCTTCTCCCGGACAAATTCGATCCTGTGCGGCAGGCCGTGAAAAGCACCGATGGCTTTGATAATATCCGCCCTCCCGCAGCCGCAAAGACGCGCCGCCGCTATGGCCGCCATCACATTTTCCACATTGTGCGCACCGGGAAGATTGATCATGTTTAAAGGATATTTCTCCTCACCTGTTTCCGGCATGCTTAAAACAATATTTTTATCTTCAACAAATATTCCTTCGGACAGAATATTTTTCGAACTGAATTTTGCGATACGCGCATGGACCGAACCGGCCATCTTCTTTTGTTCATCATCCTCAGCGTTAAGAATCGCAAAATCATTTTTTGTCTGGTTGGCAAATATTCTGGACTTAATACGGCAATACTCGGCAAAGGACCCGTGATAATTAATATGATCGCTGGTAATATTCAAAAGCACGGCAATGAATGGCCGGAATTTCTCTATCCACTGGAGCTGGAAACTGCTGATTTCCGCTACGATAAAATCATCGTTTTGAGATGTTTCCGCATATTCAATCAGAGGATTGCCGATGTTTCCGCCGACAAAAACCTTCTTCCCCGAACGCTGCAGAATTTCTCCCAGAAGTGTTGTCGTCGTCGTTTTTCCGTTGGTGCCGGTCACCGCGATGATCGGAACTTTGATAAACCAGTACGCCAGTTCAATTTCACTGACCACGGATATGTTATTTTTCAGGGCGGCAACCAGTAATTTATTGTCGGGAGGAATGCCCGGAGAAGGAACAACCATCTCCGCGTCTTTTAAAATGCTGACATTGCCATATTCTCCGACTTCCAGCCATTTTTCCCGGGCGATCTTTTCAAATTCAACGTTCCATTTATCCGGCGACTTTTCATCCGTCACGGTCACCTGCGCACCCTTTTTCCCCAGAAACGCCGCCGAAGCGATGCCGGTTTTACCCATACCGATGACAACTATTTTTTTACCGTTAAAATCCATTTTCCCTCTAACGTAACTTCAACGTGCTGATGGCCACTAAAGCCAGTAAAATTGAAATGATCCAGAATCGGACAATGACTTTGGGCTCCGCCCAGCCTTTCAATTCGAAATGATGATGCAGAGGCGCCATCCGCAAAATGCGCTTTCCGCCGGTCAGTTTAAAGTAACCAACCTGAAAAATAACCGAAAAAGTTTCCACGACAAATATGCCGCCGACAATGGCCAGCAGGATTTCCTGTTTGGTGATGACGGCTATCGTCCCCAAGGCTCCTCCCAGCGAAAGAGAACCGACATCGCCCATGAAAACTTCCGCGGGATAGGCGTTAAACCAGAGGAAGCCCAGCCCTGCGCCCACAATCGCGCCGGCAAATACCGCCAACTCGCCCGCTCCGGAAACATGGACGATCTGCAGATACGTGGATGTTTTTATATTTCCGGCAAAGTAGGCAAAAAGGATATAGGTGGCAAAACAGATCACCACCGGACCGATAGCCAGACCGTCCAGGCCATCCGTCAAATTTACGGCATTGGCCGCGCCCACGATAATGAACGTGGACAGCAGAACATATCCCCAGCCGAGATTGGGAAGCACCGTCTTGAAAAAAGGAATGGTTACCTGCGAGTTGAAACCCGGTTTGAGATAAAGAATGATGCTGATAAATAAAGCGATGATGATTTCGCCGAGCAGCCTTTTTTTCCCGGAAATACCTTTGGAACTCTTGCCGGACAGCTTGCTGTAATCGTCAATAAAACCGATCAATCCGAAACCGACTGTCACCAGCAATATCAGCCAGACATAAACATCGGAAAGATTCGTCCAGAGCAGCGTCGAAATAACCACCGCCAGGATAATCAACAGTCCTCCCATGGTGGGAGTCCCCTTTTTGACCAGATGACTTTGCGGCCCGTCATCTCTGACCTGCTGGCCGATCTGCATTTCCTGTAATTTTTGAATCATCCATTGACCGAAAACCAGACAAATCAAAAGCGCCGTAATCGACGCGAAAATCGTCCTGAACGTTATATAACGAAAAACGTTAAAAAACGAAATTGTCGTGTGTAAAGGATATAACAAATGGTAAATCAATTTTAACTTACTCCCGCTTAATCAACCGTTTTATTTTTTTCGCCGGCCTGATCTCCGCCGAAATTCTCAATAATTTGAGCGGCGATTTTTTCCATTTTCATCCGGCGTGAGCCCTTGACCAGTATCCAATCTCCTTTTTTCAAATGTTTCTTTAAATAATCAACACCTTTCTCATCATCGGATATAAAGAAGATATTGTCCCCGGCCATTCCCCCTTCGATTGCTCCGGCGGCCGTAACTTCCGAAAAATCTCCCTGCAGGAAAAGAGCGTTGACGCCGATCGTCGCCATCAGCATTCCTATTTTCCTGTGCATTTCGCCGGCCTGACTTCCCAGTTCCAGCATGTCGCCCAGAAAAACATAAGCATTATGATTCATCTTTAAATCTTTCAGCGTCATCAGAGCTTCCCGCACGGAAGCGGGATTGGCGTTATACGAATCATCCAGCAGAAACGCTCCGTTGCGCAGTTTTCTTGTTTCCATGCGGCCGCAAAACGGCCGAAACGCGGACAAGCCTTCCGCCGTCGTCCGAAGATCCATACCTGCCGCAAAGGCCACCGCGGCCGCCGCCATGGCATTGTAAACGTGATGGAGACCGACAATTTTTATTTCCACCTTTTGTTCATCCCCGTCGACGACCAGCTTAAAACTCATTCCTCTGGCCCCGTTCTTTTCTATATCTTTGACAGTGACATCCGCATTGGGACTCATACTGAACGTCACCTTACGGCCCGTCCATTTTTCCGAAACAGAAGCAACGGCCTTGTCGTCCAGATTAATAACAGCAACGCCTGACGACGGCATATGAAGAAACAAATCACCTTTTTCCTCCCGGACAACATCTACTGAACCGAATCCCGCCAGATGCGCCGGACCGATGTTGGTAATCAAACCGATATCCGGCGCGGCAATTTGCGTCAGTCTTTTTATTTCCCCCCGGGTATTCGTCCCCATCTCCAGAATCATCAATTCGTGTTCGCCGGTCAGACGAAATATCGTCTGCGGCAATCCGATCAGGTTGTTTAAATTTCCCTCCGTTTTTAAAATATTTCTTTTCCGGCCGATAATGCCCGCGATCATTTCCTTGGTCGTTGTCTTTCCGGAAGAGCCCGTCAAGCCGATCACCGGGATGAAAAATCTTTTTCTCCACTCATGGGCCAGTTCCCCCAGCGCGAACAATGTGTCCGCAACTTTAATAACGGCAAATCTTTTGTCGGCGTGAAGCCGGCTGATTTTTTCTTCATCCTGCGCCAGAATTCCGGCAGCGCCTTCTTTTAGCGCTGCTTTAAGAAAATCATGACCGTCAAAATTATCGCCTTTCAGAGCAACAAAGAGATTGCCTTTTTTGATCAGACGCGAATCGGTGGAAATTCCGTCAAAAACTGTTTCCGGTATCCCGGAAATCAGAGCACCGGCGGTTGTTTTCAATATTTCGTTTAACGAAAAAACAGGCGAATCATTATTCATCGGTCTATAACCATCAACTCCTCGAGTTTAATATTTGCCTGACGACAACGCGATCGTCAAAGGGCAACTTCTCGGTTCCCATAATCTGGTAATCTTCATGTCCTTTGCCTGCTATTAAAATAATATCCTCTTTTTCAGCAACAGTGATCGCGGTTTCAATGGCCTTTCTCCGTTCGGGAATTACCGTGTAGAACGGAACGGTACCATCAAATTTCAAACGGTCTGATTTTGTCTTTTTTATTTTAATTTTGTCAATGCCTGTTTCTATCTCCTCGATGATCGCCAGGGGATCTTCGAGACGGGGATTATCGGAGGTGATAATGGTTAAATCGCTGTAAGTGGTGGCGGCTTCTCCCATGAGAGGTCTTTTGCCCCGATCTCTGTTTCCTCCGCAGCCGAAAACCGTGATGATCCTTTTCTTTTTCAGTTCCGTGAGACTTTGCAACACACGTTTCAGAGCGTCGTCGGTATGCGCGTAATCAACAAAAATATTGAATCCTTCGGAAGAAGCCACCGGTTCCAGCCTTCCCGGCACATAAGATAAATTTTCAATTCCTCTTTTAATAACCGGCAGGGGAACGCGTAAAATAAAGGCCGCTCCCACAGCGGCCATAATATTGTACAAATTAAATTTCCCGATCAGGGGTGAGGCGATGGAAACACTTTCTCCGGAAACGCTGATCTGAGTTTTTATTCCCTTTATCGACAATTCGGAGAGACCTGCTTTAATGGCGCAATTGTTTTGTATGCCATACGTCAACGCCGGCAGAGACACTTCCTGCAAAATTCTTTGGCCCCACTGATCATCGGCATTGATGACCATTTTCTGCGGATGCCCTTTCCTGCTTCGCGGCAGAATTTCGGCAAAAAATCTTTTTTTCGCCTGGAAATAATTTTCCATGGTCAAATGATAATCCAGGTGGTCGCGGGTCAGATTGGTAAAAACGCCCAGATCAAAATCGCAGTCATCGACTCTTTTCAGATCAACGGCATGAGAGGAAACTTCGGCGACAACATGGGTGACACCGTCATCGGCCATCTCGCGCATTATTTTCTGCATTTCATAAGATTCCGGCGTGGTGTTGGGCGCGGAAAAAGTTTTATCGTTGTAACGATAATTGATTGTTCCTAAAACGCCGCATTTAAACCCCGCTTCCTTCAATATGGCTTCAATCAGATAAGTAATAGTTGTTTTTCCGTTTGTTCCCATAACGGCAATGAGCGTCAGATTTGCCGACGGATTGCCGAAATAATTTTTGGCCAGAATTCCCAGAGCGCGCCGGCTGCTGGAAACCTTAATGGCCGTAACCTGCACGGGAAACTCCAGGTCTTTTTCATAAACAACGAATTTCGCTCCGCGGGATATGGCTTCATGGATAAAATCATGCCCGTCGCTCTTTAGTCCCGGAATGGCCACAAACAAAGCCCCGCTTTCACACTTCTCGGCGGTAAAACAAACACCGGAGACTTCATCCGAAGGATCTCCTGAAATATTGATGATGTCCAATCCTTCAATTAATCGAGTCAGTTTCATTCAGATCCTCAATTATTCAACTCAAAAACAACATTACACAAACGTTCATTTCCTAACGGCGTATGCGCCGGCGGGTACTGGCGCACCGCCCAGCCATTGCCCGATATTTTAAGTTCTATGGATTCCGCCTTCGCTTTTTTCATTGCTTCTCTGATCGTCAATCCCAGGAAATTGGGCATGGATGACTCATCACTTACCTCATCATTTTGAGGAATGATCGTTTGTTCGGCGGAAACAAGCTGTACTTTTTCCATTTTGTCTTTTTCAAAAACGGGTGTTTCCCGGATATTCGTTTTGAAGCAATTGAGAATCTGCTCTCCGATCTTTTTAAATACCGGCGCCGAGGCCACCCCGCCCCATTTGTCCCTCTGCGGTTCATCGAGAACGACCAGGATGGCAACCTGCGGATTTTCAGCAGGGAAAAACCCCATGAAAGAAGTGCGTACTTTTTCCGAGGAATATACACCGCGGCTGGAATCGAATTTTTGTGAAGTTCCCGTTTTACCGGCAACAGCCACATTGACCATTTTCGCGTTTTTACCGGTACCATCCTCGGCACCGACAACATCCGTCAGCATGTTGGTCAGACGCTTGGCCACATCGGGAGAAATAACTTTGCGCACCGTGGTCGGTGTGTAAAGTTTGACCAGACGATTATCCTGATCGGCAACGCCGCGCACGATGTAAGGTTTCATCAAAACTCCATTGTTGGCAATTGCGGAAACGGCGGTAATTAATTGAATAGCCGTAACCGAAACACCCTGACCAAACGCGATCATCGCGGTATCAACCGGCACCCAGTTTTTCACCGGTCTCACCGATCCTGCGGACTCACCGGGCAGTTCTATGCCGGTTTTTTCTCCAAAACCGAATTTTTTAATATAATCATAAAATTTTTCCTTACCCATCTTTTGAGCGATTTTCGCCGAACCGATATTACTGGAATATTTTAATATTTCTCTGACCGTCAACGTCCCGTGACGTTTTCTGTTCGCTTCATGAATAACGCGATCGGCTATTTTGTAATTTCCGTTTTCACAGAAAAATCTATCCGTTTCCCTGACAACTTTTTCCTCCATCGCCGCAGCGACCAAAAAAGGCTTAAAGGTGGAACCAGGATCATAATAATCCGTAATAGCGCGGTTGCGCCACATATCCGGTTTAAGACCTTCGACATTATTGGGATTGAACCCCATCTGATTGGCCAGCGCCAGAATCTCTCCCGTCTTGGGATCCATGACAATGGCCAGTCCCCCTTTGGCCCCCTTGTCCAGAACCGCTTCTTTCAAGCTGGTTTCCACAAGATATTGAATTCTGTTGTCAATCGTTAAGACCAGATTCAAATTTTCGTCTTTTTGTGTTTCATTTTTTTCCACACGTAAAAACAGTTTTTTACCTTTGGCATCGCGGGCCCAGGCCAGTCTCTCCGGTTTTCCCCTCAAAGATTCGTCGTATCGGCGTTCCAGTCCCTCCAAACCATTGGCATCCAACCCGACAAATCCCAGCAAATGAGCAGCCAGCTCGCCATTGGGATAAAAACGTTTGGGCTCTTTTACCAGAAAAATACCTTCGATATCGGCGTTTTGCACTAAAGCGGATTGCTCCGGAGAAATTCTTCTGGCCAGCCAGCAAAAACTTTTGGGTGCGGATAATTTCTTAAAAACTTCCTGACCGTCTAAATCAAGAATGTCCGCAATCTGTCTGGATGTTGCGGCAGGATCAATTATTTTGGAGGGATCGGCACAAACAGAATCAGCCATAATGGAGATGGCCAGTTTTTCTCCGTTGCGATCATAAATAACGCCTCTTTCCGGCGGCAACTGAAGCACGGTCGTATGTTGTCTTGTCGCTAATTTCCTGAGTTTCTGACCGGAAAGAACCTGCAACTGAAAAGCGCGGGATATCAAAGCGACAAACAAAATGAAGAAAAATATGAAAATCATAATGATTCTGAATTTCAGTCTTTCTTTCGATTCCGTCGCCATCTCATTCTCCGGTTTATTTCAAAACAATGACCTGTCCGTTATCAGGATAGGACATTTCCAGCTTGTTTCTCGCAATGTTTTCAATCCGCTGCGGTGATTTAAGCATCGCGTATTCCAGTTTTAATTTTTTTTGCTCCTCCAGTTTTTGTTCCTGGGCATTCAATTCCGCCGCAATACTGTATTCCAGCTCCGTCATACGAATATGCGAACCCACGTAAATGATAGCGACAAACATCAGCATGACGGCGAAAACAATATAAGTGGGATATTTAATGCCGAAGGAAGTCTCGGACGCTGCTTCCAGACGGGGCATAACTCTTGTTTCCACGGACTGTGCGGACTGTGCCATACTAAATTCTCCCGGCTACTCGTAATTTAGCGCTGCGGGCGCGCGGATTGGCTTCGATTTCCTCCGCTGAAGGAACGATTGCCTTCCTGCTCAGATTCCTGAGCTTGGCTTCTTTCTGACAAACACAAATCGGAACATCCGGAGGGCATACGCAAACGCCCCCCAAAGAACGAATTTCATTTTTGACAATGCGATCTTCCAATGAATGAAAAGAGATGACGCAAAGCCGGCCGCCAGGTTTCAAGACATCGACTGCGGCATCAATCGCCGGCTTGATATTATCCAGCTCATGGTTGACCGCAATTCTTATCGCCTGAAACGTTCTGGTCGCCGGGTGAATTTTCTGTCGTTTTAATTTCGCAGGCATGCAGGAAGCAACGATCGCCGCCAGTTCTTTCGTTGTTGCAATAGGCGAAAGTTTTCTTTTTTCTGATATTGCCCTGGCTATTCTCGCTGCCATTTTTTCTTCTCCGTAAAACCTGATAATTTTTTCCAGTTCGTTTTGCGCGAAGCTGTTGACAATATCGTAAGCGCTCAGCTTCAAACTGCGATTCATGCGCATATCAAGCGGCGCCTGCTGACTGAAGCTGAACCCTCTTTCAGCCGCGTCCAGTTGATGAGAAGAAACCCCCAGATCCAGAAGAACGCCATCAACTTTTGCTATGTTTAAATCTTTCAGTATTTTGCCCAAATCGGCAAAATTAGCTTTTATCAAAACCTTGCGCGAACCGAACTCCGCCAAACGTTTTTCCGCAAACTGCAGAGCCTCTTCATCACAATCGATCCCCACCAGGAAGGCTTCCGTTTCTTTAAGTATCGCATAAGCGTGGCCTGCGCCTCCGACGGTGCCATCTACATAAACTCCGGTTCTACCGACCAAAAGCGATTCAATAACTTCTTTAAGCATTACCGGCTCGTGAAAGAACTCGGCCATCATGGTTTAAATACCCAGATCAGCTATGAAGTCAGCGCATTTGTCAATTTCACCGGCGGCCTGTTTCATCCTTTCTTCGAAACGGTCTTTCGACCAGATTTCGATATTCTTCAGCATACCGGCCAGAACAATATCTTTTTCCAATTGAGCATATTCGCGCAGAGTGGGGGGGATAAGCACACGCCCCTGTCCGTCGATACTGCAATCTACCGCCCCGGACATGAAGAAACGCTGAAACGACCGCACTTCCTTGCGCAATTTGGATTGATGGGCTACTTTTTCTTCAATGATCAGCCATTCGTCATAGGGGAAAACCATCAGGTACTGGTCCCAGTTGGTTATCACGATACGGTTGTCGTATTCTTCCGCAAAAATTTCACGAAATTTAGACGGGAAGATTATCCTTCCTTTTTCATCGATAGTATGGTGATATTGACCTCTGAAAACAGACATCATTTCCCTCCACGTTAAACCACTTTACTCCACATGGTGCAACTATAAAGGTGGTATTCGCCTTTGTCAAGCAAAAATTTCAACTTTTTTTCAGATTAAATAACTTAAAATTACTGGGGAAATCAGGAAAATGGAGCGATAAATTATCGGAGATTGTAAAATTAGAAAAAAAAGAGGCTTTTTAACTCTTTTGGGCTGGTATCTTTTTCCCGACTGACACTGATTTTTTATCTTCAAGTTTCTGTATTTGCTGATTTTTCAGATTTATATACTTCTTTACCGCCTTATTGTGTTCAGCTAAAGAACTTGAAAAATAATGAGTGCCGTCATTCTTGGAGACAAAATAAATATAGGCAACCGGAGCCGGATAAAGAGCCGCCTGCAATGAATCCACTCCCGGATTGGCAATGGGCCCGGGCGGCAGACCGTTAATCACGTAAGTATTATAGGGAGAATTTCTTCGCAGATGACTGCGCAAAACTTTGCCTTCGAACCCATCCATATCATAAACAGCCGTCGGATCGCTCTGCAGACGCATCCCCTTTTTCATTCTGTTGCTAAATACGGCGGCAATAAATGGTTTTTCAAAATTATAACCGGACTCTTTCCCAATTATGGAAGCGAAGGTAACAAGCTGATGAAGGTCCAGGTTCATGTCTTTCGCTCTTTTGATCATTGACGGTGTAACTTTTTTCCAAAACGTATCCACCATTCTTTTCATAATGCGGCCGGTATTCATGGAGCGGTTAAAATCGTAAGTATCGGGGAAAAGATAGCCTTCTATCGAATCCGCTTTGATATTCAAAGATTCCAGAAACTTTTTGTCTTTCGCCAGATCAAAAAACTGTTCTTTATCAATCAATTTATCTTTAGCCAGAATATCCGCTATCTCCTCCAGGGATAAATCCTCAGGGATAACCACCCGATACTTTTTTACATCTCCCCGTTTTAGTTTATTAATCATTGTCCAGGGAGTAAGGGAAGTGTTAAATTCATATTCGCCGGCGCAGATGTGACTTCTGGCTCCTTTGATGATGGCCAAACTATAAAAGAAGAATTTATTTTTAACCAGTCCGGCTTTACCAAGGATTTCCGTACTTTCCAAAAAACTGGAACCGGTGGGTATATCAACAATCATGGTCGCATTTCTTCTGTCTATGGAAGTGAATGAATAATTCAGAAGAAGAGCGAAGAATATTAAAATAAAAGCAATTAAGAATAAAACCGAACGGCGCATTACCTTTCTCGTAGAAAGAAATTTTTTTAAGAAAAGGAATGAAATGGGAAATTTATTTCTCCACGAATATCCCTTTCTTTCATTTTTGGAGTTGGATTTATTTTCCTTGATCGGATTTTTTTGACTATTATTTTTAACGGATTTATTCATGCTTTTTTGCGAATTTCACTTTTAGATTATTTGGGAATAGAATCAAGATAACCTTGAAGGATCAGACAGGCCGCCATTTTATCCACCATTTTTTTTCTTTTTTCCCAGCGGACACCGGAATTTATCAGTATTTCTTCCGCTTCTTTGGTAGAAAGAGTTTCCGGCCATTTAACAACGGGAAGAGTAAACGTTTTTTCCATTAACGATGCAAAACGATTTACTTTTTCACACTGGACACCTTCCGAGCCGTCCATTTTTACAGGATACCCTATGACGATCCTCTCCACCTTGTAACTTGTGATAAGATTCTGTAAAATTCCCCAATCATGCTTTTTATCTTTTCTGATGATGGTCGGCAATCCCTGAGCCGTAAGGCCCAATTCATCGCAAATAGCCACGCCTATTCTTTTTTCACCATAATCAAGACCAAGTATTCGCAAAGGATACCCCTTTTGTCGCGCTTTGTAACAATTCCCCCTGTCATTTTCAAGAATTAATTTGTCCGGTATTTTTCACCTGTTTTTTATTTTAAATGAACAACAAATATAATCTTGTGAAAATATGCAGAGTTTGTTATTTTTCAATGTCATTTTATCAGGATAAAAACATGAAACATTTCGTTCTCGGTACAGCCGGTCATGTTGACCATGGAAAGACCGCTTTAATTAAAGCTCTCACAGGAGTTGACACCGACCGCCTTAAGGAAGAGAAGCAAAGGGGCATCACCATTGAGCTGGGCTTTGCCTCTCTGACTCTTCCTTCGGGCCAGACCCTGGGCATTGTGGATGTTCCCGGCCATGAAAAGTTCATTAAAAACATGGTTTCCGGCGCGGCGGGCATTGATCTGGTCATGATGGTTATTGCCGCGGATGAAGGGATCATGCCCCAAACCAAAGAGCACCTTCATATCTGTTCTCTTCTGGGCATATCGAAAGGTATCGTGGCCCTGACTAAAACCGATCTGGTTGAAAAAGACTGGCTGGGCCTTGTCCAATCGGAAATCAGCGACTTTCTGAAAGGAACTTTTTTAGAAGGAGCGCCTGTTGTTCCGGTCTCGGCAGTTAAAGGAGAAGGTCTGACCGACCTCATTGGGGCACTGGATTCAACAACAGGCAAACTTGCCGAAAAAACAGATGACGGCATTTTCCGCCTGCCGGTGGATCGGGTTTTTACGATGAGGGGTTTCGGCACGGTGGTTACCGGCACACTGGTGTCCGATCACATTAAAACGGGAGAGGAAGTTCAAATACTTCCCGGAAATGTTACCGCGCGGATCAGAGGAATTCAAGTCCATAATCAACCGGAGGAAGAAGCATGGGCCGGCCAGCGTACGGCCATCAATTTGCAGGGAATCGAAAAAGCCGTCATTAACCGCGGCAATGTTCTGGTACGCCCGCAAACCGTCTGGCCGTCACAGCGTCTGGATGTCTTTGTCGAATTTCTCGCCTCCAATTCCAAAAGCTTAAAGAACAGAACGCTGGTACGACTGCACACCGGCACAAGTGAAATTATCTCGCGAATCATTCTTTTGGAAAAAGATGAACTCGCGCCCGGACAACAAGGCTTCGCGCAACTCGTTCTGTCCGAAGAAGATGTTGTCGTCGCCGGAGATCACTTTGTTTTGCGCAGTTATTCTCCGATTACAACAATCGGCGGCGGCACAATCATAGATCCTCTTCCCCGAAAGCATAAAAGGTTCAACATCAAAGTTATCGAAGATTTTCATTTATTGCAAAAAGGCACCCTGGAAGAAAAAATTTCCGTCATTCTGGAACGGGCAGGCTTTTCAGGAATTAATCTGCAGCGCATTGCTTTTCGTCTGGGTATAAAAGCGAAAAAAATCAGAGAGACACTGGAAAATTTATTTTCCGCAAAGAAGGCATTTCTTCTGGATAGTGATGACACCATTGTTATCTCCGCGCGCCTTTTCAATCACCTGGAAGAAATCGTCACAGGAGAAGTTACAGAATATCACAAAAAATATCCCTTAAAGGAAGGCATTTCCAAAGAAGAGCTGAAAGGATCACTGGAGAATAACGTTT
The DNA here is from genome assembly GCA_021372815.1 of Deltaproteobacteria bacterium. Taxonomy (GTDB): domain Bacteria; phylum Desulfobacterota; class Syntrophia; order Syntrophales; family Smithellaceae; genus Smithella. The sequence continues at coordinate 157 of JAJFTS010000107.1, read as the reverse complement.
CGTCAAAACTTTTCAATATGGTTTTGAGTTCGCTCAATAAAAAAGGAACGATTGTAAGCGACAAAGACAATGTCCGTCTGGCCAGGCATCAGGTGGAACTGGCCGGCGACCTGGATTCCCTGCGCCGGGAAATTGCCGGAATTTACAAAGAAGCGGG
>JAJFTS010000087.1 GCA_021372815.1 Deltaproteobacteria bacterium | reverse complement strand
AATCGTCGAGCGGCTGGAATATTTTCTTCCCTTCTTAAAAGAAAATATCGAATTTTTCGATATAGAAGAATCAATCAATATTTCTCAAAAACAACGGGATATTGTTAATCCCAAATACAAGTTACGCAATGCCTTTCTTACTGGTTTTGCCGCTAAAAGCAACAAAACCAGATTCCGCAATATTTATCTGACCGGCGCGTCACTGCTGGCGGATGCCGGCTTTGAAGGAGAAATCATCTCCGGCATAAACGCAACGGCGCGTCTGACAGAAAAAAGGAAGTGATTTTATGAACTACGACTTTTCGATTCCTAATCTCGGAAAGAGACTGATTAAATCTCCCCTGAAAATCGGCAATTTCACCGATGATAATCAAAGAATATTATTCAATTTCTTTCTAAATAATTATCTTTCCTGTACCGATAAAAAGGGCTTGCCGCTTTCCGTGGAACTGGCAGGACCGCGTGATAAAATTTTTTTTAATCCCTCTCGGACAAAGGCGGCGATTGTCACCTGCGGCGGCCTCTGCCCCGGCATTAATGACGTTATCAGGTCGATAACGACTGCCCTCTTCTTCGGCTACAATATCAAGGATATAATCGGCATTAAATACGGTCTGCAAGGATTAAATCCGCACTTTGGTCATCAACCTGTCAAACTTTCCCCGGAAGATGTGAAAGACATAACGAGCATCGGAGGCAGTATTCTTTCCACATCCCGCGGTCCGCAGGATGTAAAGGTCATGGTCGATTACCTGATCAGGTTAAATATCAATATCCTTTTCTGCATCGGCGGCGACGGTACGATAAGAGCTGCTGAAAAAATAACCGCCGAGGTAAATAAAAGAAGTCTGCAAATTGCCGTTGTCTGTATTCCCAAGACAATTGATAACGATCTTAATTTAATTCAAAAATCATTCGGCTTCGATACAGCGATAGAAAAAGCGTCCGAGGCTATAAAAAGCGCTCACGTAGAAGCCAAGGGGGCATTTAACGGCATCGGTCTGATTAAAATAATGGGACGCAATTCCGGTCATATCGCTGCATACGCGGCGCTGGCGCAAAACGACGCCAATTTTGTTTTGATTCCCGAGGTGCCCTTTGACCTGGACGGGAAAAACGGATTTTTAACTGCTCTTAAGAAACGTATAAAATCCAGAGGGCATGCGGTAATTCTTGTTGCCGAGGGCGCCGGACAACATCTTTTGAGAGAAAATAACCTCCCCGTTGAAAAAGATCCTTCCGGAAATATCCGCCTTTTGGATATAGGATCTTTTTTAAAAAATTCCATCTGTGAGTATTTCAAGAAAATCAACGTGGATATTAATCTCAAATATATAGAGCCAAGCTATCTGATTCGTTCGATTCCGGCAAATTCTTCAGACGGTATTTACTGTAATTCTCTGGGCCAATACGCCGTACACGCCGGAATGGCTGGGAAAACCGGTATTCTCGTGGCCCTGATGAAAGACGAATATGTTCATTTGCCTCTCAGCGAAGTCGCATCCAATAGAAAAATTGATCCCCAGGATGACATCTGGCTGCGCGTCCTGCAAACAACGGGGCAACCGGCTTCAATGAAAAATTAACATGATATTGAAATAATATATTGAATATCAACCACTTAAAGATAATTTATTCTTTATTTATCGAGAATAATTAACGAGTGTCGGTAATAATTTTTTTTATTAACAGTTAAAAAATGCTTGCAAAATACTGCCTTATAGTTTAGTAACGACGCACATTTTAGGAGGATCTTCAAATGTCACGTATTTGTGAAGTATGCGGAAAGAAACCGGCAATCGGCAACAAGGTAAGCCATGCCAATAACAGAACAAAAGCGGCCTGGTATCCCAATCTCCAGAGCCTGCGTTGTGTCGACGAAAAAACCGGATCTATAAAAAGAGTAAAGGTTTGCACCCGTTGCATTCGTTCCGGATTTGTAAAGAAAGCTATTTAAGAAAAGGAAGCGTGTTGTAATTTTTTATAATTTGAGTGGTTTCCTGAAAGAACAACTCTTCATCATCGATTAAATCAATAGCTTGCTGAAACAAATCTTTTAAACAATTATAGAATAACCGTTCATTGCATTGAAGGCCGAATTTATCTTTAAAAAGATTAATCCGGCCTTCAATATTCATCATTCCGGACATGGATTCTCTGGTAATAAAAAGAACGGCGTTTTTCATTACTTCTTTAATTTCATCTTTCCCCAAATCGTATAACCAGTTGATGGTGTCAACGAACTCATCCATTTTATTATCTGCGGTAAAATTCACCGCCTCCACGAGAACATCAATTGTTTTAAAAGAATTGATATGATGCAAAATAACCAGATCGTAGATCATCTCGATAATTAAATGCGACTGATAAACGGCTTCCGTGTCGGCAATTTTTCTGCCGGCTATTTCATATAAATTCAAAATTGATTTTATCAGATGATTGCCCTTAAGATATGAATAACCTTTGGAATTTATATTGAATTCCTCCTGAAAACCGGAAGAAATATATCCGTGATGCGAGAGGTCATCAATCAGCAGATGATATATGACATAAGCGGATTTGGGATATTGAGACGGTATCGTTAATGACCTTTGCAAGAGATGAGTCTTAGCGGCGCTAATACAGGGGTGAATGGTTAACAAATCCGGCGCAATATTATAGACATAAATATCCGGCTCCATATCTCCGGCGCCCGCCCGGTTTAAAATCTTCTGTAGAAAATATGTATGAGTCAACATAAACATGGAAAATATTCCTGTACGAATTGTTTATCATTTACTTTGATAATCCGCAATTTCTTCCATTTTATATTTATCTTTCAGATAATCCAATAAGCCGCTCATATCGGACATAAAATCCGGGATGATGGAAATCCGGATTACGGCCTGCCGGGGATCAAGCGTTTTGACGGCGGCCATTTCTCCGTAACCTTCAATAATAAATTGAACCAAAACAATATCTTTTCTTTCCAGCCTAAAATATTTTTTGATCATTTTTTAATTATTTACGCTTATCATTATAATTTGACGCATCAAGATAAAGACTGTATGATCGAGAAAAAAGCAAGGATAATTTATGCGCCTAATCAAAATCATATTCATCTTCTTCTCATTATTTATTTTATCCTGCTCCGCCGTAAATCCCAACATCAGAAGCATCTCCGAAGACGATGTAAGCCTGTTCTTAAATCAGACCCCCAAGGCCGAAGAACATCCCAACGCCGGGATTGATCTGTTATATTCCTATAATTATATGGAATTTTATGAAGACGGCACCAGCGTTACCAGGAATTTAGAGCGCATTAAAATATTCAATGAACGCGGACGCAATTTCGCCTCGAAATCAATTTCCTATCGCGAGGGTTATCAGGAAGTAAAAATTATCTTCGCCAATACGATCAAACCCGACGGGAAAATCATCCCCCTGGACAGCGATGATATTCACGATTCCTCGGAATACGCCGGTTACGATTTTTACACGGATCTAAAAGTGAAAAAATTTACGATGCCGGCGGTGGAAGACGGCTGTATCATCGAGTTCGCCTATGAAATAAAAAATTTAAAACCCGTTCTGGCCATGGACTACGCCGATACCTTCTTCTGCCGGAATCTCTTCCCTATCGAAGAAGATATAGCGGAAATAGTTTTGCCTCAAGATATAGAGTTGAAATACAAAAAATTTAAAACCGACATTACTCCCCGCATTATTGCCGACGGAAAAAAGAAAAGATATATTTTTGTAAACACCAAGCAAAAAGAAATCATACCGGAATCGCGAATGCCTTCTCTTTACGACCGCGAAACGTATCCTCAACTTTCTTTTTGGACGCTCCACGACTGGAATGTAATTTCCAAATGGTATATCAATCTCATTAAAGAGCAAATGAAATCGGATGATGAACTGGAACGTTTTACAAAAAATCTGATTGCCGATAAAAAAACGGATGAAGACAAAATAAACGCCATTTTTAATTTTGTTTCCCAGAATATCAGATATATCGCCGTTATTCTGGGACCTCACACGCATAAACCTCACCAGGCATCCGACGTATTCAAAAAACGATACGGCGACTGTAAAGACAAAACCGTTCTTCTTCTGACCATGCTCAAAATTGCCGGCATTGAGGGGAAACCGGCGCTGGTGCCTTCCAACGGTAAATATTTTGATGAGTCCATTCCGTCATTGAATGCTTTCAATCACATTATCGCCGTTGTTTCGTTGAGAGATAAATATTTCTGGCTGGACGGAACAAATGAAACCGCCGCCTATGATTCGCCTCCTTTCGTGCTTCCCACCAAAGTTTTTCTGATAAACGATGACGGCTCTTACCGTTTTATTACAACGCCGGCATTGAATGATAAAAAAGATTATTATCATTCAGACATAAAATACAATATTAACAAAGAAGGCAATGCGGACATCGATTACAAATATGAATTTTTCGGGAAAGCAGCCGAAGCGGTCAGATATTCTTTTAAATATTCACCTCCGGAACAGAGAAAAAAAGTTTTTGAAAACCGGGGGATCGAAGTCAAAGAACTTCAGCTCGGCAGTTTCACCAACACAAAGGAACCTTTTGTTATTAAGCTAAAGGGTACTTTAAAAAATCTTGCCCAGGTCCTGGATGAAGAAACCATGGTTTTATCCAACATCGTCGCTTTTGACTCCTACAGGGATATCACCGCTGCGGGCAACCGTCAGTATCCGATAAATCTTACACAGTCAATGTATGCGGAAGAAAGCAGTTCCTATCGATTCCCTCCCGGTTTTAAAATCAAAAGGTTGCCTCAAAATTATTCCTTTGAAAAACCTTTTCGGGTTAGAAAAGAAAAATACGATTTTAAAGGTTCTGTCTTTCATGTTTATCTGGAATCAAAAAATGATGATCAATTAATCGGTTTGCAGGATATTGATGAATTCAAAAAATTCGCCATTCAACTTCAAAAACATGAATCATCAATAAAAAACTTCATTTTTGAAAAATAGCAGCAAATACTTGACACCGGACAATACATTGATATTATAAAAAAAATCAGAAACGAAAGCATTATAATGACAACAAACAGGCCATTGCCGCTATCAAAATGGAAAATAGAGACATCAGACAATAAAGAAACGGAAGCGTTTTTGGGCAAGGAATTTGGAATTCATCCGATTATCTCTCAAATTCTTGTTAACAGAGGCATCCGGGATACTGATGCTGCGCGTCGTTATCTCTATCCGTCGCTCAATGATTTACACAACCCCTTTTTATTGAAAGATATAAAAAAGGGGCTTTCGCGCCTGCTGAAAGCAATTCAAGATAATGAAAAAATTATTATCTACGGCGATTATGACGCCGACGGAATAACTTCCGTCGTCATCCTTTATAAATTCATCAAAGAAGTAACCCCTCACATAGATTATTACATTCCGGACAGAATCCAGGAAGGATACGGTCTGAAAATTCCGGCCATCGAGAGGTTCAAAAAAGATAACGTCAAACTGATTATTACGGTCGACTGCGGCATTTCCGATATCGAGGAAATTACCTACGCCCAATCTCTGGGAATTGATACCATTGTCCTTGATCATCATGAGATATCCGGCCCCCTGCCTCCGGCGGTTGCTTCCATAAATCCGAATCGCGATGACTGCGCGTTTCCTTTTAAAGGACTTGCCGGTGTGGGCATCGCCTTTAACTTTATTATCGCCCTGCGCGGCACCTTGAACAAGGAAGGATTCTGGAAAAATAATAACTATCCCAATTTGAAAGAATATCTGGATATTGTCACTCTGGGAACTATCGGCGACATCGCGCCTCTGACCGATGAAAACAGAATTTTCACAAAAATCGGTCTGGAATTGATCTCTGAAGGTCAACGCCCCGGAATCAAAGCCCTCAAGGAAGTGTGCGGCGTTGATAATCAAACCATCGATTCTTTTAAAGCGTCCTTTTCATTGATTCCCCGCATCAATGCCGCCGGACGCATCGCTTCCCCGTCGGAAGCCGTAAAGCTGCTCTTGACCGATGATTTGTCCGAAGCCCGCATACTGGCCGAAAAGCTGGATTCATACAATCGTCACCGGCAATTAATGGAAAAGAAAATCTTAAATGACATTTTGGAAATTATCAGCAATAATACATCCGTCGAAAAAATGAACTCACTGGTTTTCGCCTCCGACAAATGGCATCCGGGAATAATCGGCATCGTCGCCTCGCGTCTGGTTGAACTTTTCAACCGTCCCGCATTCATCATCAGCCTGAACAATGGTGTGGGAAAAGGTTCGGGACGCAGCGTTTCCGGCTTTAACATTTATAAGGGAATTCAGCAGTGTTCGCATCTTCTGCTTTCTTTCGGCGGACATTATCATGCGGCCGGCATATCCATCAAAGAAGAAAATATCGATGAATTCACCGGCCTGTTGGATCAGATTGCCGGTGATGATTCTCAGGTTTCTGAAATCGCTTCTCAGATGTCGATTGATTCGGAATGTTCCCTGGAAGATATAAACCCGGAATTAATGAGCCAGATAGAAATGCTCGCTCCCTTCGGCAGCAATAATCCGGAACCGCTGCTTTGCGTCCGCAATGTTAAAGCTATTTCTACCATTGTTGTAGGCAACAACCACCTGAAAATATGGATTAACGGCAACGGCTCTTCCCGGGACGCCATCTGGTTCAACATGGGCAGATATCAGACCGTTCTTAACGGCTCCAACTTTGACGTCGTTTTCACACCGCAAATTAATAAATGGAATGGTTCTCCGGATATTCAACTAAAAATTAAAGATGCAAATATTGTTTCTTGAACGATAATGGGAGCAAAAAAATATGAATATGGCAACCAAAGCGGCATTGTTTAACGCTCTGCTTTTCCCGGGATGGGGAGAGATTTATCTGAAAAAATACAAGAGAGGGCTTCTGATCATCATCGCCGTTATGATGGGAATTATATCTATTTTATGGTCATTTATTCAAAAATCCATGGTTATTTTAAAATTTACGTCTTTTAAAAAAGGAACTGTAACTTTCAGCGCTGTCGTCCAACTGGCAATGGACAC
>JAJFTS010000086.1 GCA_021372815.1 Deltaproteobacteria bacterium | reverse complement strand
ACTTCCCAATCGCGGTGCCCTGAGCTTGCCGAAGGGCCAAAACCGAGCGGATAACGCGGAAGACGTCCGGCTTCGAAATAGCGGATGGATGCTTCATAAGGAAGATGAGAGAGGCCATCTATCCCCATGACGGGAATGCCGGAAAGTGTCTCTGGGGTGAAATCGGCGAGATTCTTCAGGTTGGGCAGGCTGGCGACAACGGTGGGCAACAGGCCGCTTATCCAGTTTTTCATCGCTGGAAGCTCCCGGTTTCCGGCAAGATACTCTCGCACCAGAGGATGAAACAAAACCTGCGTTTCCGGGGAACATTTTCGCAGCAGGGTTCCGATGCCGCCGATGTGATCGGTGTGAAAGTGCGTAGCGACGATAAAGCGGATGGCCTCGGTGGATGTCAGCAGAACGTCGGCGCAATAGGCTTCGATCTCTTGTGCCGCGCCGATGCTGCCCACATCGACGGCCATGATATTTTTGCCTTCACAGATCAGATATGCTCGGGCAAAGCCGCTTTCCGGGACGATATGCACCATAAAAAACCCCTCCTCGTGTTGGCGGGAAGGGTAATCAAATGGCCGGAAAAGATCAAAAATTGTGGAGTATTACAGGGGGTTGGGGAGAAAGAATATAGCGGGGAGAATAAAAAATGGTTGTCTGGGTGATCGGTGTTATTTTGATAATATTGGATTAAGCATCGTAAGTGCAGGACTGACGGGGAATGGCGGACGATAAAAACATTAATTGTGCCTGCCCACAATATTCCTGGAAACAATTACTTCCAGCCCTGCTCCCCATTACCCTGCTGAAATGAATCGACATAGCGTACTAAACGGTATATAGTGCTGACACAAAAAAAGATGTATATTTGTGTCAGGTGAAGCACGATGAATACAGTGAAAACGACTGATAATCAAATAATTAGCAGGATCAACGGTCATGGAAGGGGTTGGGTATTCACGCCGGACCATTTCAAGGACCTTGGCAGCCGTAACGCCATCGCGTCAGCCCTGAAACGGTACAAGCAGGCAGGAATGATACGCCAGTTGGCACGCGGTCTTTATGACTACCCCAAAGTTGATCCTCAGTTGGGACTATTGCATCCCTCAATCGATAACATCGCAAAAGCTCTGACGGGTCGGGATGCCACGCGAATACAGCCGACAGGCGCTTATGCCGCAAACCTGCTCAGACTCTCCACGCAGGTGCCGATGAAGGTCGTCTATTTGACGGACGGTCTTTCCCGAACGGTAAAGGTCGGCAACATGGAGATTACGCTGAAGCGGACTACGCCGCGAAACATGGCCACTGCGGGCAAGACCAGCGGGCTTTTGATCCAGGCCCTCCGGCATCTGGGTCAGAGGCACGTGGACGACCAGATCATTGCCATACTTGATCGCAGCCTTGATGCAAATGCCAAAGCCCAACTGATGAAAGACATTCGTCATGCCCCCGCCTGGATCGCGGACATATTTCGCAAACTGGCAGGCAAGGAGGCCTCTGCGTGAAAGAATTCATAGAGATGGGGGAAGAACGCCGACGCCTGGTGTGCAATCAAACGGCTATTCAATTAAACATGGCGGAAGTGACAGTGGAAAAGGACTTCTGGGTCTGCTGGATTATTGACAAACTTTTCCGACTGCCTGTATGGGGCAAACAATTGACATTCAAAGGCGGAACGTCGCTTTCCAAATGCTGGAAACTTATCGAGCGGTTTTCAGAGGATATCGACATTGTCATCAATCGCGGCGCACTCGGGTTTGACGGCAGCAATGCACCTGAAGCCGCCCCCAGCAGGAAACAGACAAGAAATCGTCTTGATGCCCTACGCATCGCCTGTCAGAAATGTATAGAAAAAACCATTCAACCTGCGTTGCATGATGCTATTAATGCCGATATCCCGCCTGGACTTGCCTGGGAATTGATTAAAGATCCGGATGATCCGGACAGTCAGACCCTGTTATTTTTCTATCCGACTGCCTACCCGGAACAGGCCGTATATCTGCGGCGGGCGGTAAAAATAGAGATGGGCGCCCGTTCCGACACCGAACCGGCGGAAACCATAAATATTCATCCTTACATCAGCGATGCTTTTTCCGCTTTGCTGTCAGAATCAAATATAGCCGTGCGCGCGGTTATGCCTAAACGTACTTTCTGGGAAAAGGCCATGCTGCTGCATGAGGAAACCTTTCGGCCGCCTGACGGAAAACGCCGCAAAGAATATATGGCCCGTCACTATTATGATCTTTACCGGCTGATCCAGGCCGGAATTGCAGACGATGCCGCAGCAGATCGTGACCTGTTTTTCCGCATCGCCTGCCATCGTAAAGTCTTTTTCCGATACACCTGGGTGGACTACTCAACCCTGACACCGGGTCAACTGCGTTTGGTTCCGCCCAATGCCCAATTGCCGGACTGGCGCTCGGATTACGCCGGCATGAAACAGGAGATGTTCTACGGAAAAGTGCCGGGTTTTGATGAAATTATTGATGTCGTCCGTCGATTTCAGGATACCTTCAATCAGGGATAATCCCCAACTTGGATATTCGGAACATTTTATACCGCCACTGGTTTCTTTCTATAAACATTCAACCCTATCTTGATTTCATCCTTCTCAGGGATAGAAATATTTCCTTCCGTTGATGCAATGATAATGGTCTTTCCTGATGATGACGGGCCGAACTCTTTGGTCACATCAACCTTAATCGTCAGGATATCGCCGTCCAGTTTCATTTCCACGTTTTTCATCTGTTGCCCTCCCATTATTATCCTCAGCTAATTGGTGAATCTGCCTTATTAAGTATTGGACGCCTGCCATGTATATTCGAAAATTGATTTAACCAGGTTCTTTCAAGCTTGGGTAAGTTTTTTGCGTCGTAAATCATGTAGTAGAACCAAATTACTTTTCCTTCTTCTGTTGGATTTGTTTTATCTGGATTGTCAAGGTGCTGCTGGAATCGAGTGAACAAATCATCCGAAAGTCCGATATAAAGAATATCATTGTCAAAAGTGGTAAGCACATAGCAGCCGGTCTCTTTCGGCACTAATTTAAAGGACGAAAGCTTAAAATGTACTTTATCTTTTGGCAGAGGAATTAGATCTGCAATTTTCATACTTCTTTTTCGCCTTCTGTTTTACTATCAGTTTTCTTGTGCAACGCTTTTACCATTTCACTATTGATTTTGCTCAGCGCGCCCGTATTCAAACCACTGGCTGTGCCACTTTTCACCCAAAAATCTGTATGCCCGACACCTGCTGCGTCACCTTCAACATTTTCAAACACTTTTTCCAGTAAAGCTTGCATTGTTGCGACTTTGTAATCAGGCATGTTCACCATTTTATTGTAAAATGGCACGCAGAATTTACAGAATAATTCAACACCATTGTACTTGAATAATACCGTTGGTTCAGTATCCCCAAGAATGTTGGTAATAGCCTTCCAGTAGTTCAAAAATATCTTGTGCTGCTTGTCTTCCTTCTCTGTACTCAAGATGGGATTGTTTGCAACTAAGATGTACTTTTTAATTGCCTTCACAAAACTCTTTTGATTAATGCTCCCTTCGCTATTCTCGTCATTAGCCATTCGCACTTTGTTTTGCCAAGGGCTGTCTTTGTCGTTGTTTAGATAATCCACATACTGGAGCGCCTTTTCATCTTCACCTTTTTGAACTGAATTGAGAATCCATTTTGGTAAGTTTGGTGTTTCATCTACGCCCATTGCCATCGTTAATCTCGCTCGGATTCTCTGGGCAACCCCCTCTTCCACACTTTTCTGTGTGGTATTCACAATAAGGAAGTGACACATTTGCGCAATCACCGATAGATTAATTGCTATATTAACGGATACTTCAAATTCCAAAACGCGAGGGTCTTTCTCGGCGGCCATTTTTAAGCCTTCAACACGATGTTGTCCATCAACAACATTGAAGGGACCTATCTCATCTATATTTATTTCAATGGTGTTGTTACTCGGATGAAAAGGAATACTTTTATCCGTTGCAATAAAAATGCTGGTTGGCAAAAAAGCATCTTTTGTTTCTTGACCCGCAACAATATAGTCAGCAAGTTTCTTTGCTCGCGACTTGTTCAACAATCTTTGATAACCTTTCTCACAAGCATTTTCAGGATCAAGTCTCTCTATACTATAAAAATTTGGGATTAATAGATCAGATACTCTTAATGATGTTGCGTAAAGTGTAAGGTCGCCTTGTTTTACTAAAGAAGCAGGTCTGATAATTACTTTGCTCATATTTTTTCTCTCCAAGCGCATTTATTTTAAAGAATGTAGATTTTCAATATGTTATCTTTCCCGCCCGCAGATCATCAAACCATTTCACATAGCCTGCCGGCTTGAGAAGATCGAAGGTGTAGAATTGCTTTACATTGTTTCTGTGTTCTGATGGGAAGTTTCCCGGCAAAGGCTCCAGTAATTTCGCATTGACCGCTGCAAAATGTCTTGTAGCCCATTCGGCTTTGGCCGGTGTGGCTTCATCATCATCGTCATCGGATTTTATTTCCACAACGCGAATCAGCGTTTCATACCCCTTGTCCTGCAAATCTCTCAGTGCGTCCAGGTGGCCGGTTTCGTTTTTTCTTTTCAATAGCGCAATATAGGCATCCAGATCGATCTTAATGAAAAAGTCGGGGTTGAACCCGTGGCGGACGCGGTCTTTGCCGCCGCGCCAATATTCATAATCAATAGAGTAAAAACCTTTATCGGGCGCTTTGATCCAGGCATCCAGATACTGTTCATGTTCCAGCAAACGAAAAACAAATTCCTTTTCGGGGTAATGGGAAACCAGCACGGCGCTTTGCGGCGATTTCAAAACGGACGGGTTCACGATATACGGCGGCCGGTCGTCATTGGCCAGAATCGGGCGGACATATTCGCTGTGTTTGGCAAGCAGGCCCGTGGAATCGATAAAGCTCAGTTCTTGCTGGCCGTCCGGCTGAACTTTGGGCTTTCGCGTCGCCATCAAATACTTGATGAGCAATTTGGAGCGGTCATCAAGCTCTTCATCGTAGGATTCACTGATGAACGCCGTGGCGTCACGTTCCAGCTCGCCGATGCGGAGCGATCCTCTCTCCAGATCCGCAGTAACGGCGGGCGACAGATCGCCCGTTATATTTTCAAAGACGCGCCTTTTCGTGCCGCGCGGCAGGAACTGATTAAAGTAGAGCTCAATCTGCTTTTTGTTGTCATCCGTGAGGCCGTCATGCGCAATGCCCGCTTTCTCCATCGCCGCAAGAATGGCATCACGAATTTCTTCCTCTTCGGGACACCGATCATGAGCGCCGGCCCCGAAATCAAAATGAATGCCTTCGAATTCGCGTAGCTTAAAGCGGCGGTGACGCTCGTCAACCACGCTATCGACCGTAAAGGTTTTCTGCCGCAAGACATATTTGTCCGTGCCCTTGATGCGTTCAATCGTCACGTTTTCGTCAACGCTGTATTTGGTCAGGATCAGCTCGCGCATGGGCAGCGGCGCGTTTTCTTCCGGCGGGATGTCTTCGAGTCTGGCGCCGGCCAGATAATTCAGGTTAAAAACCGTAAAGTGGTAACGGCCCCGCCAGTTTTCATCGGGCAGCTTTTTGAGCGGCTCCGAGGTGATATACATATCGGCATTGGTCACCGCATCCATCAGCTCGCGGATGTGATTGGCGAATTTTTCATGATTGGTCACCGTCAGCATCGGATAGGTCGTCTGAATATCGAGCGCCAAAACCTGGCGCGGAATGCGCAAGCCGCGCCCCAGCACCTGAGAGATCAACAATTTGGAATTAAAAATGCGCTCTTCCATCGGAACGATCTGAAAGACGTTGTCCACGTCCCAGCCTTCCAAAAGCTTGCCCACGGAAAAGATAAAATCGACCTTGCCTCCCACTTTATCCGGGTTTGTTTCTTCAATATTGTCCAACTCATTTTTATACTCTGATGAAGATACATTGCTAATGACGCAAATCACCCTGGCCCGTACCATCTGGTCGAGTTCCGATTCAGTTCCTTGAACACCGTTTTCCTCTTTCTCCCATTTGGCCAGAAAGCGAATGAACTCTTCTGAGCGTGTTTTGGCGTTGGCCTGTGTCGGGCAATAGAAAACCGTGATAGGCTTGACCTGACGCCTGCCTTTTCTTTTATAGGCATACTTTTCGGCATTTTCGATGTGCTTTTGCAGGACCACGGCAAACCGCTTATCCGTTGTCCATTCCATTTCCCCATGATCCGTTTCCACGTTGATGATGGGATTGACGTCTTTGATGTATTTTTCATTGATCGCGGTGCGGATATTGTAATCGAAAATCACATCAGCAAAATAATCGTCCTGATTGTAGGGTGTGCCGGTAAAACCGATGTGGCGGGTAATTTCCTTGTTCTTTTTTAAGAACTGCATCCAGAGCCGTTCAGCTTTTTCTTCCGATGCTTTTCCCTTGTCCTCTTCAACTTCCTGATCCAGTTCCAGCGCGTGACGGATGGCGTTGAAGTTCAGGTGCGAATAGGCATGATGGATTTCATCGCCCAGCACCAGCACTTCTTTGGTGTTTTTGAAAAGCGTATCGCGGATGCCGCCCACAGTGTAAATGGCGTTGATGTTTTCAATCGTGATGCTGCCGTCGGGAATGGCATCATTATTGGTCAAAAGATCGATGGCTTTGCCCGAATATTCTTTGGGCAGCAGGTCATTCCAGGCTTTGCGGTTCATAAAATCTTCAAACTTATCGCGCAGGCCTTCTTCAATAATCGTGGATGACGGCCCCAGCACCAACACCCGCTTGGTGAGTCCCATCACGACGGAAAGATAAGCCACGGCGTAAATGACGTATGATTTTCCCGTGCCGGTGGCCATGTGGACGACGCCGGAAAGTCGGTCGGCCAGCGGCAAGTGTCCCAGCATCATTTCAACGGAGCCGAACCGCTCCCGGATGTGCTCTTTGCGGACAAAGTTTTCCTTAGCCAGAGCGGCGACATTTTTATATCCGCCGCCCCAGAGATAAATCATCGTGGTCTTGATAGCATCATACTGATACTCGCGCCCGCCGGTCACCGCGCGGACATATTCTTCAATATCGGCAAAGCGGAACTTGTCGTAGCTGCATTTGCGCAGATTAACATCCAGCGTATGCTCGGAGAGGTTCAGTTTTTCGACGGTCTTGATTCTTTTTGCCTTGGCCATAATTATTCCAGATTATAGGGTTTGGATTCGTTGCCGTGACGGTCGATGGCGATAATACCGACGCTTTTCGTGAGTCCGTCAAAAATGACCTTGCCATCTTCGGCAAT
>JAJFTS010000083.1 GCA_021372815.1 Deltaproteobacteria bacterium | reverse complement strand
CCATAATTTGTGGTTTTATATGTTTATGGAAAAAACGACGGGCGATAGCTCGCAGGATTTGAAAAAAAGAAGAGAAGAACTGGGTCTTTCTCTGGAAGATTTATTCAGTAAAACACGCGTCAGAGTTGTATATCTGCAAGCGATAGAGAATAAAGAATTTGACTTGCTTCCGGTTCCTGTTTACGCGAAAAACTTCATAAAAATTTATGCTCAGGCTTTAGGCGTTGACAGTGAAACGGTCATGAAGGAATACGAAGGTTATCTTAATGCGCAAAAAGAGCAGACGCAACCAGCAGAAAATGTGGAGGTAGAAAAACTCTCCTCCGGAGTCAGCCGCAAGAAAACTTATTTGGTTATTGCTTTTATTTTAATCGTTGTTATTGTTGCGCAATGGTTGATTTCCAGGCAGCATGAAACAGCTTCAGATGTAGTTAACCCGGCAGGAATCAGCAAAAATGATGTGCAGGAAAACAACGGAGATAATGTTAATGTAAGTAATTCAATGACACAGCAGAGTAATACGACGTCCGTTGTTGATGCGAAAGAAAGCAGCAAACCATTGCCGCTGGAGGAGAAAAGTTTTTCTTCGGGCAATGTGACGAAGGAAACGGTTTTGTCCCGGAAGACCGTGCCGCAAAATTTTAATGTACAGAACGTGAATGATCAAGACGCCGGTCTTCTCGTTATCCGAGCGGTAGAAGAGACGTGGCTGCGCGTAAAAGCGGACCAGAATCCGTCGTTTCAGGTTTTGTTGAAACCGGGGGAAAAATTCGAGCACAAAGCGAAGACTTTTGAAATTGATATTGGCAACGCGGGCGGAATTAAGATAAAATTTAGAGGAAAAGATATAGAGACTCTGGGAAAAGGGGGAGAGGTAGTCCATTTGCGATTACCTTGAATTTAATCACAACAAATTAAAGAGGTAACATTATGTTTGGAATAGGATTGCCGGAATTACTGATCATCTTGGTAATTATAC
Organism: Deltaproteobacteria bacterium; assembly: GCA_021372815.1. Taxonomy (GTDB): domain Bacteria; phylum Desulfobacterota; class Syntrophia; order Syntrophales; family Smithellaceae; genus Smithella. The sequence goes on along the minus strand of JAJFTS010000083.1, from coordinate 15,613 downwards.
TTATTATTTTTGGTGTGGGGAAATTACCGGAAATTGGTTCAGCGCTGGGGCGGGGGATTAAAAATTTTAAGAAATCCATGAACGAACCTAACGAAATCACTGATCAGTCATCAAAGAAAGACGAAGAGAAAAAATAAGTTTGATCCGCAAAAACAACAATTCATTGAATTGTTGTTTTTGCGCAAGCAGTATTATTGAAACGTATGATTAAAAACTGAACACAAAATTTTGGTGTTTTAAAATGGAACGTCATCCAGCGGAGCGTTGCCATCATTGATGCTTGCAGCATCGGCGTCAAAAGAAGAGTCGCCCGTTTTGTTTTGCCCTTTGGAATCAAGCATTTGCATATTGGAAGCGATTATTTCCGTCGTGTAACGTTTAATCCCGTCCTTGTCTTCCCAGGAACGGGTTTGAATGCGTCCCTCAACGAAAACAAGCTTGCCCTTAACAAGGTAATTCCCGCATATTTCAGCCAGTTTCCCCCAGGTAACTATTTTATGCCATTCTGTCCTCTGGATTTTTTCTCCGTTTTTGTCTTTTCTTTGTTCATCGGTCGCTAAGTTAAAATTTGTGACCATTGTGCCGTCTGGAGTGTAACGCACCTCCGGATCTTTGCCCAACCGCCCAATCAGCATTACCTTATTAACCATACCATTCCCTCCTTTTGACATGTCCTGACTCTCAATAACATTATTATGTGATTTGTGGCAAACTAATTTTGCGTGGTAAATTTTAATAAATATTATGTATTAATTTAAATTGGTTAATAATCATCATACTTGACTATTTGACCAAAAAAATATAGTTAAACAAACTTTATGAAATTGGAGAAATTATGGAAGATAATGAACTTTTGAATATCCGTCGGGAAAAAATATCCGATCTGAAAGCGGCGGGTGTTGATTTATATCCCAATGACATCAAACCTCAAAACACAACGGCAGAAATATCGGCAAAGTTCGGCTCTTTAGATAACGAAGCTCTGGAAAATTTAAAAGATACTTTTTCTATCGCCGGACGCCTGATGGCTGTGCGGAATTTCGGTAAAGCCGCCTTTGTCAAAATTCAGGATTATAAGGGACAGATTCAGGGCTACCTGGGTAAAAATGTTTTAAGCGCCGAAGACTATTTTATTTTTAAAAAACTGGATGTTGGCGATATTATTTATATTGCCGGAAAATTGTTTCGCACGAAAACCAATGAACTGACCATCGAAGCACAAAAATTAATTCTGCTGTCCAAGTCGATACGGCCCCTGCCGGAAAAGTGGCATGGTCTTACCGATGTTGAAACAAGATATCGCCAGAGATATCTTGATTTGATTGCCAATCCTAAAGTCAAAGAAACTTTTTACAAACGCAGCCGTATTATTAAACTGATCCGGCAATTTATGGATGAGCATGATTTTCTGGAGGTGGAAACTCCGATGATGCAGCCCCGGGCGGGAGGTGCCGCTGCCCGGCCTTTTAAAACTCATCATAACGCTCTGGACATGGATTTCTACCTGCGGATTGCTCCGGAGCTTTATTTAAAAAGACTGGTGACCGGCGGGTTGGAAAGAGTTTACGAAATCAACAGAAACTTCCGCAATGAGGGCATTTCCACTTTTCATAATCCGGAATTTACTATGATGGAATTTTACCAGTCCTACGGCACTTATGAAGATTTGATGTCTTTTACCGAGAAATTATTCGCCTATTTGGCCAAAAATATATTCGGCGGGCTGAAATTCAAATATCAGGACGCCGAAATTGATTTGACGCCGCCCTGGCGTCGGATTTCCGTCAAAGAAGCGCTTGTGCAATTAGCGGGCATGGGGCCGGCTGAAGTGGAAGATCAAACCATGGCTTTATCTTTTGCCCGCAAAGTCGGATGCAAGGTGAATGATAATGATCCCCTGGGAAAGATTTTAATGGCCATTTTCGATGAAGTGGTGGAAGAAAAACTCATTCAACCGACATTTGTGACCCATTATCCGGTGGTCATATCGCCGCTTTCCAGAAGGTCAAAAAATGATCCTGACCTTACCGATCGGTTTGAACTGTATATTTATGGCAGAGAGATTGCCAACGCCTTTTCGGAATTAAACGATCCTTCCGATCAGAAGGAGAGGTTTCTGCAACAATTGCATGAACGGGAAGCCGGCGACGAGGAAGCTCATGAAATGGACGAAGATTATATCCGCGCTTTGGAATACGCCATGCCGCCTACCGCCGGAGAAGGTATCGGCATTGACCGTCTGGTAATGCTTTTCACCGATTGCGCTTCCATTAGAGATGTTATTTTATTCCCGCTGCTGAGAACGAAACAGGAATAAAGTGGCGATTTGATAAAATTTTCATAACAGGATTTTCCCTAAGCAATAGAATATAATATTTTGATGCCTTACGAACTTTTTATAAGCAGACGTTACTTAAGAGCGAAACGTAAACAGGTATTCGTTTCCGTAATCACTTTTATATCGGTCTTCGGTATTTTTCTGGGCGTGGCGGCTTTGATCATCGTGCTGGCGGTGATGAACGGGTTTGAAGAAGATTTACGCACGAAAATACTGGGCATCAAGTCTCACATCGAATTAACGACCGACATGACCGGTCCCATGAAAAATTATCAGCAGGTTCGCGAGAGAATTTCCGGCATAGAAGGCGTCGTCGCTTCTACGCCGTTTATTTACAGTCAGGCGATGATTCGCAACGGCAACGGCGTTACCGGCGTGGTCATTCGCGCCCTGGATACCCAAAGCGCTTTTAAAGTGATTAATCTGGGAAAAATCAGGGAAGGCAATCTTGAATATCTCAATAAAATTCCCCCGAAAGTTGCATTGAATTACAGTCAAAACGAAAAGGCACCGCCGACAGGCATTGTTATCGGCAAAGAAATGGCCAGGAACATGGGGATTTTTCTTTACGATACCATAACCATTATTTCTCCGACGAGTATTGCCACGCCCATGGGCATGATTCCCCGCATGGGCAAATTTGTCGTCGTCGGGATATTTGAATCCGGATTTTACGAGTACGATTCGACGCTGGCTTATTTGTCTTTAGAAGGCTGTCAGAAATTTTTACAAATGGGAGATACCGTTACGGGAATTGATATCAAAGTTAATGATATTTACAAGGCTGATGTCATTGCCCGGAAAATTCAAAACGAACTGGGCTTTCCATTCTGGGCGCAAAATTGGATGCAGATGAATAAAAATCTGTTTTCCGCTCTCAAGCTGGAAAAAAGAGTGATGTTCATTATTCTGAGCTTAGTCGTTCTTGTCGCCGCTTTTAATATCATCAGCGCGCTGATCATGATCGTCATGGAAAAAAACAAGGATATTGCTATTTTGAAATCCATGGGAGCGACTTCCCAGAGCATTATGAAAATATTCATTTATCAGGGGATGATTATAGGCGTTATCGGGACTTTATTGGGGTGTATTGCCGGAATCGCTATCGCCTTAAATTTACAAGCGGTGTCGCTGTTTGTGGAAAAGATTTTTCACTTTAAGTTTTTGCCGGGGGATGTCTACTATTTAAGTGAGATTCCTTCCAAAGTAAACTACGGCGACGTTTTAATCATTGTTGTCGTTACTTTGCTGATTTGCTTTTTATCAACAATTTATCCATCGTTCAGAGCTTCAAAAACAGATCCCGCCGAAGCCCTGAGGTATGAATAAAATTTAAAAGCCGGTTAAGGCCTTATGATTGAACTGGAAAATTTATCAAAGACATTTATCAAAGACGAAAATAAAATTGAAGTCTTGCGCGGTCTGAGCCTGAAAATAGAAAAAGGAAAATCACTGGCCGTTCTAGGGGCTTCCGGCGCCGGTAAAAGCACTCTCATTCATATTATGGGGATGCTGGACCATCCAACGGGAGGAAGTCTTCTGATCGATGGTCGCAATGTTTTTGAATGGGGGGAAAGGAAAAGAGCTTCTTTTCGTAATTCGAACATCGGATTTGTTTTCCAGTTTAATAATCTGTTGCCGGAATTTAATGCTCTGGAAAACACGATGATGCCGGCTTTGATCGGCGGTATGCAAAAAAAACAGGCTGGAGAAAAAGCTTGCAAATTACTGAAAGAAGTTGGATTAGAAAATAGAATCCGGCACAAGCCGGGAGAATTATCCGGCGGCGAACAACAAAGAGTGGCCATTGCCCGTGCTTTGATCATGGAACCGGGAATATTGCTGGTGGATGAACCGACCGGAAATCTTGACACGGAAACAGGAAAAAAGATAGAAGACATTCTGATCAATTTGAATGTGGCTAAGAAAATTACTCTTATTACAGTAACTCATAACAAATTACTTGCAGAAAGGATGTCCGAAAGAATTATTCTGCGTGACGGGAAGGTTTATGAATATCAATAAATTAGCATGTAATATATTTCTTATATTGGCCTTTATCATTATTTTTCTTGTTCCCCAGGGGCACTCCGAGGAAGTGAAGAAAATCATCGTGATGCCTTTCGAAATTTACAGCAATCAGGATAAAAATTCTATCCGTGAGTCCTGTTATAAAAATTTGTCGGAGGAATTGAAGAAAGAAAAAAATGTAGAAATTATTCCGGCTGATGAATTTCTGAAAAATTACGTCAAAATTGACGAAGAGAAAGCGATCAATCACGCAAAATCAGCGGGTGCCGACATTTTGATTATGGGTAATCTGACTCAATTCGGCGAATCTTTGAATATTGATGCCAAAATAATTGATGTGGGAAAGGGGAAGCTTTTGTCCACCGCTTCCGCGCAGGGAAAAGGTTTGGCCAATATCGGCGCCGTGGCCGCACAGTTAAAAACGGGAATTCTCAGCGGCGCCGGGTTGGTTCAGAAAATCGCTGCCGTTGAAATTCAGGGCAACCGGAAGATAAATTCCCCGGCGATCATTACGAAAATCAAAAGCAAGAAAGGCGGCATCTTTTCCGATGCCGATGTCGCGGAGGATATTAAGACGATTTTTAAAATGGGATTTTTCCTTGATGTCATGGCAGAGGCAACATCCACGCCGGAAGGGAAGATCATCACTTTCACCGTGCAGGAGAAAGGACTTGTTTCCGAAATTCGCATCAATGGCAATAAAGCTTTAAGTAAAGAAGACATCCTGGAAACTTTGACCATAAAAACCAGGCAAAATCTTAATCAGGAGCAACTTAAAACAGACATACAAAAGATAAAAGTCCTTTATGACAATAAAGGTTATTATAATGCGGAAATAAAAGACACCGTCGAGCAGGACGGCGAAAAGGATTTTCGCGTTATTCTGGATATCAAAGAAAATGACAGGCTCTACATTAAGTCGATTACTTTCGAAGGCAACGAGGCGTTCAGTTCCAAAGAATTAAAAAACATGATGAGCACTTCCGAACACGGAATCCTTTCTTTCATTACCGATTCCGGACTGCTCAAACGGGAGCAACTGAAGCAGGATATCGGTAAATTAAATGCTTATTATTTCAACAACGGCTTTATCAACTCTCAATTCGGCGAACCGGAAATAACGACCGACAAAAAAGGAATTTATGTAAAAATCAGAATTAAGGAAGGAAAAAGATTTAAGATTGATAAAGTGGAAATTTCCGGAGATTTGCTGGAAAAGTCCAGAGAAGAATTGCAGAAATCTTTTAAGCTCAAAAAGGGCGATAATTACAGTCGTGAAGCCATTGTTAAAGACATTGATTTCCTGACACAGGCCTGCAATGACGAAGGTTACGCCAACGCGGATGTTAATCCCAAAGTCACCACCAGAGAAAACGAGCAACTGGTGGACGTTGATTTTCAGATCAGTAAAGGCAATCCGGTTTACATCAGTCATATCAATATTTCCGGCAATAACATTACCCGGGATAAGGTTATCCGTCGTCAACTGGAAGTGATTGAAGGGGATCTTTATTCCAGCAGTAAATTAAAAAGCAGTTATGCTAATTTGAACCGTTTGCGGTATTTCGAGGAAGTTGATTTTCAGACGGAAAAAGGGTTGGATAAAAATAAAATGGATATTAATATCCGTGTCAAAGAAAAAAGCACGGGTATGTTTATGGTAGGCGCAGGGTACAGCGCCAGTGATAAATTGATCACGATGGCGCAGATTACTCAGCAAAACTTCCTCGGGTACGGTCAGATTTTAAGTCTGAAGGCTTCATTGGGCTCCACGTCCAACAATTTCAATGTGTCTTTCACCGAACCGTGGCTTTTTGATATTCCTCTCTGGTGCAAACTGGATTTCTGGAAGTACAAAACAGAATATGATTATTATGACCTGGATACGCGGGGAGCCGGCATTACTTTTGGTTATCCTGTTTGGGAAAAAATCGTGGGCTACTTAGGCTATAAGTATTATGTCGATGATATCAGTGATGTTTTATCTTCAGCGACCGAAGGCATTAAAAGACAAGAAGGCACAACAGCCATCAGCGCCGCAACAGTATCCTTTTCCCGTGATACAACCGACGATTATATTTTCCCCTCCAAGGGAACAAAAGCAAGTATTGCGGTGACATATGCGGGCGGACCATTACAGGGCGACGCTGAATACGTCCAATACAACGGCAGTTTATTTGCGTATTTCCCTTTGCCTTTGGGTGTTGTCTTCAGCGCGAAAGGCAGAATCGGTTATATTGACGGAAAAGATGAAGAAATTCCCGTGTCCACAAGATATGTTCTGGGAGGCATCAACTCTCTGCGGGGTTTCCGCTACGTCGGTCCGGAAAGCGGAGGAACAAGCAACGTCATAGGCGGTACAAGCATGCTGGTCTTTAATGCCGAGTTGATATTCCCCTTTATTAAAGATTCCGGCATGAAGATTGCCGCCTTCTATGATGCGGGTAATTCCTGGAACAACAGGTATTACCTTGATGATTTGTGTCAATCCGTAGGGGTTGGGCTTCGCTGGTACTCACCTCTGGGTCCTTTAAGACTTGAATACGGTCATATCATTGATCGCAGAGGATTGGATGACGACTCCAGCGGCCGTTGGGAGTTTACCATCGGAATGCCCATGTAAAAAGAAATAAAAAATTGAAAAATAATTTTAACTTAAAAATAAAGAGAGGAGACTTTAAATGAAAAAAAGTATTTACCTGATGACAATAATCGCCTTTTTTGTTCTGGCTTGGAGCGGCAGCTCTTTCGCCGCTGATAAAATCGGTTTTATTAATCTCCAGGAAATAATGCAAAATTCCAACGCCGGGAAAAAAGCGGCGGAGGATTTCAAAAAGTTTTATGAAAAAGAAACCCTGGAGATCAAAGCAGCGGAAAAGGAATTGAAAAAAATGAAAGAAGAGCTGGAAAAACAAGGTTCTTTGATGACACAGAGTTCGCGAAGCGAAAAAGAAGCAGCCTATCAGAAGAAAATGAGGGATTATCAATTGCTGGTCAATGACACCAACGAAGAACTTAAAAAACGCGATCAGGAAATGACTCAAAAACTGATGCCGGGCATCATTAAAGTGGTTCGTTCCATTGCTGAAAAAGAAAAATATACGCTGGTTATTGATGTGGCCACCATGCCGATTCCTTATTATGCAAAGGAAAACGAATTCAGCAAGAAGGTTATTGAAGAGTTCAATAAAGTGAAATAACGGGACCAGATTTACTCGATGAAAATGACGATTGCGGAGATAGCCGGCTTTATCGGCGGCACTGTCATTGGGGCGGGCGATGTCCTGATCAGGGATATCCGCTCCATTGAAGATGCCAATGAAGGTGATTTGACCTTTGTTGCCAATAAAAAGTATGTAAAAAAACTGAAGACGACAAAAGCATCGGCTGTCCTTGCTTCTCCGCAGATTACGGCGGAAGGGAAAAATTTAATCGTTGTCGCTGATCCTTATGTCGCCCTGGGAAAATTATTAAAGCTTTTTTATCCGTTGGAGCACGGTCCAAGCGGCATAAGTCCCGAAGCGCATGTTGAAGAGGGAGCCGTCGTATCTCCCGAAGCGACGATATTCCCCCGTACTTTTATCGGCAGAGGGGCAAAGATCGGCCGGGGGACCGTTATTTATCCCGGAGTTTTCATCGGCAGGAATTCATCCATTGGAGAAGATTCGATTCTGTACGCCAATGTTGCCGTTTATCATTCCTGCGTTATCGGGAACCGGGTGATTCTGCACGCCGGGGTGGTCATTGGCGCCGACGGATTCGGCTTTGCCTCTCCCGGCATCGAAAACATCAAAATTCCCCAGATCGGTTTTGTGCAAATTGACGACGATGTGGAGATCGGTGCCAATACGACCATTGATCGCGCCGCTCTGGGAAAAACCTGGATTCAGCGTAACGTTAAAATTGATAATCAGGTACAGATCGCCCATAATGTTGTTATTGGCGAGAATTCAGCCATCACCGCCCAGGTGGGTATTTCCGGCAGCACAAAACTGGGCAGGGGGGTATTGATCGGAGGGCAAACGGGAATTGTCGGCCATATCACGATTGGCGATCATGTGATGATCGCAGCCGATTCCAAAATTCATAAAAATGTAAAATCAGGTGAAATTGTCGGCGGTGCGCAAATGCCTTTTAAAGAATGGCTTCAGGTCGAGGCTTGCCGGTCAAAACTTCCCGAAATGAGAGCCACCCTGAAAGATCTTGTAAAAAAGGTAGACGAGCTCCAGAAAAATAAAAAATCGGAAGAAAAATAAATGAAAATTCATCCTACAGCAATTATTGCTCCGGACGCAAAACTGGAGGAAGGCGTGGAAATCGGCCCCTATGCGATCATCGGGTCGGATGTTATCATCGGTAAAAACACCGTCATTGGTCCTCATGCGGTAATAGATGATTTTACCCAGATTGGGGAGAACTGTCATATCTTTCAATTCTGTTCCATAGGAGCGCCGCCCCAGGACCTGAAATTCGGCGGTGAGAAGACTCGTGTGGTGATCGGCAATTTCAACACCATCAGGGAGTTCGTGACCATTCACCGTTCGACGACATCTGATATCGGCGTGACGATCATGGGCGATCACAATCTGATCATGGCGTACTGCCATGTGGCTCATAACTGCAAATTGGGCAACAACATTATCATGTCCAATGCGGCGACTTTGGCCGGACACATTCATATTGAAGATTACGCGATTATCAGCGGTCTCACCGGCGTTCATCAATTCTGCCGTGTCGGCGCTCACTGTATGGTGGGAGGATGTTCGGCTGTTGTGAAGGATGTCCCTCCTTATACGATTGCTCAGGGCAATCATGCCAAACTTTTCGGCTTGAATTTGATCGGTTTGAAGAGGAGAAATTTCTCTGAAAAAACCATTAAAGCCATCAGTGAAGCGTATCGTATTGTTTTTCGGTCCAAAATGCTTTTGGAAGATGCAATAAAAAAAGCGGAAGCTGAAATCGAAGACCTGCCGGAAGTGAACCATTTTATAAAATTTATTAAAGAATCGGAAAGAGGCGTTTGCCGCTAATCAATTAAGCAATGAGAAAAAAGAAGATTAAAGTCGGTGTTGTCGGAATCGGCCATTTGGGCAATTATCATCTGCAAAAATACCAGAAACTGGCAAATTGTGAAATTGCCGCCGTATCGGACATGTCTGCTGACCGCGCGCAAAAGGCGGCAGAAATATATAAATGCGCAGCATTTACCGATTACCACGCCATGCTGGATAGAGTTGATGCTGTGAGCATCGCCGTTCCGACAAGTGATCATTACCCGGTGGCCAGAGATTTTCTGGCGGCAGGCGTGGATGTGCTGATAGAAAAACCCATTTGCACCACTCTGGAAGAAGCCGACGAGTTGATTGAACTGGCGCAGAAGAAAAAACTTATTTTGCAGGTCGGTTTTGTCGAAAGATTTAATCCCGCGATTATGGCTCTGGAAAAGGTTATCAAAAAACCTCTTTTTATTGAATCACACCGGTTGCATCCTTTTTTTGAACGCGGCATTGATGTGGATGTTATTTTGGATTTGATGATTCATGATCTGGACATTATTGCGAAGTTCGTGGATTCTCCGGTTACCGGGGTGGAGGCGGTCGGCGTGCCGATTCTTTCCGATAAGATTGATATCGCCAATGCGCGTGTTTCCTTTGCCTCCGGTTGTATAGCCAATATCACGGCCAGCCGCATCAGCGCCAAAACCATGCAGAAGATACGTTTCTTCGGAGTGGAAGGGTATCATTCCGTGGATTGCCAGAAACGGGAAATTTTATCGCTGGGAAAAGGAAAGAACGAGGCCGGCCAACTCCAGATACTGCAGAATAACGTCGAGGTGGGCAGCCATGATCCTCTCGAAGAAGAAATACGTTCCTATATCAACGCCGTCGTGAATCGTTGCCGTCCGTCTGTCTCCGGTGAAGACGCGCGCCAATCTCTGGCGTTGGCCGTTGATATAATCAAAAAGATGAAAGTTGCCGAGGAAATACAAAAATGATTCCGATGGTGGATTTGAAGAGACAGTACCATAATCTCAAAAAAGAAATTGATGCCGCGGTCAGTGATGTTCTGGAACAAACACGTTTTATTCTGGGACCCAATGTCAGCGCCCTGGAAGAAGAAATTGCCGCTTATCACGATCTGCCTTACGCCGTCGGCGTTGCCAACGGCACGGATGCCCTGCTTCTGGCGCTTCGGGCCTGCGGCATTGAAGCCGGCGACGAGGTCATTACCACACCGTTTACTTTTATTGCCACGGCGGAAGTCATCGCCCTTTTAAAAGCCACACCGGTTTTTGTGGATATTTGTCCCGATACCTATAATCTTGATTGCAGTCAGATTGCCGAGAAAATAACGGCGAAAACGAAGGCCATCATTCCTGTTCATTTATTCGGTCAACCCGCCGATATGAATCCGCTTATGGAAATGGCCCGGAAGCACAATCTTAAGGTGATCGAAGATTGCGCACAGGCTTTCGGCGCCAAATACAACGGCCGGAAAGTCGGCACGATCGGCGATGCCGGATGTTTCAGTTTTTTCCCCAGCAAGAATCTGGCGGGTTACGGGGACGGCGGCATGGTCATTACCAAAAGTAAAGAAATAGCCGAACAGATAAAAATATTGCGCAACCACGGCAGCGCCAAACGTTATTACCATCAGGAAATCGGTTATAACAGCCGCCTCGATGAAATTCAGGCCGCGATCATCCGGGTTAAATTCAGACAGATCGATAAATTCAACGAGGCGCGCCGTCAAAACGCCGCCGCTTATTGTGCAGCGATCAGCAACCAGGGAATAATTTTACCGGTCGTTGCTGACGGTTGCGACCATGTTTATCACCAGTTTACCATTCGGACGACAAACCGCGATCTTTTAGCCGATGCCCTTCAAAAGAAGGATATTGCTTCGGCTGTTTATTATCCGGTGCCCCTGCATCAACAGGAGGTATTTTTGAAGTCAGGCCATAATCCGGTGCAATTGCCGCAAAGCGAGAGATGCGCGCAGGAAGTTATTTCCCTGCCGATGTTCCCGGAATTGAATCGAGAAGAAATCAGGCTTATTGCCGATGTAATCAATCATGTCTCTTGAAGAAAGAAAAGCAGTTCAGGAAACCAAAGAGATAACCAGGAAAAAGAAGACCATCATGATTATTGCCGGAGAAGCCTCCGGCGATATGCATGGCGCCAATCTCGTCAGCGAAATGTTAAAAATTAATCCGGCGCTGAATTTTTACGGCATCGGCGGGAAGAAATTACGGGAAAAAGGCGTGGAACTTCTGGCCGACGCTTCCGCAATGGCCGTTGTCGGTCTGACCGAGGTTATTTCCAAATTAAACCGTATTTTGAAAATTATGGCCGTGATGAAAAAAACTCTGGACGAGCGCCGGCCCGATCTGGTCATTTTAATCGACTATCCGGATTTTAATTTGCCCCTGGCCAAGGCCGCTCATAAAAAAGGGATAAAAGTATTATACTATATCAGTCCGCAGGTTTGGGCGTGGCGCAAAGGCAGAATCGGACAAATAAAAAAAACGGTGAATAAAATGGCGGTGATCCTGCCTTTTGAAGTGGAAACTTATCGCCGCGAAGGCTTTGAGGTGAATTATGTCGGTCACCCCCTGCTGGACATGGTGAAGCTGAGTTATTCCAAACAGGAATCAAGAAAAAAATTCGGTCTTGCCGAAGATAAAATCGCGATCGGCATCTTACCCGGCAGCCGGCTGTCGGAAGTAAAAAAATTAATGCCGGAATTATTGCGGGCGGCCGAAATATTAAAAAAAGAACTACCCGGCATTCAGTTTGTTCTGCCGTTAGCCGATACGCTGGAAGAGAAAAGCGTGACGGAAATTATTTCCGGATTTGATGTCCCGATAAAAGTCATTTCCGGCCAGACATACGAGGTGGTATCCTGCGCCGACCTTGCCTTGGTGGCTTCGGGAACGGCGACGCTGGAAACGGCCCTGCTGAATGTTCCGATGGTGATCGTTTATAAAATATCTTTCCTTTCTTATCTCATCGGCCGATTAATCGTCGACGTGAAAAACATCGGTCTGGTCAATATTATCGCCGGGAAAACCATTGTGCCGGAACTGATTCAGGCCGATGCCAGGGGTGAGCGCATTGCCCGGGAGGCCCTATCTATTTTAAAAAATGGAGAAAGAAAACAGGAAATGATAAAAGAACTGGCAGCCATAAGAGCCCGGCTCGGAGAACCCGGCGCCGCAATAAGGGCTGCCCAATTGGCGTTGGATATGTTATAAAAACAATATGAAGAACTTTAAACGCTTATTAAAATTAGCTCTGCCTTACAAAAGTAAATTCCTTGTCGCAATGCTGTGCATGCTGGTGGTCGGCGTGGCCACTTCCAGTCTTGCTTTTCTGATCAAGCCCGCTTTGGATGACATCTTTTTGAAAAAAGATGTTTACACGCTCAAGTGGCTTCCCGTGGCCGTGATTCTGATTTATCTGATCAAGGGCGTGTGCAGTTACTCTCAAACAGTTATTATGAGTTTTATCGGATTAAGAATTGTTAATCAATTACGCAACAAGCTTTATGAACAGATGCAAAAGCAATCGCTGGCTTTCTTTTCGCAGCACCCCACCGGAATATTAATGTCCAGAATCACTAACGATGTAAGCACGATTCAGTTTGCTGTTTCCGAAGCGGTAACGAGCCTTTTGAAAGACACCTTTACGCTGGTTGGCTTGATTTTTGTTATCTTTTACCGGGACTGGCGATTGGCCCTTATTGCCATGATTGTTTTCCCGCTGACAATTTATCCCATCAGTAAATTCGGCAAGAAGATGAGAAGCGTGGCGACTTCAACGCAAATAACCATGGGCAGTCTGACCTCCATTCTGCAGGAAACGATTTCCGGCACCAGAATTGTCAAAGCCTTTTGCATGGAAAAGTACGAAAATGAAAGATTCGCCGCGGAAAATGAGAGACTTTTTAAACTGAACATGAAGTCTGTTTCTGTCAGCGCGATTTCCAGTCCGTTGATGGAATTTCTGGGCGGCCTGGGCATCGGGGCCATCATTTTTTATGGCGGCTATAATGTGGTTAAGGGACATTCCACGCCGGGAACTTTCTTTTCCTTTCTCGCGGCCCTGCTGATGCTTTATGAGCCGATCAAAAGACTGACCAACTCCAATAACACCATTCAAAACGGAATCGCCGGCGCGGAAAGGGTGTTCAGTATTATTGACCGTGTTCCCGATATTGAAGATCAACCCGGCGCCGTGAATCTGCCCCCGATTAACCGCAGCATTGATATTGAGAATGTAACGTTCTGCTATGAGAAAAAACCGGTATTGAAAAAAATCAATCTTTCCATCAGGGCGGGAGAAGTTCTGGCTTTTGTCGGCATGAGCGGCGGAGGAAAGACATCGCTGGTAAATCTGATCCCCAGATTTTATGATGTCAGCGAAGGAAGAATAGCCATTGACGGCCATGATATCCGGGATGTTTCCCTGCGGTCGTTGCGCGGTCAGATTGCCATGGTTACGCAGCAGACGATCCTTTTTAATGATTCCGTGCGCAATAATATTGCCTACGGCGATATCGAAAAAAACGACCATGAAATCATCAATGCGGCTAAAGCCGCCAATGCCCATGATTTCATTATGAAAATGCCCAAAGGGTACGACACAAATATCGGCGAACTGGGCACCAAAATTTCCGGCGGAGAAAAACAGCGCCTTTCCATTGCTCGTGCTCTGCTGAAAAACGCGCCCATTTTAATTCTGGACGAAGCCACATCCTCTCTGGATACGGAAGCGGAAATGGAAGTGCAGGACGCTCTGGATAATCTGATGAAAGGACGCACTACGCTGGTGATTGCGCACAGACTTTCCACGATCCGCAACGCGGACAGAATCATTGTGCTGGTGAACGGAGAAATTGTCGAAGAAGGTGATCATGAAACCTTGATGAGGAAAAAAGGCGAGTATTTCCGTCTGTATAATTTGCAGTTCAAAGATGAAGGAAGTGATGACAAAAATGATCGATTGGCAAAGGATATGGGATGATGATGGAAATACAAGCGGTTACGGTCCTGTAAAAATCATCGCGCGCATCCTGTCTTTTTTTTATCTTGGCGTTATCAATTTTCGCAACTGGCTCTACGATCACAAAATATTCAAGGAAGATAGACTGGCCTGTCCCGTGATCAGCGTCGGCAACATCACCGTCGGCGGTACGGGCAAGACTCCCTGCGTTATTATGCTGGCCCGCATGCTTCAGAAAAACGGTTTTAAGCCGGCGGTGATCAGCCGCGGTTACGGCGGCAGCAGCGTAAGTCGATACAACGTTGTGTCGGACGGCGATAAAATTCTGCTCGACAGTGCAACCGCCGGAGACGAACCATTATTAATGGCTCACGCCCTGAAAGGCATTCCGGTTATTACCGGGGCGAAAAGGATAATTCCCGGGCGGGCGGCTATAGATAAATTCGGAGCGAATGTGCTGATTTGTGATGACGCGATGCAGCACCGGCAAATCTTCAGAGATATTAATCTGATTTTAATGGACGGTAAGAGTTTGCAGGGTAAAAATTATATTCTGCCGCGGGGAAGATTTAGAGAACCGTTGCAGGAGATCCGCCGTGCCGATGCCATCCTGATGACGCGTTTTGAGGAAGGGACAAAGACGGATGAAAAAATAAGGATGTTGATTGCAGCCGAAAAAATTCCGGTTTTCAGGAGCATTCATCAGCCGCAGGATATTATCAGAGGCGATTACAGCGAGAGTCAGCCGGCGTCCGGGCTGAAAGGGAAAAAAGTTTTCGCCTTTTGCGGAATAGCCAACCCGGATTCGTTTGAAAAAACTTTACTGGCTGTGCAGGCCAGTCTTCTTTCTTTTAAGATTTTTGCCGATCACCACCGGTTTGGCGAAAAAGAAGTGGAGGAACTGAAGGCCGGGTTTATTAAAAGCGGCGCCGATTATCTGGTCACGACCGAAAAGGATGCCATGCGGCTTCAGGGTTATCCGGAATTTTTAAAAGAACTTTTCGTCCTGCGCGTGGAAATGGAAATAAAACCGGATGCCCGATCATTCGAAGATTTTATAATAAAGAATTTAAAACTTTGTCAGGGGAAAGAAAAAGGATAACCTATTGAAAACTGAAAATATCAAAAAATTGCCCAGAGAAGGCCTGAATAAGATTTTGATTCGCGGCACCAACTGGATTGGTGATGCCATCCTGACGCTGCCGGCCGTGGCAGCCGTGCGCGCCACTTATCCGAA
>JAJFTS010000044.1 GCA_021372815.1 Deltaproteobacteria bacterium | reverse complement strand
ATGAAACGGCGCATTCCCGGCGTGGAGAAAGTGGAGGCGAAACCTACGGAGGATGGACGGCTTGTTCTGCGTTTTCAGGACGGCGCTTTTCACGATCCTTTTATTGCCCGCTACGTCTCCGACGGGACGATCAAAATGTTTGCTTATCTGGTTTTGCTTCATGATCCGCATCCTTTTCCCTTGCTGGCTGTCGAAGAGCCGGAAAATCAGCTTTATCCGGAATTGCTGCAGGAACTGGCCGAGGAATTCCGCGATTATGCCCGCCGGGGTGGTCAGGTGTTTGTCTCGACGCATTCACCGGAATTTTTAAACGGTTTAACGCTTGACGAAATCTACTGGTTGTCCAAAAAAGACGGTTACTCAACGATTCACCGGTGCGCCGAGAGCGAAGAGTTAAAAAAGCTGATTGCAGAAGGCGATAAGCCCGGTGCGCTCTGGCGTCAAGGGGTATTCAGCGGAGCATGGAAATCATGAATAGAGTGATCTTTCTTTTAGAGGAACTCTCCATGAAGAATTTTCTGGAGGGTTTTCTTCCACGCTTTATGCCTGATTTGGAGTTTCTCTGCATTACGCATGAGGGCAAGCAGGATTTGGAGAAAAGTATTCCTCGAAAGCTCAGAGTGTTTCGGAAGAACCGTGTGGTGATTATCCGCGACAACGATGGGGCCGATTGCCTCGCTGTTAAGAAGAAGCTCTCCAACATCTGTAAAATAGAAAATCGATCTGACGTTTTGATTCGTATTGCCTGCCAGACTTTGGAAGCCTGGTATCTGGGCGCTTGGGATGTCCTGTCTGATGTTTATGACTATCCGAAGCTGGTCGGATTGAATCGCAAAGCAAAATACCGCGATCCGGATCACCTTTCCAGACCTTATTTCGAGTTGGGCGCACTTGTCCCGGAATTTCGAAAGATTGATGGCGCCCGCAGAATGGGGATGGCCATGCATGTCGAAAAGACAAAAAACTGTTCGAGAAGTTTCCAGGTTTTTATGGAAGGAATGGAAAGAGTCGTTCGCAATACCGGCGATCGAAAGCACGTAAAAATCATTAGGAGCAAGTAATGGCCATCACCAACTATGATCGTGTCGGCAAAGCAATGGAACTTCTCAAAGACGGCTTGGTCCCTTTTGTGGAGCGTGAATTGAAATCCCAATATGCACAACAGTGGATCGAAGAAGCAAAAACATCGGTGAGCGACACGCAGGCAAAACTGTTTGTTACAAAAGATAAACCGCAATGGGATATCGCTTCAATTCTTTCTGTTATATGGAACAAGTGGGATCTCGTCTTTCGCAAGACACTGGGGCGTGCCGAACGAAGCATAGTCAGCGAATTGCGGGAAGTGCGCAATAAATGGGCGCACCAAAATCCATTTTCCGGTGATGATACCGACCGGGCGCTTGATTCCGCCGAACGCCTACTTTCCGCCGTGTCTGCTCCACAGGCCGACGAGGTCCGGAAAATCAAGATGGAACTGCGGCGCACGATTTATGACGAACAGGTGCGGACTGAAAAACGAAAAAGCGCCAGCACAGCAATCGAAAGTGTTACGACAACAGGCCTGAAGCCCTGGCGTGAGGTTGTTACACCTCACAAGGATGTGGCGAGCGGCCGTTATTCGCAGGCCGAGTTTGCAGCAGATCTTTGGCAGGTGCACATGAATGAGGGTACGGATGAGTATCGAGACCCGTCCGAATTCTTCCGCCGCACGTATCTGACGGAGAGCCTCAAAGGAATGCTGGTTAATGCCGTCAGGCGGCTTACCGGAAAGGGCGGCGATCCAGTGGTTCAACTCCAGACCAATTTCGGCGGCGGCAAAACGCATTCGATGATGGCGCTGTATCATTTATTTTCCGGTATTGCCCCTACCGACCTTGCAGGTATCGATGCGGTTATGCAGGCAGCCGAAGCTTCAAAGCTGCCGTCGGTTCGCCGTGTGGTATTGGTCGGCAATAAAATATCACCCGGCAATCCGGTCAAGAAATCCGACGGCACAATAGTCAAAACTCTCTGGGGAGAACTGGCCTGGCAACTGGGTTATGCGGCTGGCGGCAACAAGGAGGCTAAGAAGGCCTTTGCCCGCCTTGCGGCCGACGATGAAAAAGCCACGAGTCCCGGCGATGTGCTGCGCGAACTTTTTGTTGAATATGGTCCTTGCCTGATTTTGATTGATGAATGGGTGGCTTATGCCCGGCAGCTTCACGATCAGAGCGATCTGCCCGCCGGCGGCTTTGAAACGCAGTTCACTTTTGCCCAGGTTCTGACGGAATCGGCAAAGCTTTCTCAAAACTGTCTTCTGGTGATCAGTCTGCCCGCTTCAGATGCAGGACCTTCACCGCACACGCAAGCCGATGATGTGGAAGTGGGTGGTCAACGAGGTCGGGAAGCCCTCGACAGGCTGCGCAATGTGGTAGGACGCATCGAATCATCATGGCGTCCGGCCAGCGCCGAGGAAGGATTTGAAATTGTCCGGCGTCGGCTTTTCCAGCCAATGACTGATCCTGCACAATTCACAGACCGCGATGTAGTCGCCCGTGCTTTTGCCGATTTTTATAAATCTCAGCAGTCTGAATTTCCGCCGGAATGCCGTGAAGCAGACTACGAGAAGCGAATTAAAGCAGCCTATCCGATTCACCCGGAAATATTTGACCGGCTTTATAACGACTGGTCAACTCTGGTGAAATTCCAGAGGACCCGCGGTGTTTTACGGCTGATGGCAGCCGTCATTCACAGCCTGTGGGAAAAGGAAGATCGAAATCCACTGATTCTTCCTGCCAATATTTCCATAGACGATTTGCGTGTGCAGTCGGAACTGACACGCTATCTCACGGATAACTGGGTACCCATCATCGAAAAGGATGTGGATGGTGTAAGCTCCCTGCCATTAAGATTGGATGGTGAATTGCCCAATTTGGGGAAATTTGCCGCTTGCCGCCGTGTGGCCCGCACCATCTATCTGGGTTCGGCTCCGTTAACTAAGGCAGCGCATCGTGGTTTGGAAGACCGCCGGGTGAAGCTTGGCTGT
>JAJFTS010000038.1 GCA_021372815.1 Deltaproteobacteria bacterium | reverse complement strand
AACGTCGGTTTTAATCGTTGTCCGACATTGCCGACTGCCGTATGAAAAAAAGATTCCCGCCGGCCTGATCGGAGCTTACTTTTGTTTTATATGTCTTCTCATCCCTTCGTTGTTGTTTTCACAAAATTTACGTAATGACGTGAGACCATTTGTCAATATTGTTTTTGATGTTGTGCCGTTTTTACTGGCCTGGTTCGGTATTGTAGAAAAAAAACAAATTATTCCCCTGATCGCGGCTCTGGCTTTTTCGCTGACAATCTCCAGTCTTTCCATCATATATCAGGGCATTGTCCTGGGAGTCGATTCGGCAACGCGTTTTAGCAGTTTTGGATATATCTGCATGGCCACAGCGGGATTCACGGCGGTTATATTACCTTTACTGGGGGTAGTTGTTCTGGAACGACGCGGATTAAATCCTTGGTTAAAAGCCGGTTTAACCGCAGCTATCTTTATCGGAGTTCTGGCGGTGGTAATAAATATGAATCGCGGCGTTTGGATGGCCATGATTATTGTAACGATTATATATCTGTGGGTTAAATTGAGGGAAAAGTCCGGTTGGAACGTTGCTGTTTTGATACTCCTTTCTTGCAGTATTATAATCATCACGTTAGTTCCCCCGTTCAGAGACAGAGCCGAATCCGTCTGGAATGACGGCGTTTCTTTGTGTCGTAGCTATCAACTGATCTTTAAGGATAATCCAACGGATGAATTTAATAAAATAGTGGGAAGTACGGGAAAAATGGTGCCGGAAAGAATATATATGTGGAACGGCGCATGGCGTATGTTTCACGAACATCCCTGGAATGGCGTTGGTTTGGGATCAGTGGGCGAAATATTTCAATCCGGCCGGGGTTATATCTCACCATTGGCTTATTCCCCCGCAGAGTTTGTGCACGCTCATAATAATTTTCTGCAATTTCTGGCCGCAGCCGGTATTCCCGGTTTGCTGGGATTTGTCATCTTGTTCATTTTTGTTTTATGGATGAGCATCCGGCGTTATATTAAATTTCCAGAGACTGTATGGAATTTGGCCGGTTTGTTGGTGACGGTCAGCTTTTTGATTCAGGGTTTGACAGAATATAATTATGTTCATTCTGCTTTGGTTAGGTTATATTGGTTCATATTTGGTATTTGCATGGTTGCATCATGCTTACACTCGGACAGTGCAGGCATAATTAGACAGAAAACGGAGGGTAACTTTGCATAAGAAAAAAGTATTAGTGACAGGCGGAGCGGGTTTTATCGGATCTCATCTTTGCGAGGCGTTAATTAACAAAGGACATGAAGTGATTAGTGTTGACAATTACTTTACCGGATCTGTAGCAAATGTCGCGGGTCTTTTAAATCATCATAATTTTAAGTTAATCAAACATGATGTGGTTAATCCTCTGTATTTCGAGGTGGACGAGATTTATAACCTGGCCTGTCCGGCCAGTCCCGCTTTGTGTCAAAGCAATCCCGTCTATACCACCAATACATGCGTTTTGGGCGCAATCAACGTACTTGAATATGCAAGGAAATCTAAAGTCTGTGTGTTGCAGGCGTCCACTTCCGAGGTATACGGAGATCCCCTTTGTCATCCTCAGAGAGAATCTTACAGCGGCAATGTTAATCCGGTTGGCCCACGCAGTTGTTATGATGAGGGGAAACGATGTGCGGAAACGATCTTTATGAATTATCATTTGCAGCATAGTGTGCCCATTCGAATCGTGCGTATATTTAATACGTACGGCCCCCGCATGCGGCCAAATGACGGACGTGTTGTAAGCACTTTCATTATGCAGGCTCTTAAGGGAGAGGACATTACCATTTACGGTAATGGCCAACAGACCCGCTCTTTTTGTTTTGTCGGTGATTTGGTTGACGGATTAATAAAGATGATGGAAAATAAATCCGGATTTATCGGTCCTGTCAATATGGGGAACCCTTGTGAAATCAGTATCATTGAACTGGCGGAAAAAATACTTTCGCTTACCGGATCAAGATCTAAATTAATTTTCCTGCCCCTGCCGCATGACGATCCCAAAAAACGCAAACCGACCGTTGATACTGCCAGAGAGAAGATCAGATGGACGCCGAATATCGCTCTGGAAGAAGGTTTAAAAATATCCATTGATTATTATGGACAAGTTTTGCGACAGGTGACTTCCGAAACATCGGTTTAAATTTTTTCCGAACAACCAGTAAGGGATATAATAAATGAAGATAACGATGGTATACCGCGCTTATCCCCCGTTGGCTGTCGGCGGAATTGAAAATCACATAAAACAACTGGCTGAAGAATTGACGCCCTATCCGGAAATAGAGCGGATAAACATACTGGTTGCCAATGATTCCCGACGTTTTCAAAGAGAAGAATACGGTAAAAAAGTAATCGTTGAGCGATTGCCGAACTGGCTGACATTAAGATCAACACCACTGGCTCCTTCTTTCATCAATAAACTTGCCGCGGTTGAAAGCGATCTGCTCCATTTTCATTTTCCCTATCCGTTCGGGGAAACCGCATGGTTATTCGCCGGCTGCAAACTCCCTTACGTAGTGACCTATCATTCCGATATTGTCCGTCAAAAAGTCCTGCTGCGTTTCTACCGGCCATTTATGAATAAGTTCTTTCAAGGGGCAAAAAGAATTCTTGCCACTTCCGGGCCGCTGGTCGAATTTTCTCCGGTTTTGTCCAATTATGCGGATAAAGTTAAAATTGTTCCTCTGGGCATCGATTCTGAAAGATTTGTCCTGACCCCCGGGATATCTGCGGCTAAAGCAAAAATTCGTGGCAGTCGGCCGATGATTCTTTTTGTGGGACGATTGGTTTACTATAAGGGCGTTGATGTTTTGATCAGGGCAATGAAAGACATTGATGCCCAGCTCATTATTATCGGACAGGGACCGCTGGAGAGTGATCTCCGGCGATTGACGGCAGAGCTGCAACTGGGAGAAAGGGTGAGCTTCCTGACAGACGTTTCCGATGAGCTTCTGCCGGGCTATTTTCATGCCTGCGATTTTCTGGTGCTGCCGTCGGTGGCTTCATCGGAAGCCTTCGGTATCGTTCAACTGGAGGCTTTCGCTTGCGGTAAACCGGTCATCAGTACCTCGCTTCCCACGGGCGTACCCTACGTGAACAGACATGGCGTTACGGGGTTAGTGGCCCCTCCCGGAGATGTAAAGGCGCTTTCCGCTGCCATCAAGCATCTGCTGAATAATGGTGAAGAAAGAGAACGGATGGGGAAAGCCGCCCGGGAAAGATTCGACAGGGAATTCACTTCCCGGGTAATGGGTGAACGTGTTTTGAACATATATAAAGATGTTGTTAACCATTTACGCAAAAATGATTATTGATTAGTTTATGAAACGCATACCATTGATGCTTGCCGTTTTTTTATTTTTTGCTTCAGCCTATCTGATCACTTTTCGTGGCCATTACGGCAGCGACCAGTTTTTATCCTACCTAACGGCGGAAAGCATGGTGCTGGATCACTCACTGGCAATCGGTAAGCGGCACTTTAATATCAGCGATATTCAGGGCAACCTTGAACGTGCGCCCACCGGAATCGACGGACGGCGTTACACGCTCTTCGGCTTGGCTTTGCCTCTGGCCATGACGCCTTTTTATTTCATCGGTCATTGGGCAGCGGGTTTTTTCCCCGTCAATCTGCATGATTATGTCGCCATGTTTTTCGTATCGATGACGAATGTCTTCATTACCGCGCTGATCTGTTCTTTATTATTCTACTATTTGTCACTTCTCGGCCATTCTTCCCGCACGGCTTTTATCGTTGCGCTTTTATATGGCTTCGGGACAATGGCATGGAACTATTCTCAGTACAGTTTTGCCGAGCCATTACTGGTTTTGTTTTTTCTCTGCTCCCTTTTAATGCTGGAGAAATGGGAAACAGCCGGTCGATTTTCGAAATACATGGCAGTGGGGCTCGGCTTTGCCCTGGGGCTGTGTCTTCTTACCGAAGTTTATGCGGCCTTGATTATCGTACCGGCAATTTTGATCTACCTCTGTGTGCGTCTATGGCGCAAAAGGCCGGGTTGGCGCGTTGCCTGTGCAACTGTGGCCTGTGTGGCATTGCCTTTATTAGCCGGTGCAGCGATTCTCTTCTGGTTCTACTGGCTGCGCTTTGGCGGACTGGCCGCGCCGCGCCTGGCGGGACGGTTATCTCCGGCTTATATGCCGGCGTCTTTGTATGGCTTGTTCTTATCCCCCGGTAAAAGTTTTTTCCTTTTTGTCCCGCCTGCGCTTCTTTCGCTTTGCGGGGTAAAATATTTCTTTCAAAGAAATCGCGACCGGGCTGTTATCCTGACTTTAATCGTGATCATATCCGTTCTTTTCATCAGTACTTATGTGGATTGGCATGGTGGTTGGAGCTGGGGACCTCGCTACCTTTTTCATCTGATGCTGATCGCCATGCTGCCGTTGGCCGAAGTATTTGAAAACAAACTATTCGCCGCCGGCTGGAAGCGCCATGCCGTAAGAATATTGATTTTGGTTAGCATTGTTATTCAACTCGGAGGGATTTTGATCAACACCGGTGTTTACAGCCGTTTCGCCGGGCACTTGCAGCCGGGTGGTGACCCGCACTTCGTGCTTTATTTGTCCGCTGTATCGGGACACTGGCTGTTGGCAGCAGCAACAGTTTATCATTGGTTGAGCGGCAATGTGTTAACGCTGCCGTATCCCCCGGGCGGCAGTCCGGGATGGCATACTGTAAATGCCGACGATTTTAACGGGTTGGATTTGTGGTTTATCAATCTACCTCGGTATTGGCATAGTCCTGCCGCGTTTTGGGTTTCTCTGTCCGGTACATTAGTATTATTGATTGCCGCAGGATTGTTTTTCCGGTACATATGGCGTACCACAGCAACTTAAAATTCTGCAACGGCTTGTAAGATAAATTATATCATGGGAGGTGGAAGGTGCATTTAACATTTCGAAAGACCTGTCGGGTTTGCGGCTCCCCTGCCTTGACGCCGGTCATCAATCTTGGAGAACAACATCTTCAAGGTTCGTTTGTGAAAGCCGGTCAGGAAATGCCCCCTTTAAGAAAAATTCCACTGTCTCTTGTCCGCTGCGATCCGACGAAAGACGAAAAAGCATGCGGACTGCTGCAGATGGAACATACTGTTCCACCGGAAATTTTATATTCCACCTACTGGTACCGTTCGGGAACAAACAGCACGATGAAAGATCATCTCCAGGGAATCGCCGAAGAATCCGTTTCCATACTGAATAAATCGGATGGTTCTGTCCTGGATATCGGCTGTAACGACGGGACGCTGGTTGGCTTTTATCCGGAAGGATACCGCAAATACGGCATTGATCCGTCCGATATCGCTCAGGAGATCGATAAACGGAAAGTAACTGTTATTCAGGATACATTCCCGTCGGAGGAACTTCTGAATTGCCTTCAGACCACAAAGATAGATATTGTTACCTCAATTGCCATGTTTTACGATCTGGAAGATCCTATTTTGTTTGCCAGGGGCATTAAAAATATTCTGGCGGAAGAAGGCATCTGGATTTTCGAGATGTCTTATATGCCGATGATGCTGAAGATGAATTCGTACGATACGATTTGCCACGAGCATCTGGAATTTTACAGTCTGGCGGTGATTGAATATATTTTAAAAAAAAGCGGGCTGAAAATATTTAACGTAAAACTCAATGAGATCAATGGCGGAAGTATCCGCTGTTATGCAACACATATTACAAACTTCAAATACAAAAACGAAGACTATCTGCAAAATATCCGGATGATACGTAAGGATGAGCTGGATCTTGAATTGGATACCGATAAGCCATATAAAAATTTTCAGCATAGAATAAATGCCCACCGTGATGAATTGGTGAATCTGCTCAAACAACTGAAAGACGAGGGGAAAAAAATTCATGCCTACGGCGCATCCACCAAAGGCAATACGATCCTGCAGTGGTGTAATATTGATCATAAAATTATCGATTGTGCGGCGGAAAGAAATCCGGCCAAATATGGCGCTTACACGCTGGGCACCGGCATTCCGATTATCAGTGAAGCCGAATCCCGGGCGATGAATCCTGATTATTATCTGGTTCTGCCCTGGCACTTCAAAGACGAGTTTATCGAAAGGGAAAAAGAAATTCTGGTCCGGGGAACAAAGTTCATCTTTCCGCTTCCCCGGATAGAAATTATCTCCGGAGAGAAGGTATCAATTTAATGAAAGCATTAATCTTCGGAGCTAACGGACAGGATGGCTGTTATCTTTCCCAAATTTGCAGGAAGCGGCAAATTGAGGTTATCGGCATCTCCAGAAATGGTCCCTGGCTTCACGGTGATGTGGCTTGTCCGGAACTGGTGGAAGAACTGATTCGCCGTCATCAACCCGAAATGATATTTCATCTGGCTGCGATATCAACAACCCGGCACCAGGCGATTTATGAAAACAATGCTTCCATAGGCACCGGCACAATTAACATTCTGGAATCCGTCAGGCGCTGGTCTCCCCGCAGCAAAGTATTCATTACGGGAAGCGGTGCGCAGTTTGTCAATAACGGCGAGCCCATCTCCGAGAATGATCCTTTCGATCACGGAAGCTGCTATGCCGCAGTCCGTAACTATTCGGTATATCTGGCAAGATATTTTCGCGGCCTTGGCCTTCGGACTTATGTCGGATATCTTTTTAATCACGAGAGTCCTTTGCGGCGTTCCGATTATGTCTGTCAGCAAATTGCCCTTGCCGCGCAAAGGATTGCCGCGGGAAGTGAAGAGATTATTGAACTGGGCGATATTTCAGTCAGAAAAGAATGCACATTTGCTGAAGATATTATGAAAGGCGTTATGACGCTTCTTCAACAGGACGCCATCCATGAAGCGGCCATCGGGTCCGGGTGCGCCTATTCCATTGAAGACTGGCTGAATGAGTGTTTTCGGATAATTCAAAAGGATTGGCATGACTATGTCCGGCCCAAACCGGATTTTAAGGCTGAATTTAAGATATTGGTTTCCAATCCGGCAACAATCAACTCCCTGGGATGGTATGCGACTACTGAAATAAATGAACTGGCAAAGATAATGATTAATCATCGAAGTTAACCCATCTTGAGTAGCAAATATGAAAAATGAAAAACAGCTTCTGTTGTCTTTTGCGATTCCCACATACAATTTCGGGCAATTTATATCTGAAACAGTTCAGTCCATCGAGAATGGTGCAGAAATACTTGCACCGTCTCAATTTGAAATAGTGATATTAGACGGCGGATCAAAAGATAACACCGATGAAATTGTTAATGCGCTTGCCGAGCAATATCAAAATATACGCTATATAAAGCAACCCTATCGGGGAGGAATTGATAGCGACATCAATACCGTCGCAGAAATTACCCAAGGAAAGTACATTTGGCTGTTCAGCGCTGATGACTTGCTGGAAAAAGGGTGGGACAGGTGTATTATTCCATTTTTAGAGGAAGGCGGCGAATTATTTCTTGTCCCCGCCATCCTATGCGATATTCAAATGCTGCCGCGGCGCCCAAATCCTATTTTCCGGAGTTGCGAAAAAAACAACCCTCTGAAATTTTATATTTCTCAGGAAAACGATTCACTTTACAACTATCTGAATCAGGCTGCTACTCTTGAGGCGTTCTTCGGCTTCATGGGCGCGGTGGTGGTTAAGGCAGACGTTTGGCGGATGCTGCCCCCAAGAACGGATTATTTCGGGAGTTGCTGGGCGCATTGCGTGCGATTAATGCCGCTTCTTTTCCGTCAGACAAAAATTACCTATTTGAATAAATTTCTGATTAAAAAAAGAGGCGGCAATGATTCTTTCATGGAAAATGGATTGATTGCCAGAATTGCCATCTCCGTTGATGGCTGGGACAGAATCATTAATGACTTTTTCTTCGAGGCTTCCGTACAAAAGATATTATATAATATCCTAAGGAAGGATATATCCATTCTGTTTTTTATTTACGCAAAGATTTCCGCCCGAAATGACAGCGAATTCCGGCAGCTCAACTCAATGGCCAGATTGCTTTTCACAAAGCGCTGTCCTTCTTCGATGACAAATATGAAATATTTATTTTATCTTCTAACACCGAGAATCAGATGGATGAACACGCTGGCAGAATCCGTATTACCCTTTCTCATACGGATCAGGCATAAAATAAAATCAGCTTTTCTATAACAGAGATTTTTAGTTGTTATCGGAAGAAACGGTTTAATGTCGAAAGCGGGGCTTTTTTGAGTAAAATTAATTGAATATTTTTATCATTTTTTTGCATCTTCCTGAACGTCTATTAAATCGTAAAAAGTCCTGAAAATACAATTTCTTATATTTCGATAAAAAAAGAGAAATAAGGGCTTTTAAATAGCTAAACAAGCTGTTTTTTAAGCGCCATCTTTTGAGGATTGCTTAAATAGCAGGAAATCGTTATATTACAAAAATACAAGCCGTTTGTGCTTTCAATGTTTGTTGATGCAAAGCTGTACGAAAAGGAAGAATTGGATATTAGAAAAAATTGTAAATAAAAGGAGGTAGCATTATGAAAACAATTTCTTTTATCGCGTCTTTTGCCCTGATTCTGTGTTTGCTGGCATTTCCATTTTCCGGAACTTCCGTCGCCAAGCAAACCCAAAAGCAAAGATGCATGAGGTCCTGCAGTTATCAGCAGAAGAATTGTTTGGATGCAAACAAGGACAGTGCTTCATGTGAAAAAGAATATCAAGGCTGTGTTTCCTCCTGTGAATCAACGGGAGTTCCTTCTTCAGCCGATCAGCAAAAGCAGCAGGAACAGCCGGTGCAGCAAAAGCAGCAGCAGAATCAGAAAAAGCCCGGGCCTGTTTTGCGTTGAAAAGTATTTGATTTCAGCACCCGTATTTTTGTCCGGTCATATAATATTGAAGTAAAATTTTCTTCGCAGTGTGAAATATTTTACGCATACAGATTGAATTCTTTTGTCTCGGTTTGCGGGTAATATTTATTGAAAACGCAGTAAATACCCATTGCTTGAATAACAGCAGCATAATCCATTTTTATGGCATGGATTATGCTGCTGAAAAACCGATTTACCGTTGTTATCGGACTTGTTTTGGGGTAAATTTACTCCAACTAAAATTAAGGATGTTTGCACAAGATGAGAGATGGTAAAAGCATAGCAGTTGTTTTCCCGGGGCAGGGTTCGCAGAGACCGGGGATGGGTAAAGATTTTTATGAACAGATTCCTGTCTGCCGCCGGACCTTCGAAGAAGCGACTGACGCTCTGGGATGGGATGTGTCCGCCATGTGTTTCGGCGAAGATGAAAAACTTAACCTCACCGAATATACGCAGCCCTGTATCGTGACGACGGAGATATGTATGTTGCGGGGCTTGGCGGAACGTTACGGATTTGTTCCTGACTATTTCGGCGGTCATTCGCTGGGTGAATTTACAGCACTGGTTGCTGCCGGGGTAATGCCTCTGGCCGACACGGTAAAAATAGTTCAGACACGTGGCAAATTGATGCAGGAAGCCGTGCCGGTGGGTGTCGGCGGTATGGCGGCGGTTATTTCCGAAAATATCGACATCGATATGCTGAGAAAAACAATGGATGGTCTGAATGCCGGTGTCGCCAACATCAATTCCGCCAATCAGGTGGTGATCAGCGGAGAATTAACGGCGATTGACGAAACGGAAAAAAGACTCGCCCAAAATTCCCCGGCGGAAAAATCATTCCGCTTTATCCGTTTGAATGTCAGTGCTCCTTTTCACAGCCGTTTAATGCAAGTCATAGAAGATCGTTTTGCCGATACGCTGGAAAAATTCGGCAATACTTTAAACGCGCAAAACGCGTCTAAAGTAACCTCGAATTTTAAAGGCGATTTCCATACCGACGTCGCGACGGATGTCAAAAAAAATCTTGTTAATCAAATCAGCAATACCGTGAATTGGCGGAAGAATATGCAGGCCTTGGCGGCAAAAGCCGAGGAAATATACGAAGTCGGGCCGGGAAGACCCCTGCGCGATTTTTTCATAACAATAGGAGTTTCCTGTCAATCCATTACGGGACTTAACGCGGCGGAAAAAATTTTTAAGACAACAAATTAATAAAGCATAAAGCGATGTGTTTTCGCAAAGGAGCATATATTTTGAACAAAGAAGTAAACATAAGAATCAATCCTCTGAAGATTCAGGATAATACTTTCCGCGACGGGCATCAATCGATTTACGCCACCAGGATGCGGACGGAAGATATGATTCCTATCGCCGAGGAGATGGACAGCTGCGGTTTTCACGCGATGGAAGTCTGGGGCGGTGCAACCTTCGATACCATGCACAGATTTCTGGGTGAAGATCCCTGGATGCGTCCGAAGACTTTGAAAAAGTACATCACGAAAACGCCTTTCGCCATGCTGATCCGCGGACAGAATCTGGTCGGCTACCGCCATTACGCCGATGATGTTGTGCGTGCTTTCGTGGATAAAGCCTGTGAAATAGGCATTGATGTTTTCCGTTGTTTTGACGCCCTCAATGATTTCCGCAATATGGAATCCTGCGCGGAGAGAATCAAGGCCAACGGCAGGCAGTTTCAGGGCGCCGTTTGCTATTCATTAACCGATGTCCGTCTGGGCGGCGATGTTTATAACCTGGAATATTTTGTCAGGAAAGCGAAAGAACTGGAGCAGATGGGCGCGGACGCCATTTGCATCAAAGACATGGGCGGCATTCTCTCGCCTTTTGATGCCTATGATCTGGTGACCGCTATAAAAAAGGAAATTAAATTACCGTTGCATCTGCATTCCCACTACACCAGCGGCATGGCTTCGATGACATATTTAAAAGCGATAGAAGCCGGCGTTGATGTTGTGGATACTTGTCTGGCGCCCTTTGCGCTGAGAACATCCATGCCCGCCATCGAACCGATCGTCGCGGCCCTTCGTGGAACTGCGCGTGAAACAGGAATGGATTTACAAAAACTGCTGGTGCTGGGAGAACATCTGGAAAGTATCGCCCCCAAATATAGCAGCCACTTGTCAACTCATAAATTGTCAATCATTGATAATGGCGTTCTGGCTCATCAGATTCCCGGAGGGATGATTTCCAATTTAACCGGCCAGCTCAAAGAAATGAAAGCGCTGGACAGATTGGGAGAAATTTATACGGAAGTCGTTCAGACCCGTAAAGATATGGGTTCTCCTCCTCTGGTTACCCCGGTTTCGCAAATAATCGGAGCTCAGGCTGTGCTGAATGTTCTCTTTGGCCGTTATGTAAGAGTTTCCAATCAGCTCAAAGATTTAGTTTTAGGTCTGTATGGTAAAACTCCGATGCCGATTGATGCAGAACTGACTAAAAAAATACTGAAAAACTACAAACGCGGACAAGAACCGGTGTCGGGAAGGCCTGCTGATTATCTGGAACCGGAGATTGAAGCAGCGAAGAAAGCCCTGGGTGAACTTGCCCGCAGCGACGAAGATGTTCTGGCCTACATCTTATATCCGGCAACGATGACGAAATTCCTGCAAGAGAAATACGGAATTGAACCACCGAAAGAAGCGGAAACGGGAAATCCAAATAAAAAAGGCGTTGCCGCATAAGGACAACGGCTGCTGAAAACTCCTTTTTTGAAGAGCATTATTTTCATTAAAGGAGTTGTTTTATAGTGAGACTCAAATTTCATAAGTGCAACGAAATGAAATTTGTAAGTCGTAGTGACACTCGTTGAGTGCGAGAGAACCGAGGCGCGAAACGCAAGTGGAACTATCCAATCCCGAATTATCGGGATTGGAAATTATCCCGCAAAGCGGAAGGTACGATAGTGCCCATGATAAGCTCATCTCTAAAAATAACAGAAGCAAAAGGTTTGATTTATGGATTTCAGTCTCAATGAAAGTCAGTTGTCATATCTGGATACCGTGCGCAAATTCGTCAAAAATGAAATAACACCGCGTATTCTGGAAATGGAGAAAGAACACGTTTTCCCCTGGGGCATCATCAACAAGGCGTGGAAAACCGGCCTGATAAACTTAAGCATTCCCGCATCAGTCAAAGGATTTGAAATCGACGCGTTCACCTCAGCTTTGATTATCGCAGAGCTTTCCTATGGCGACACGGGCATTGCCACCTCGGCCATGTGCAACGATCTGGCTAATGTGGTCATCGGCCTGCATGGCACGGATGATCAGAAAAAATTATTTCTCACGCCTTTTGTGGAAAAACCTGTTCTGGCATCTTTTTGCCTGACGGAACCCAACGCCGGTTCGGACAATTCCATGATGACTTCTTTTATCAACAAACGCGATGACGGTAACTACATTTTAAACGGCTCCAAATGTTTTATCACCAACGCCTCCTACGCTTCCCAGTTCACCGTTTTGTGCAAGACAGGCAAGCCGACGGGCAATTTTATGGCCTGTGTCATTGTTCCGGTGGAACATGTCACATCCGCCGATATCCCCGATATCGGGAATTCAATAAGGGAAATAAACGTTCCTGCGGGCGGGAAGATCATCATCGGCAAGCCGGAGGATAAACTGGGACAGAGGCTTTCCAACACGGCCAGCGTGACTTTCGAAGATGTTATCATTCATCCGAATCAGGTTATCGGAGACAGACGGCTGGGCTTCAAATACATCGTCGATGTTCTGGATTATGCCCGGCCCATGGTCGCCGCTATCGGCCTGGGGCTTGCCAAAAGAGCCTTTGATATAACGCGGGAATATACGCGGGAACGCCAGCAGTTTGGCAGCAGGATCTGCGATCTGCCCGTGGCCAGAGAGATGCTCACCACTATGTGGAAAAAAGTCGAACTCGCCGAGATGGCTTTATTCAAGGCGATTTTCAAAATTCAGGAAAAGGCCGAGGATGCCGGAATCTACGCATCGCTCGCCAAGAATACCGCTGCGGAAGCCGCCGTGTTCTGCTCCACGGAGGGCCTGCATTTGCACGGCGGTTACGGTTTTACAACAGAATATGAAATTTCCAAACTTGCGCGCGACGCTCACATTATCGACATTTATGAAGGTGTTCGGGAAGTGCAAAATATGATTATAGGACGGGAGATAGTTTAATAATGCTTTACCTGCACGCCATGGGACACTTCCATCCCGAGAATGTTCTTTCCAATAAATTTCTGGAAGATCTGGATATCGGAACCACAAACGATTGGATTATGGAACGTGTCGGCATTCAAAATCGCCGGACGGTTCTGCCTCTGGATTATATCAGGCGGACAAAAAACGTTAATCCACGGGAAGCCTTTGCCGTCAGGCAGTACACGAATGCCCGAATGAGCGCTAAAGCGGCGCGGATGGCGCTCGAGCGCGCCGGATTAAAATCGGAGGATATCGGATTGGTTATTTCCGGCTCTTCATCGCCGGATAATATTACGCCGGCGGAAGCCTCGGCGGTTGCCGCGGAACTGGGAATTGAAGCGGCCTGTTTCGATTTGAATTCCGCCTGTTCTACTTTCGGCACACAGGTCAACTTTTTGCGACGCATGCAGCCGGAAATGCTGCCGCCTTACGTTCTGCTGGTCGGAGCGGAATCAACGACAAAAGTTATTAATTATACTGATCGCAATTCGTTGGTGCTTTTCGGCGACGGCGCGTCGGCCGCGATTGTCTCGACGCAGATTCCGGCACGGGCCGCTTTTGTCGACAGCGGCTTCGATGCCCGTCCTTCGGGTTGGACAAAAGTCGGGGTCACCGGAGACTGGGTTTTCAGTCAGGACGGGAACGCCGTTCAGGGGTTTGCCATCAGAACGACAACCGATTGTCTGAAAACTCTGCAGGAGCAATACGAGGCTGAAGCAAAGCGTTTTATTTTCATCGCTCATCAGGCCAATTACATGATGCTCAAAACCGTCTGCGAACGCAGAGGCATAAAGCCGGAAAGCCACTGGTACAATGTCGATCAGTTCGGCAACGTCGGCTGCTGCGGCGCTCCCGCAACGTTGAGCATGAACTGGGAAAAAATTCAGTCGGGAGACAACATTGCGCTGGTGATAGTCGGGGCGGGACTGGCCTGGGCATATGCAATGCTGAAAGTGGAGGATAAACGATGATCGAAAAACCGGTTGCGCTGGTTACCGGAGGCGCGAAAGGCATCGGAGCCGCCTGCTGTCGCGCTCTGGTCGCGGAAGGTTTTCATGTCGGCATTCATTACCATCAAAGCGCCGAACGTGCTCAACAACTGCTCGATGAACTGAAAGATGGATTCTTAATCCAAGCCGACCTGTCCGATATAGAACAGATAGACGCGATGATCGGAAAGATTAAGGATACCGCGGGACGAATCGACGTTCTGATCAACAATGCCGGCCATTCCGTCAATGCCGATATCATTTCCATGAAAGTGGAACAATTCGACGCTCAGCGTTCCTTGACGCGCGGCATCTGGTATCTGACCAAAAGGATTCTGCGGCAGTTCATGATCAGGAATTCCGCCGGCCGCATCATCAATATTTCCAGCGTTGTCGGCCATACGGGCAATGCGGGACAGATTCCCTATACGATGGAAAAAGCGGCGCTGGACGCCTTTACCAAGTCTCTGGCGCGGGAACTGAAAGGGAGAAATATCCTGGTTAATTCCGTCGCGCCCGGTTTTATTGATACGGAGATGACCCGGGAGCTCCCTCAAGAATTAAAAGATAAGGCCACGGAGGAAATTCTTCTGGGGCGCATCGGCCGGCCGGAGGAAGTCGCGGAGGTTGTCGCCTTTCTCGCCAAAAAGGGAAGTTACATCAACGGCTCGATAATCCATATCAACGGAGGTCTCTATGGAGGCTGACGAAAGTGTAAAGCAAGAGGTTCTGCGGCTTGTTCCGCAACGGGAACCTTTCCGTTTTATTGACGAGATTATCAGCCTTGATGACGACCGGATCGTCGGGGCTTACCGTTTTCGCGAGGATGAATATTTTTATCGCGGTCATTTTCCCGGCAATCCCATTACGCCGGGCGTTATTCTTATCGAAACGATGGCGCAGGTCGGCGTTGTGGCGTTTGGGATATATCTTCTGTCGCGCCGGAATAATATGCGGCCGGGCGACATGAAATTGCCGATCAGTCTGTTTTCCCTTGCGGATGGTGTGGAGTTCAAACAAATTGTGAAACCGGGAGAAAGGGTTATCGTCAAAGCAAATAAAATTTATTTTCGTAAAATTATAATCAAAGCCGGTGTATCCATGGAAAAAGAAAACGGAGAAATAATTTGCTCGGGAGAATTATCCGGAGTGGGAGTGGACAAATGAAGAAGAGAGTTGTTGTAACAGGAATGGGCGTGGCGGCGCCCAACGCGCACGGTCTGGATAATTACGAGCAGGCGCTCAGAGGCGGCGTGTCAGGCATTCGTTTTATTCCGCAACTGCAGGAATTGAATTTCGGCTGTCAGATTGCCGGTGTACCGGAGAATTTTGATGAAATTCGGTCAAGTTATTTTGACCGGGAAAAACTTTTATCCATCAACGACAACATCGGCTATGCCTCGGTATCGGCGGTGGATGCCTGGAAAGATGCCGGATTTAATCTTAATGGCGACGATGACGATACGGTGGATTGGGATACCGGAGTCATTGCCGGGTCCGGAATCGGCGGCATGGACACAATCGCCAGCGTTATTGTTCCAATGATTAACGAAGGCCGGGTTAGAAGATTGGGCAGCCGTGTTGTCGAACAGGTGATGAGCAGCGGAACCAGCGCGCGCATTTCCGGACTACTGGGTACCGGTAATAAGGTAACTTCCAATTCTTCCGCCTGTTCTACCGGCAATGAAGCGATAATTGACGCCATGTGGAGAATCAGAACGGGTCTCGCCAAACGCATGGTGGCCGGCGGCTCCGAGGGGGCAACGCCCTACATCTGGGGAGGCTTTGACGCCATGCGCGTTCTCTCCCGTAAATTCAACGAAAATCCCGCGGCCGGTTCGCGTCCCTTAAGCGCTTCGGCCTGCGGATTTGTGCCCGGTTCCGGTGGTGCGATGCTTGTTCTGGAAGAACTGGAGACGGCTCTGGCCAGAGGCGCGCGCATTTACGCGGAGATACTCGGCGGCTATGTCAACTGCGGCGGACAGAGAATGGGCGGATCCATGACCGCCCCCAATCCGGAGGGAGTAAAAAGATGCATTCGCGGCGCCGTGGCCGATGCGGGTATTGATCCGGCCGAAGTGGACGCCATCAACGGACACCTGACGGCTACGTATGCCGATCCTCATGAGGTAAAAAACTGGGCAGAGGCCCTCGAGCGCAATCCCGGAAATTTCCCCTACATTCAGTCCACGAAATCACTGATCGGTCATTGTCTGGGAGGCGCCGGCGCCGTGGAATGCGTGGCGGTTGTCCTTGAACTCTACAAAGGTTTTCTGCATCCCTCGATCAACAGCGAGGATGTGCATGCCGAAATCGAAAAATTCGCGTCGAAGATTCCTCAGCAATGTCTGGAAGTCCCCGAACTGAAAATTATCGCCAAAGCCGGGTTTGGATTCGGCGATGTTAATAGCTGTCTCATATTCAAAAAATGGGAAAAAAATAATACAAATTAAAGGAGAAATTGCCTTATGGATGACAAGAAAATTTTTGAAGAGATGATTAATATTTTAAGACCGTACGCCAAAAAACAGGAGCTTCTGGCAACGGCAACACCGGGTACGCACATTCTGAATGACTTGAAAGTCAACTCCGCACGTCTGGTGGACGTCATTATTAAATGCGAAGATGTTTACGGGATCAGCGTTGACGACGATGAAGCTGATAAAATCCGCACGATCGGCGACGCCGTCAGAATTATTAAGCAAAAACTCGGGCTGCAATGAGCGGAAAATCAAGAATATTTTTGTGCCTGCAAAATTTTATCGGGCGGATTTCCATATTAGTCCTCGCCCCTTTATATTTTTTTGCGGTTAAAGTTTTTTTTTACAGAGTAAGAGATTTGAAAGAAATCCGCCGCCGGTGCACTGCGGAGTTTGCGCAGCACGGGGGAGGATGGATTATCTGCTCCAATCATCTGACGATGATTGACTCTTTTATTTTGAGCTATTCCATGTTCAGTCTGGGGCAGCATATCACCCGTTATAAAAAAATGCCCTGGAATCTGCCGGAGTGGACCAACTACAAGAATAATATTTTCCTGACAATATTGTGCTATTTGTCCAAGTGCATTCCCATCAACCGCGGCGGGTCGCGTGAAAAAATGAAAGAAGCTCTGGATAAATGCGTTTTTCTTCTGGAAAACGCGGAAACAGTCATGATTTTTCCCGAGGGCAGGCGTTCCCGCACCGGACGGGTGGATAAGGAAAGCTTCTCCTATGGCGTGGGACGCTTTATCAAAAATGCGAAGAACTGCAAAGTAATATGCCTGTATCTGCGGGGGGACAGGCAGGGAAATTACAGCACCATTCCCGCCTGGGGCGAAAAATTTTCTGTTCAGATGGAGGCCTTCACGCCGCAGCCGGCCCAAGGCAGTGAGCTTCGCGCGCAAAAGGAGTACGCCACGCAAATTATCGACAAACTCGTAAAAATGGAGGAGGAGTATTTTGCCCTGCGTCGGAAACGATGTGGTGGATTTGAAGAAACCGGCGAATACGGGAAAGAGCCAGGATTCGCGCTTTCTAAAAAAAATCCTCACAGATGCTGAAATCGAATATGTAAAAAACGCGGAAAATCCCGATATGGCGCTGTGGTCATTGTGGGCGTGCAAGGAAACCGCGTATAAAATAATCAAAAAAACTTCTCCTGACATCGCTTTTGTTCCAAGGCGGTGGCGGGTAGTTTTTAAAGTTTTTCAATCGGAATACGCAGAAGGGGAAGTTGTCATCAAGGAAAGAGACGAAGTTTTTATCCGTCTTTTTTGTGAGACTCAAATTTCAAAAACGAAGTGTATTGAAATTTGCAAGTCGAACAATCCCGCGATAAGCGGAGGGTATAATACCCCGCCCATTGGGGCGGAATTAGGATCCATGGCTTGCCCTGGGGTTCATACCCGTGATTCCGATTCCCAATATATTCACTGCATCGGTTCGGATGATATTGCCATTCTTGATGACATCATCTGGCGTGTTGATACCCTGCCGGAGAAAGAAACTGATCCGTCGGTCTTTTCGCGATATTGCCTCGCGCATAATTTAGCCAGTCATTTTTCATTGGACTTTCATCAAATAAGCATAAAGAGAACAGAAACAAACGGAGAGTTGGAACCGCCGCGGGTTTACGTCGGCGGCAGAAAAACGGATATTGATGTAAGTCTTAGCCATGACGGAAGATTTATCGCTTACGCTTTTCTCAATGAAACTCACTGTCCTGCGTCGCTGCGCTCCTGGAATACCACGGATATCTTCGATATCCTCCGCCTATAGCGGGATAATTCAACTGGCAAATATTTCTCTGCGCTACGCTTGTTCTACCATGGCACTATGCGCCTGGTATAATTCGTCCAGCAAGCTTTAGTGCACTTTGTTTCTAAAGCTTGGGTCTCATTATCAACGGGTCTCACTATCCCACGTCGCTTCGCTCCCGGCGAAATTATTCGCGTGCCCGTCGGCATCGATCCAAGTCTCACTATCCCACGTCGCTTCGCTCCTGGGATAGTTCGGCTTACGCTTCAGACTTCGTTACACTCGTCTTCAGCTTGCCTCACTATATTTTCTTGTTAGGATGATTTTCTTGTGCTAGAAATACTCTATAATAAAATTAAAAATAACAGGGGATGATCATGAAAATCGCTGTTTTAAACGGTTCGCCGAAAGGCGAGATCAGCGTTACCATGCAGTATGTTCATTTTCTGGAGAACAGATTTCCGGAAGCCGAATTTAAGTTTTTCGATGTTGCGCTGAAGATAAAAAGCCTGGAAAAAGATGAAAAAGCCTTCGGGGAAGTCATTGCCGGCGTATCGTCGGCGGACGCGGTGCTCTGGGCGTTTCCCCTTTATTATCTGATTGTCTGTTCTCAGTATAAAAGATTCATCGAATTGATTTTCGAAAAAGGCGCCGCCCCGGCTTTTCGCGGCAAACCGGCTGCCTGCCTGACGACCTCCATTAAATTTTTCGATCACACCGCTCAAAATTATATCAACGCCGTTTGCGATGATTTGAAT
Organism: Deltaproteobacteria bacterium; assembly: GCA_021372815.1. GTDB lineage: Bacteria > Desulfobacterota > Syntrophia > Syntrophales > Smithellaceae > Smithella. The sequence goes on along the minus strand of JAJFTS010000038.1, from coordinate 6,845 downwards.
ATGAATTTTTTCGGTTCCTATTCGGCGGAAATGAATGATTTGCTGAAGAAAAAGGAGCGGCAGCGCCTGAAATCTTTCGGCGAATTATTCTTGAAGGCGATCAAAGAAGGTACGCCGGCGATCAGGAACAACAAGCCATTGATTGCGCCGGAGGTTGTTTTTGAACCCCGGGGTATAAAACCGGTTAATGCTGAAGGTAAAAAGATTCTGATTATTGCCGATAATCTTGATGAAAATTCCAACCTGCGGAAGATGGTGGAAAGATTGCAGCAGACTTTTTCGCCGCCCGCCGAACTTATACAACTGAAGGATATCGATATCAAGGGCGGATGCCTCGGCTGCATGCATTGCGGTTTTGAGAACATTTGTGTTTACGAAGGCAAGGACGGTTATATCGATTTCTACAATAAGAAAGTCAAAACAACGGATATTCTGTTTGTCGCGGGAGCGATTCACGATCGCTACCTTTCTTCGCTTTGGAAATGTTTTTTCGATCGCAGTTTTTTCAACGGTCACACACCCGCTCTGCAAGGTAAGCAGGTTGGTTTTGTTATTTCCGGGCCTTTCAATCAGATTGCCAATTTCCGCGAGATTATGAAGGCTTCGATTGAAATGCAGCATAGCAATTTAACCGGCTTTGTCAGCGATGATCTGGAAAATTCGTCTGAAATCAATGCCGCTTTGCAGACGATGGCTTCGAGTTCGGTAGCACAGAGCAAACTCGGCTATATTCAGCCGCCGACCTTTTATCAGGTTGCGGGGGCCAAGTTGTTCCGGGACGCCATTTTCGGCAGATTGCGCGTGGTTTTCCAGGCTGACCACCGATATTACAAGGAACACGGAATGTATGATTTCCCTCAAAAATATTACAAATGGCGGATGATCAACGGCATACTGGTGTCGCTTACCAGGATTTCGTTTGTTCGTAAGGAATTTGTAAAAAGGATGAAGAAGGAAATGATAAAACCCACTGCTAATGCTCTGAGAAGAACGGAGTAATTAAATTGATGCTTAGATATTTCAATTATATTGTGGAGGAAATATGAATTATAAGGATGTTGTAGCGTTAGTGACCGGCGGCGCTTCGGGGCTGGGCGAAGCCAGTATTATGGAATTGGTGAATAAAGGCGCCAGGGTTGCGATTATTGATGTTGATGCGGACAAGGGAGAAAAACTGGCGGCGACTATCGGCGCAAACGCGATATTTGTAAAAACGGATATTACCAGCGAAACGGATGTCCGGCAGGCCGTACAAAAAATTGTTGAGGCATTCGGAAAGATAAACGTGGCGGTCAACTGCGCGGGAGTTGTCAATCCCGGGAAAATTATCGGCAGAAAAGGCCCGATATCTCTGGAGGCGTTCAATAAGGTTTTGCAGATTAATCTCGTCGGCGCATTCAATGTTATCAGACTGGCCGTCGAAAAAATGATGAATAACACACCGGATGAAGACGGCGAAAGAGGCGTCATCATCAATAGCGCGTCCATTGCGGCATTTGAAGGACAGATAGGACAGGCGGCTTACAGCGCTTCCAAAGCCGGCATTGTGGGAATGACATTGCCCATCGCGCGTGAAATTGCCGATTACGGGATCAGAATAGTAACCATCGCGCCGGGAATTTTCGATACGCCGATGATGGCGGGTCTGCCTGCGGCGGTCAAGGAAGATATGGCCAAGACCGTGCCATTTCCGAGACGTTTGGGTAAACCGGAAGAATTTGCCAAAATGGTTTCGTATATCATTGACAACGTCATGCTCAACGGTTGTTGCATCAGGCTGGACGGGGCTTTGCGCATGCCGCCCAAATAAATTTTCTTTTTAGGTGAAATGGCCTCTTTGACGAATGAGATTGTCTCAGTCGTCGGATACCGGGGAATAAACGTTATGGCAGATCAGGAACAGATACTCGAAAAGGGGAAATTTGCTGTTGTCGTTGACGATGAGCTTCGGGATCTTATCCCCGGATATTTCGAAAATCGCCGGCAGGATATTGTGCTTATTCTATCGGCTCTTGAACAGGGTGATTTTGAGTTGATTCGCACCATTGGGCATAAAATGAAAGGATCCGGCGGGGGCTACGGGTTTGACAGAATTACTGAAATCGGCCGAAACATCGAAGCAGCGGCAAAAGATTCAAAAAGGCAGGAGATCCTGGATCAGACGAACAATCTGCAAGATTATCTTGACTGTGTTCAGGTAGTCTTTCAATCTTAATGACGGGGAAGTACATGACTTATCTCAACGAGCAATTGTATCCTGATTTCGGAAAGTTTAAGAAGCATATTTTGGAGACCAGTTCTGCGTCAGACCAGGTGAAAGATAAAATCCTCAAGTACAGGACGCACCAGCTTTACAATATGGCTGAAGATCTGGAAATGACGGAGACGGATTTTTCCGACCTTGTTGCTTCGTTTCTCATGTTACCCCATGCGGATAAGGTTCAATACGGATCGTTTCAGGAAAATGTTTTACCCCGCGATTTCTGCCAGGGGAATGCCGTTGCTCCCATCATTACGGAAACAGGAGAAATGGCCTTTTTAATCAGCAATCCTTTTGACTGGGAGCTCCTGGATGTCCTTAAAAAAAATATACCACCGGAGCAACCCCTGCGTCTCATCATTGCGACACCGGGAAATATCAGGAGTTTTATCGCAGATAAAGGGAAAAAGATGGCGATGCCCGCCGGAGAAATGATAGGCGATGAAGCTCTTCTGAAGGATGAGAAAGACGTATCCGTTATTACAACGGTCATTGAAGATATGGAGCCGATTTCCGAAGGAGACCTGGAAAAGCGGCCTGTTGTCTTTGTGTCCAATAATATTATTTACACTGCCGTGATGGAGAGGGCCAGTGACATTCATATCGAGCCAAAGGAAAACCATACGGTGGTCCGGTTCCGTATTGATGGTGATTTAAGGGATATGTTCATGCTGAAGAAGCAGACGGGAACGATGGTCATTTCCCGCCTGAAAGCTTTTGCTTCTCTGGATATTGCCGAACGGATGAAACCCCAGGATGGTTCCGCCGAAGCCATTATCAACAAACGTAAATTCAAGCTTCGTCTGGCCACAACATCGACTCCCAGCGGCGAGAGCCTGATCATCCGCCTTCTGGAACCATCGGCCAAGCCCAAACCGCTGAGTAAATTGGGAATGACGGACAATCAAGTCGGTATCATGATGGATTTTTCCACCCGTCGTTATGGTCTTATCCTGACAGTCGGCCCGACAGGATCGGGCAAAACGACAACGATTTACAGCTTCCTGGCGCATGTCGATACGAAAAAAAAGAGTCTCATTACCGTAGAAGATCCTGTCGAATATCTTATTCCCAATGCCAATCAGCAGCAGGTCAACGACAAGGCGGGCGTTACCTTTGAGGCCTTGCTGAAATCATCCGTGAGACAGGACCCCGACATTCTCTATCTCGGAGAAATCCGCGATAATTTTTCCGCCAGGATTTCCGTTGATTTTGCCAGCACAGGACATATGGCGGTCTCCACGCTTCACACCAATAATGCGACCACGGCGATTTTCCGTTTGGAGAGACTCGGCGTGACCCGCGATGTCATGGCCGACGCTTTACTGGGGATTATTGCCCAGAGGCTTTTCAAAAGACTTTGTCCCCACTGCAAGAGAATCGCCCCCATTACGCCGGAGGAAGCCGAAATGCTGGCGCCTTTTCTGGAAGAGCTTCCCAGTCATACGGCCCATCCTGTGGGCTGCAATCGATGTATCGAAGGATACCACGGGAGGGAAGGCGTGTATGAAGTCATTGCCTTTGATGCCGAAGTATCGAAGTTGATCAGATCCGGAGCGCCCATCCTGGAGATCAGAAAATTTATGCAGGACCGAGGAGATTATCTGATCAGCCGGCATGCCGCACAAAAGGCAAAAGACCTGCTGTTTCCGGTGAAAGATATCTATGAACAGATCCTTGTTGAGGAGATTAAAACCGGGGAAAAGGCGCCGCAAAAGTCGTCGACCGCACCGGTTGACACGCACAGCGGGGAAGCAACCGGAGTCGACAGGAAGAAGACGGTTCAGGCATCGATCCTGGTTGTGGAAGACGATCGGGACAATCAGAATCTGATTTCCAGAATTCTGGAAAATCAGGGTTACGGGGTCATGGTTGCCTCTGATGGCATTGATGCGCTGCTCCTTCTGGGCAAACAGGATTTCGACCTCATTATTTCCGATGTCAATATGCCCAACCTGGACGGGTTCAAATTCATGGAAATTAAGAATCAGAAGGACATCAAAGCGCCGTTGATATTTCTAACTTCCCGTCATGAAGCTGAAGACGAAATCAAAGGGTTGGAACTTGGCGCCCTTGATTATCTGAAAAAGCCGATCAAGAAAGACATGCTGTTGTTGCGGGTTAAGAATGCTCTTGCCCGGAGTGCCTGAAACCAATACATAAATCAGCTGCGAGATCAACCGGAAGAGAGTTTACCGGCGATGTTTTGCAGAGCAGCAAGAATCTCCTGTTTTTTAATTGGCTTGGTAAGGTGTCCGTCGCATCCCGCATTCATACTTTTTTCTTCATCTTCTTTCAGGGCGTAAGCCGTCAGGGCGATGATGGGAACAGCAGGACGTTTCTTTTCCCGTTCCCAGCGACGAATCTCGCGTGTTGCCGTGTAACCGTCCATGACAGGCATCTGCATGTCCATAAAGACGATGTCGTAATTTGCCTTTTTGAACATTTCTATGCCGACAGCCCCGTTTTCCGCCATTTGCACCTGGTGCGGCGTGCTTTTTAAAAAGGCCCTGATCAAAAGGCGGTTATCCTCGTTATCCTCCACCAGGAGAATTTTGAGAGGCCGCTGCGCGCCGGGGGCAGCGGTTTCTTCTATCGGATTTCCCTCGGCCATCTGTACTTTTCCCAGAGCCGCAGTTATGGCTTCTCTGAGGTCCCGCCTCTTAATGGGTTTGTAGAGAAACTGATCAATGCGTATTTTTTCCGCATCTCTCAGGTTTTCTTTAAGATAGCTTGATGAGAGCATGATGATGACTGTAGACGACAATTCCGGATCCTGGCGAATTTCTGCGGCTGTTGTGACGCCGTCCATGACGGGCATATTGTAATCCAGGATAATAAAATCGTAGGGGATGCCGGATGCTTTAGCTTCCTTTAATGCCGTGATGCCGGAGCAGCCATTGTCGACGGAAGTGACAACAGCTCCCCATCCCGTCAGCATTTCTCTGACAATCATGCAATTCGTGGCGTTATCGTCGATAACGAGAGCACGGCGGCCCTTGATATCCGTAAAAGGTATTTCTTCTTCCTTAAGGGGGCCTTTTTGGACAGCGAAAGGGACTTTAAAATAAAAAACACTTCCCTTTCCCACTTCGCTTTCGACTTCTATGGCTCCTCCCATGAGTTCAATGAGATGTTTGGAAATCGTCAGACCAAGACCCGTGCCGCCGTATTTGCGGGTCGTGGAAGAATCGGCCTGCACAAATCGTTCAAAAACATCTTTCATTTTTTCTGCGGGAATCCCGATGCCCGTATCATATACGGAAAAAATCAATTCCACCGTATCCCTGCCGTTTCCCGGGGATGACTCCGGAGTCATCTTTACGTCGAGGATCACTTCTCCTGCTTCGGTGAATTTGATGGCGTTGCCCAGGAGGTTGATGATCACCTGACGCAGCCTTATCGGATCGCCGATGAGATGTGCCGGGACTTCCGGTGCAATATGGCAGGTCAGTTCAATATCTTTTTTAATGGCCCTTAAAGACATGATCTCGCCTAGCCATTCAACCTGTTCCCGGAGATCGAACGCGATATGCTCCAAATGGACGTGGCCGGCTTCCACCTTGGACAGATCAAGAATATCGTTGATGATATTCAGAAGATTTTCTCCCGCTTCCCTGAAGACTTTTACATATTTCTGCTGTTCTTTGGTCAAGGGGGTTTCGGCCAGCAGCTCCGCCATTCCGAGGATGGCATTCAGGGGCGTCCGAATCTCATGACTCATACTCGCCAGAAATTCACTTTTGGCGTTGCAGGCTACCTCTGCCGCTTCCTTGGCCCGGTAAAGCGCCGCCTCCATCTGTCGCTGTTCGGTAATATCGTGAAAAATACTTTGATATCGGATGGCATTTCCCTCGGCATCCCGCGTCAGACTCACCGAAAGTTCCACAAGTTTTTCTTGACCGTGTTTATCCCGCCATGTCAATTCAAAATTCTTGACCGGCTGCCCCGTTTTTAAAACACTACGGAAAATTTGCATGGCCATGTCGGCGTTTTTGTCATCCAGAACAGCCCGATAATTGAGCCCCATTAACTCTTTGCGGGTGTACCCGGAATAGTTCTTATATGCCTCATTGAAGAAAATATGATTACCTGAAAGATCGAACTCTGCATAAGGGTCCGGGATGGTTTCGACAACGGTTCGGTATCGTTCATAGCTGTTTTGCATGTCTGCCTCCATTTTTCATCTCAGACAATCATATCTGGGGTAGTATGAGAAGATCTGGGCCATTTCGCTTTGAATTTAACTAATATCTAAACTTTTCGGGAAAGACATGTCAAGTGTGATTTCTCCATAAATGCGCAGGTATTGCGAACCTTTTTGAATTGATAAATCTGTAAACAAAAACCGACCATTGTTGATTTTGATTTATTATTTAAAATGGAGTATAAAGTAAAAAGTATTTTGTGCTGCTTGTCTCCCCTGAGTAGTCAGCTGCGGAATTGAATCAGACGTTCTTCAACGGCACTTGTTTCAAGTAATTGAATATATTAACATTAAATCACGATTTAATTGTTATTATCAACAATGGAAAGGAGCAAGTATGAAAAGGTACGGGGCAGAATTTTTCGGAACATTCTGGCT
>JAJFTS010000004.1 GCA_021372815.1 Deltaproteobacteria bacterium | reverse complement strand
TTATGAACATTTGTACCTATTCCTATGAAGAGTATCTCCATCTGGTAAAATCTTTTCACGGCAATCTCGCGCCGGGACTGATTATCGGCGGGTTTATGGTTGACCTGGCGATGAAAAATCTGCCGGAAGGTGAATTTTTTGACGCCGTTTGTGAGACACCGGTTTGTCTGCCCGACGCCGTGCAGATTCTAACGCCCTGTACCATCGGCAACGGCTGGCTATCCGTCATTAATTTTGGCCGGTTTGCCGTAACTCTGTATGAAAAATACAGCGGCAGGGGCGTTCGGGTTTATCTGGATATGGAAAAACTGGAAGCGTGGCCGGAAGTGCACGACTGGTATTTGAAAAAGAAGAAAAAAAACGAACAGGATAAAGATCTTTTGATGGCGCAAATTAAGGAAGCCGGGCACAAATTGCTTAGTGTGCAAAAGGTTCAGGTCGAGCCGGAAAAAGTCCGCCGTAAGAAAATGGGACCGGTGGGCATTTGTCCCGTTTGTGGCGAAGCTTATCCGTCAAAGGACGGCGAGAAATGCCGCAACTGTCAGGGAGAAACGCCATATTCGGAAATATCCAGGGTTAAGGCGGTAAAGTAAAACAGACAGCGAAGTAAATCCGGGGGAAACCTTTCTCCGTTTGATGTACTGAAAGGAGAATAAATAAATGGCTGAACAGTTTTTAAGCGAACGCAATTTAAAATTTCTGCTGTATGAGGTTTTTCAAGCGGAAAATCTTCTCAAATATCCGCGCTACGCGGAGCACAGCAGGGAAGTATTCGACATGATTTTGGATATGGCCATGAAGATGGGGAAGAATCTCTTCAAACCGTGTCTGTCGGAAATGGATAAAATTCAACCGGAGTACATCAACGGTACGGTCAAGGTTAATCCTGTTGTTAAAACAATTATGAAGGAATGCGGTGAGGGCGGCTGGATCGCGGCACAGGCGCCTTACGAACTGGGCGGTCAGCAGCTGCCGCACATCATCGGCCTTATTCCCCTGTTTATTTTCGGCGCTGCCAACTATTCGGCGAGCGTCTATCCCATGCTTACTACCGGCGCCGCGCACCTGATTGAAAGCTTCGGCACTCAAGAGCAAAAAGATTATTATATCCCCAAAATGTTTGCGGGGCTTTGGCAGGGAACGATGGCGCTCACCGAACCGCAGGCCGGTTCTTCGCTTTCCGATATCGCCACCACGGCCGAGCCCACAACGCATGGGTATTACAATATCCGCGGCCAGAAACTGTTTATTTCCGCCGGAGATCATGACGGCGCGGAAAACGTGGTGCATCTGGCGCTGGCGCGCATTAAGGATGCGCCGGCCGGAGTCAAGGGCATATCCCTCTTTATTGTGCCCAAGTATCGCACCGATGAGAACGGAAAATTGATTTCCAACGATGTGAACTGCGCCGGGATTTATCACAAACTGGGTTATCGCGGAGCGCCCATCACCCAGTTGAGTTTCGGTGAAAACGACGATTGCCGCGGTTATCTGGTCGGCGAACCGGGCAAAGGACTTTTTGCCATGTTCCAGATGATGAACGAAGCCCGCATCGAGGTGGGTGTGGGCGCGGCGGCCATTGCTTCCGCTGCTTACTACGCGGCGTTGGAATATACCAGGGAAAGACCCCAGGGAAGAGCAATCACGGCCAAGGACCCGACAACGCCACAGATTCCGATCATCGAGCATGCCGATGTCCGGCGCATGCTCCTTTTCCAGCGCGCCGTCGTGGAGGGGGCGCTGTCTCTGCTGATGCAGTGCAGTTTTTATTCCGATATGGAAGCGGTGACGGAGGGTGAAGAAAGACAACGTTACAACCTGCTTCTGGAACTTCTTACGCCGGTGGCGAAGACCTATCCGTCGGAAATGGGGATTCACTCGGTCAGCCAGGGACTGCAATGCCTGGGCGGATACGGCTATTGCGACGAATTTCCACTGGAACAGTTCTACCGCGATGTGCGCATTCACCCGATTCATGAAGGTACCACCGGAATTCAAGGAATGGATTTACTGGGACGCAAGGTGATCATGCAAAAGGGCAAGGCCTTCACCTTTTTCCTGGAAGAAGTAAACAAAACCATTACGGCTGCCGGCAAAGATATTGAACTGAAGCCGCTGGCTGATGAGCTTGCCGGAGCCATGGAAAATCTTCAGAAAGTGACCGCGCATCTGATCGGCATCGCCGTCAAAGGCGCGCAGGATTTGTTCCTCGCGGATGCGACCCTTTATCTGGAAGCCTTCAGCATCATCAGCATTGCCTGGCAGTGGCTTTTGCAGGGAATTGCTCTGCGCGAGGCGGTGAATAAAGAAGTGAAGCCAAATGACGTAAATTTTTATCAGGGCAAACTCTGCGCCATGCATTTCTTCTTTGAATACGAGTTGCCCAAAATACAAGGCCTCTTCAAACGACTCCTGAAAGCGGACGGTTTGACCCTTGCCATGAAGAGCGAATATTTTTCCGATAACGCTTAGCCATGATGAATATGATAACGGGACCGGTTGAGAGAATCAGGGAGATGGCATACTAAAATCGTGAGAAAAAGTGATGGCCGGACATGCTTGAAACAGGAACGATATTAAACCGTCTTTACAAACAGCTGGAATCAGCGGCGAAAAACCGCCGGATTACCGATCTGCGCATCGGACTAGGTTACACCGGCGTCAGGTTGGATAATGACTTTACCGGAATCGCCGCTGTTTTATTCGATGCTCTGCCGCACGGCTGTACAGTAATGCCTGCTGCGGGTAATTTTGCCGGTTCCCCCGCCGCGGATTTGTTGAAGTTTCTTGTTGACGGGAAAAATCCTCTGGAGATTGCTTTGGGGGTGGCGTGCGCCAATGCCCTGATTAAACCACCCGTTGATTCCGGCGATGATCGGGAAGCGACAACTTATCTGAATCTGAAAGCCGGCGAAAAAGTTGCCATGGTGGGTTTATTTACACCGCTGGTTGAGAAAATCCGCGCCACCGGCGCTATTCTTACCGTGATTGAAAAAAATCCGCAGCGGCTGGAATTGCTTTCTCCGGAAGCAAAACAACAGGCGCTCAAAGAGTGCGACGTCGCGATTATTACCGCGACCACGCTTCTCAATAAAACTTTTGAAGAAACCGTCAACGCTTTGGGTAAGCCGCGTTCGACGGCTTTGCTGGGACCGTCCACACCGCTGGTGCCCGAAATTTTCCGCGCCACCCCCGTGACACACCTGGGCGGCGTGGCAGTGGCGAATTCCGCGAAAGTCATGCAGGTCATTTCCGAAGGCGGCGGCACACCGGCGCTCAGGCCGTACCTGCACTTTGTCAATCTGCTTTTAAATCGGCCGGAGGAATCATAAGCTCTGAAGGTTACTTCAGGTGCCGTCTTATCCGCAAAGCTTTCTTGACTTCAGTTTTTACGCGTCCTATCAATAAAAGTTATAGTCGAAAACAGGATTTTTATTGAAAAGCTTTTTTATGGAAAAGGTCAACATCATATGAGTTTGAAACCTTTCTCCCTGAATAAATTCAAACAGGCTTCTACAACAGATTCATCGTACAGGCTTCCCCTGTTTTTTTCGATCTCGTCCAGCGCAGTTTCCACACCCAATGACGCACGATAAGGACGATGAGACGCCATGGATTCCACGACATCGGAAACGGCCAGAATGCGTGCCTCCAGAAGAATTTCATCTCCTTTCAGATTTCGCGGATAGCCGGTGCCGTTCATTCGCTCGTGATGTTCATAGACCATCATCGCCACCGGCCAGGGGAAATCAATATCCTTTAAAATGTTGTATCCTGATTGAGTATGAATTTTGATGATGCCGAATTCGAGCTCTGTCAGTTTACCCGGTTTGGTCAGAATCTCAGCGGGAACGGATATCTTTCCTATATCGTGAATGATGGCTGCCACCCGCAGACCTTCAATCCGATCAGCGGAAAGATTCATTTCCGTGGCAATGGCACGGGCAAGATCAGCCACGTGGCGCTGATGGCCCGCCGTGTAAGGGTCTCTTGTTTCTACCACAGAGGCCAGAGCCCGGACGGTTCCTCCCAGAGCATTTCTCAATCGCTCAAGGCTGTCCTTTTTATCGGTAATATCCTCGATAATCCCCTCATAATACAAGACTTGTCCTTTCTCATCACGAACGACCTGCATATTCCGGGAGACCCAGATAACACGCCCATCCTTCCGGCGAAACCGGACTTCAAAATCTTTCACCTGACCCTGCTTTTCCATCATTTCGATGAACTGGATGCATTCGTCAGGGTGGGCATAGAGCTGACAGGAAATATCGGTTATGCCGGAGATCAGGTCTTCAGGCGAATCATATCCCAGTATTCGTGCCATGGACTGATTGGCTATGATGAATCTACCCTCAAGCGTTGACTGATAAATACCGTTCTGGGCATTTTCAAATATTCTCCGGTATTTTTCTTCCATCAGTTTGCGCTCAGTGATGTCGCGAATGATACTTCTAAACCCTTTAGGTTTACCGGATGAATCTTTTAATAACGATATGGATGCTTCAATGTATCTTTTCGTGCCGTCTTTTCTTATAATAAGCCAATCGAATCCTTCTGCCGGTTCACCTGTTTTATAAACTTTGTTATAGGATTGAAAAACTTTTTTCGCGTTATCTTTATCCGTATACTGCCGGTAATTCATGCCCATCAATTCTTCACTGGAATATCCGAGAATACGGCCTACCGAATCGTTAAAAAAGATAAAATTACCATCATAATCTACTTCAAAATAGCCATCGCGAATATTCTCAAGAATGTTCTGGTATCTTTCCGCGTGCTTTCTGTATCGCGGAGTAGCTGCCAGTTTTCTAAAAGAAGAAGAACCTTTTAATCCGGGATTCTTTTTTATGTCTTTTTTCTTCTTTGATAATGAAGATTTTTTGGTTGGTGATGCTTTCTTGTTTGCAGCTTTAGGATTTTTATTTTTTCCGTAAGCAGCTTTGTTTTCGTTCTTCATTCGCAAATTCTCTTTTATAGTCGGCCAGGAGTAACTTTATCTTCAGCAGCACTGATGTAAACGAACGGGTAATTGAGCAAATTAAACACTATTTAACAAAAAGTTATTACAACCGGTTTTATTTATTTAATTTTTTATAAGTTTAAAATATTTATTAAGTCAATCTCTTTTTAAGAAAAAGAAAGTGTAATCCATTTCCTCCGCTCGGTTTAAATTCTGTTCCGCGTAAAATTGATTTATAGGGATATCAACCTCTGCGAATCTTATTAAAAGAAGAAAAACCAAGTTTTAATGCTGCATTTAGGTTCCCTATAAAAATTAAATAACCTGTTTTTCCGAGTCGCATAAAATTATATTTGATTTTCTTTGCGGTTGGTATCTGACCTAAAGTCATTTTTTCTCGAATACCTCAATAAATTTTCAATTGACCAAAAGTCATTTTATGCCGGATCTTTTACTCCGGTTTCGATACAAATTTAATCTTATTACATTTTTTGTTATGTCATAAATGACATAAAAGCTTGAATTTATTGATATTTTGCCGTTGACAACCAATTCTCTCTCATGTATAAGAAACACGCAATTTAAGCGTTATTCTTTGGAAAAACGTCGCGTCATCCGTAGCACCGCTTATTCCAAAAAGCTTTTCCTGAAAAGAGCTGAATAGCATTATCGATTGTGTCAGGGAATCCATAGCGCTCGAAAAGAATATTGTAAATTTCGTTGAAAGGAGAAAGAATTCATGAACGTCAGTCGAAGAGGTTTCTTGAAGATTTCCGGCGCCGTGGCGGCGGTCAGCGGATTGGGTATCAATCTTACGCCCATTTCTGCACACGCCCAGGAACTGAAAATCAAATACGCTAAAGAAACCACCACCGTTTGTCCGTATTGTTCCGTGGGATGCAGTATTATCGTATCCGTACGCGACGGCAAGGTTATCAACACAGAAGGTGATCCCGACAGCCCCATCAACAGAGGCGCATTGTGCAGCAAGGGTGGTTCGATTTACCAGATGGCCGTCAATGAAAACCGTTTAGGGAAACCTCTTTATCGGGCGCCCTTCGCCAGGGAATGGAAAGAGGTTGATTGGGAATGGGCTTTGGATAAAATTGCCCATAATATCAAGAAAAGCCGAGACAAGAGCTTCAAAACCGCCAACGCCAAAGGCGAAGTTGTCAACCGTTGTGAAGGCATTGCTTCCGTAGGCAGCGCGGCGATGGATCTGGAAGAATGCTTTACGTACCAAAAATTCTTAAGGGGGTTGGGTCTGGTCTATATTGAACATCAGGCCCGTATCTGACACAGCCCGACTGTACCGGCTCTGGCAGAGTCGTTCGGACGCGGCGCAATGACCAATCACTGGAATGATTTTAAAAACGCTGATGTGTTTTTAATCATGGGAAGCAATCCTGCTTCCAATCATCCTGTTTCTTTTAAATGGATACAAGACGCGGTAGAAAGACGGGGTGCGAAAATAATCTGCGTTGATCCCCGCTTTACGCAATCCGCGTCAAGAGCTCATCTGTATGCTCCACTTCGTTCAGGAACGGATATTGCTTTCCTGGGCGGCATGATCAAATATATTTTAGAAAAACAACTCTATCATCTGGATTACGTGCTCAATTACACCAACGCCTCATTCTTGGTGAATCCGGCCTTTAAGCTTCCCGGACAGAACGGCGGTGTTTTCTCCGGCCTGAAAGACGGCAAGTATGAAAAGGACACTTGGACTTATCAGACGGGCGCCGACGGCGTCATCAAGAAAGACAAGACCCTCCAGGATCCCAACTGCGTTTTCCAGCTTTTGAAAAAACACTATTCCCGTTACACGCCGGAACTTGTTTCCCGGATTACCGGAACACCCAAGGAGAAACTGATTGAAGTTTACAAGCTTTACGGATCAACCGGTAAGCCCAATAAGGCCGGTGTTGAACTCTACGCCATGGGCTGGACTCAGCATACGGTAGGTGTTCAGAACATCAGAGCCATGTGCATTGTTCAGCTTTTGCTGGGCAACATGGGTATTGCCGGCGGCGGAATCGCGGCCATGCGTGGTGAATCCAACGTTCAGGGTTCCACCGACCACGGCCTTCTTTTCCATATCTGGCCCGGCTATCTGAGTGTGCCGACAGGAGCGCTGACAACCCTGGCACTTTATAATGAGAAACAGACCCCGAAAACAAAAGAGAAAGACAGCCTTAACTGGTGGAAGAATAAACCTAAATACGTGGCCAGTTTCCTGCGTTCCATGTATGGGAAAAACATGACTTTAGACGAATCCTATAACGCATTGCCCAAGATTGATGACGGCGCGAATTATTCCTGGCTGATGATTTTCGATCAGATGTACAAGGAAAAATTCACCGGTTTCTTTGCCTGGGGCATGAATCCCGCCTGCAGCGGTGCTCATTCCAACAAAGTACGCCAGGCTCTCGGCAAACTCGACTGGATGGTCAACGTCAATTTATTCGATAACGAAACCGGTTCTTTCTGGCGTGGTCCGGGAATGGATTCGGCAAAAATCAAGACGGAAGTTTTCATGCTGCCCTGCGCTTCCTCCGTGGAGAAGGAAGGTAGTATCGCCAACAGCGGTCGTCTGCAGCAGTGGCGTTATAAAGCGATACCTTATTATGGAGATTCCAAACCGGATGGCGACATCATGAGTGAAATCTTCTTTAAGGTCAGAGACCTTTATGCCAAGCAGGGTGGTCCGAACGCAGCAGCGATTACCAAACTGACCTGGCCCTACGGCAAATATATCGGTAAGGAGTTCCATTATGAACCGCGTAAGGTCGCAGCCGAAATCAACGGCTATTTCCTGGAAGATAAAAAAATGGAAAATCCGACCAAAAAGGGCGAGTTCAAGGAATTCAAGAAAGGCGATCTGGTTCCCACCTTTGCCTGGCTGCAGGATGACGGTTCCACTTCTTCGGGCTGCTGGGTCTATTGCGGTTCCGTAGATAAAGAAAAAGGCATTCTGCCCATGCGTCGCGGACAGGCCGATCCGACCGGACTGGGACTTTATTCCGAATGGGCCTGGTGCTGGCCGCTGAATCGCCGTATCATTTACAACGGCGCTTCGGTGGATTTAAGCGGCAAGCCCTGGGATCCCAGCCGCGCCGTAATTAAGTGGGACGCGAAAGAAGAAAAATGGAAGGGAGATGTTCCCGATGGAGTCGGCAATCCCGGCAAGGGTCGCCCGCCATTCATTATGAAACCGGACGGTGTGGCCAGTCTCTTCGGACCCGGCCTGGCCGATGGTCCTTTCCCCGAGCATTACGAACCTCTGGAATGCCCGGTGGAGAGAAATCTGCTTTCGCCGCAGAAAAATAATCCGGCGATTAAACGGTTTGACAAAAAAGGCGTTGGTTCCGATCTGGATAAGTATTCCGGTGTTGCCAGCTGTGATCCTCGCTTCCCCTTCATTTGTGCAACCTACCGCGTCAGCGAACACTGGCAGACGGGCGTTCTGACCCGCTGGTGTCCGTGGCTGGCGGAAATGCAGCCGGGTATGTTTGTGGAAATGAGCGAAGAACTGGCGAAGATGAGGGGCATCAAAACCGGTGACAAGTGTACGGTTAGTTCCGCGCGCGGCGAGGTGGAATGCACGGCAATCGTCACACCGCGCTTTAAGCCTTTTGAAATTGACGGAAACACGATTCATGAAGTCGGTATTCCCTGGCATTTCGGCTGGATTACAACCAAAGACCGGACCTACAATTCCGGCGACAAGAAAGCCGAGGTATTCACCACCGGTGACTCGGCAAACCTTGTCACGCCGACTATCGGTGACGCCAACACCATGATACCGGAGAGCAAAGCCTTCATGGTCAATGTTGTAAAGAAGGGGGTGAAGTAAGATGTCAGAAAAAATTAAATTATACGATGCTTCGAAATGTACGGCCTGCAGAGGCTGCCAACTGGCCTGCAAGCAATGGAACGCACTCAAAGCCGGCCAGACTGAACATAAAGGCACCTATCAGAATCCGCCTACTTTGCAGCCCAATACTTATATGATTATTCATTTTCAGGATTATGTCGCTCCTGAAGGCGATGTCCGATGGTTGTTCCGCAAGGAAGCCTGCATGCACTGCACCAAAGCGGCCTGCGTGACGGTCTGCCCCAGCGGCGCTCTTTATTACAATAAAGAGTTCAAGACCGTCGGTATGGACCGGGAAAAATGCATCGGTTGCAAGGAATGCGTTTCGGCCTGTCCGTTTGAAGTACCCCGGTATGACAAAGAAACGGAAAAAGTTTACAAATGCGACATGTGTGAAACAAGAATCACCAATAATATGAATCCGGCCTGCGTCAAGGCCTGTCCGACCGGCGCACTCAAATGGCTCGACAAAGATGAGGCGCTGAAAATTGCCGAAGGACGTGTTCAGCAATTGGGCGGTGACGCCAATGTTTACGGCGATAAATTTGTCGGCGGAACCCATCTGATGTACGTTTTGAAGGAAAAGATGGATGTTTACGATGGCATTAAGAAAGATCCGAAAGTGCCGCAATCGATATTTGTATGGAAAAATCTGTTGAAACCGTTGTCCTTGCTGGCGGCGGGCGGCGTGATCGGCGCTGAATTAATCCATTACATGATCCGGGGTCCGCACAAACCGCATCCGGAACACTATGAAGAAGCAAAGAAGCAGGGAGGTGCATAAAATGAAAAAACAAATTGTAGTCGTTACATCGGGATATGAAAGATTTGTCCACTGGCTGATGGCCATTTCCTGCCTTCTTCTGTGCTACACCGGACTGGGGATGATGTACAAAGAGCTGAATTTTTTTGGCGCTATTTTCGGCGGCCTGAAAGGATTAAAGACCGTACATGATATTTGCGCCGTATTTTTCGCGGTCGGTTTGCTGCTGGCCATTCAGATGTGGTGGAAAGAAGCAGGCGTATTTGTATTTCCGGAAGACTGGGAATGGATCAAGGCGGGCGGTGATTACCTGTGGCATGTGGACCATGTCCCCGAGACGGGGAAATACAATCCCGGCCAGAAAATGTTTTTCCTGACGGTGGCGTTATGCGGATTGCTGATGATCTGCACGGGATTTTTCATGTGGTTTCCGCATTACCTGCCGGCCAATTTGATGGACTGGGTATACGTGCTTCACGTACTGGGATTTGTGGTGATCTTTGCCTTTTTCTTTGTGCATCTTTATCTGGGCACCATCGGCAATCCGGGAAGTGTTTCGGCAATGTTCAGCGGAAAGATGGAACTGCCCGTCTTGAGAATGCTGCATCCGAAATGGGTCAAGGAAATGGAACATGAAGGCAAACTAATGATTGTCGAAGACAAAAAGTAAGCAGATCTTTTCAATAAGAATCAATCCGGAAGAGGCTTGGAGCAAAAACTCCAGGCCTCTTTTTTTAATGATATTTGCTGAAAAATAAACACTCTGAAAGTCAAAGCGAAGGGGAATGAATTCCGCTATCATTGCCTCGCGGGGAATGACACTCAGAGATCGTCCTTATATCCGAACTTAAATTCTCCTTAACTTATATGTACATATTGCCTGTAGCATGCCTATTATTTATTATATGCTTAATTAAACATATTGACAAATATGCCTAATATGACATAGGCGTTAGAAATAACATATGTTGAATCAAACATATGCATAATTAAGCATATATATTTCAGGAGGTTTTTGACTGATTTTTAAATTCCGCACATCGTTAAAATTCAGTTCAGACATCGCAAGTGATTACGTTAATTTTCCAGTTCGCCTTCCCGGTCGCCATCGTCTTTTATCTGCTTGGTTTGAGTTTCTATCTTTTCCGCCAAACTAAAATCAGTCTCTGTGTTTTTCTCATCGGTTTTATTTCGCATACCCTTTTTCAATTAAGCAGGGGGCTGTCCCCGGGCATCTGGCTTATCAATCCTGTTTTTGACAGCAGCTATTTCCTGCCCTGGTCGATGGCCGCAATCTGCCTGGGGATGGGCTTTTTTTCCAAAGAAGAAAAAAATAAGGCGATCATCCATTCGATGATTATCCCCGTCAGCTTATTTTCCGCGTTGGGCTTGTTCTTTCCCCGGGGAATTATGGCTCCCGGCCCCCAGCATCAAACAATCCTAGTGTCTTTATATTACAGCATCGATATCGTCGCTCAAGCCTGTTTTATCCTGGGAGCCTGGTTCGCTGTCCTTCATCTGAGGGAAAAAGATCAGGATAAACTTTTTAATTCTTTGATGGTTGCGGGATTCATCCTTTACAGCATCTCCCAGGTTGTCGGGGCCTACTGGGCCTATCTGGGCTGGGCTCTCCCGATGCATTGGAGCACCAAGCATCTTCAGTCGGCCTCCGTCTGGTGTTATTACGCGGCCGTTTTGCATTTAAGATACTTCCCGACCTGGAACTCCAGGCACGAATCCTGGTTTTCGCTGGGCGGCGCCTTGCTCCTTCTTGTTTTTAATTATGCCACCCAACTGAGCGCGTTTAGTCTTCCCAGGATAGGAGGATGGACGCTGTGATGAAAAAGATCTGGGATTTCTGCGGGGACATAAAAGTCAATTTCTGGCTTATCCTGGCTATTTCTTTAAATCTGGCCGTCGGCGCCTATTTTATTAAATTTAATTCGAAGCTCTTTGTCCCGTTGAATCATTCCCTGGTTCAGAACTGGTTTATTCAATACGGACAAGATCATATCGGTCAGAGCTGGTGGCTTGTTCTTTTATTTTTTCTGGCATTTTTTCTGGGAATTAACACGTTTGTCTGTGCCGTCAAAAGAATCGCTCAACTGTGGCCGCAAAGAAAACAATCCGGATTCCGTGTGTTTTCCGTAAAAATCGCTCCGTCTCTTATCCATCTTTGCTTTCTGATCATCCTGGCCGGACATTTTTTCAGTCTGGTCGCCGTTCCTGAACGGAGTATCCCGGTTCAATTGAATCAAAAAATTATTCTGTCCGAAGGCAACAGCTTGGAAGTGATCAGTCAGCAGGTTGAACGCTACACAACACCGGCGGCCTTTGAAGGAGCGGTCAGGCAGTGCAGCGTCACCGTAAAAATTCAAAGTCCACAAAAATCGGAGATAAAAGTACTCCGGGTTCTCCGCCCGATATACTGGCAGGGAATGAGTATTCATCTGGATGTTTTTACAAAAAAGGATTCACAGAAAACAGCGGCTCCCCCCGAATTGAAACTGATTATAAAAAAAGATCCCGGCATCGCGGTGGTTATTGTGTGTTTTGCGATCCTCTGCCTTTTGATGTTCTGGTATTTCCCGCAAAGAAAAAAAACCTGAAGAGGAGACTGACCGGATGAGAAAAAAATTTTTGATGTTGTTTTGTTGCTTCATTCTGCTTCTCATTTTTCAGGCGAAGGGGTGGTCAGCGATCTCTTCTTCAGGTTTCAGTATTACCGGGGCGGTTAAACAACCGATCCGCCTGACCCCGGAAGACCTTGCTAAATTCCAAACGATCCCTGTTCGTCTTAATGAAGTAGACAGCGGTAAAAATTTCCATGGTGTTTTCAATTATCAGGGAGTGCCTCTGCGTTCGCTTTTGGAACTGGCTTGCATACAAAAGGAAGAAAACGAATTTGCTGAACCGCTGGACATGGCCATTGTGATCCGGAACAAAGTCGGCAAACAGGTTGTCCTTTCCTGGGGAGAGATCTTTCACCGGAATCCGGCCGAGATCATCATCGCTTTTGATTACTCGCCGATTATGCCGCACCGGCCGGAAGGCTACGACAAATGGTCCAATCTGCTGGAAAGGCCCGTCGGATTTTCCAAGCTGGTGCTGGCCAATGACTTTAATACCGACCGCTGCATGGAAGAAATTACCTCTATGGAAGTAGTCGATTTAAATCCCCGGCTAAAGCAAAATAAAATAACCGACCTGCAATCTCTTTCTTTTACCATTTCCGGATCGGTTAAGACGCCCCTGGTGATTTCCGATTTAACCGCCTATCCCCGTGAGGAAGTTGTGATCAAGGACATTGGAGCCGGCAAGGGATATCGCGGTTTAAATAAAGTCAGTGGCGTCCCCCTGGCTAAAATCCTGGAAATAGCCGGGGCACCAATGGACATCAATACGGTTTATCTGGTTTCTGCTCCGGACGGCTATCGATCGCTTTTATCTTTCGGGGAATTGTTTTTGAATCCCGCCGGCAAACGAATCCTGATTGCCGACCAAATCGATAATCAACCCCTGGAAAAAAACGGAAAATTCAAATTGGTTCTTCCCGATGATCTTTCGTCCGATAGAACGGTCAAGGCCGTTGACAACCTTGAGGTGATCAATCTCAAAGCATCTCCCAAGGTCTACATCATCAGTGTGGGCTGTGCCGACACCAGCCTGATAACGCTGGAGGCGTTAAATTATCTGAACAAAACCGATGCCGTGGTTTGCTCGGAGGATATTGCCGAGCGTTACGCCTTTTATATCGGTCATCGACCGGTGCTTTTTGATCCTTTTAAAATGCTGAAGCCCAAATCCGATAAGGACGGCGAAGTCAAAAAAATATCCCACCAGGAACGGGAAAAATTAAAAGCGCAAAAGGTTGACGAAGCCGTCAGAATGATCCGCGAAATGCTGGATCAGGGAAAATCCGTGGCCTTGCTGGAATACGGCGATCCGTCCGTATACGGCGGTTTCCGGGGAATCAATGCCGCGTTTGCCGATGCTGAGAAACAGTATGTTCCGGGTGTCAGCGCTTTTAATGCCGCCAATGCCCTGATCGGGAAAGAGATGGCCTGCAAGGGTTCGATTGTTTTATCTTCCCCCTGGGCATTGAAAGAAAATCCCTCCCTGATTAAGTCTGTGGCCGGTCAGGGCGATACCCTGGCCATTTTTATGGGACTCAGAGAAGTCGAAGACCTTATTCCTCTTTTGAAAAAATATTATCCGGGAACCGCCCCGGTGAGTTTTGCCATTCGCGCCGGTTATTCCAACAGCAAACGACTGATCAAAACCACTTTGGACAAGGCCCTGAAAGCGGCCCGTGAAGAAAATGAAGGAAAGGAGTCCTGGCTGGGGATGATTTATATCGGCTCTTGTCTGGAATAAAGAAACGGTACAATGCAGCTCAAACGGGAATTGAATCTTGCGGACGCCACTCTGCTGGTCGTCGGCAATGTAGTTGGCGCGGGAATATTCACCACGAGCGGCTTTTTGGCCAAAGAACTTCCCCATCCGTTGTTCTTTATCGGGATATGGATTCTGGGAGGAGTGGTCACCCTTCTGGGCGCTCTGACCTATGCCGAACTGGCCGGAATGTTTCCCAAAGCCGGGGGCGACTACCTGTTTTTGAAAGCCGGCTATGGATCCTGGGCCGGCTTTCTTCTGGGGTGGATCAATTTCTGGATCATTATTCCCGGCTCAATTGCCGCCCTGTCTCTGGCGGCAGTCGGTTATTTGAAACCCCTGCTGGTTTTGGATGATCCTTTACTGGAAAAAAGTCTGGCATCTGGAATCATATTTTTTTTCTCCTGGATTAATTATCGGGGCATCCGCTGGGGCGGGACGACGCAGGATTTTTTTACCCTGGGTTCTTTAGTTATTCTGATGATCTTTATTGCCGGCGGCCTCATTTATGGAAACGGCAGCTGGGAGCATTTCACGGTTGTTTCTTCGCCAACACCTCCTGTTTCAAAAATCTTCGGCTCCGCCATGATCGCCATCATTTTCACTTACAGCGGATGGTTCGCCTCCGCTTATCTGGGAAGTGAAATCAAAAACCCCGAACGCAATCTCCCTCTTTCTTTGCTGTTGGGCACGTCCATCGTCGGAATCCTTTATACACTGATCAATGTCACCTATCTCTATGCCCTGCCTCTGACCGGACTGGCAGACGCCGTTAACGTGGGACAGATTACAGCCGCGGCGCTTTTTAATTCCACGATCTCCACACTGATTTCTCTGGCCATCATTCTGGCTGTTTGTTCCAGCATCAATGCCACCATCATGGCCGGATCAAGGATCTTTTATGCCATGTCCGAAGATAAAATCTTCTGGTCTTTTTTAAAAACACTCCATCGCCGTTTCCGGACGCCTCATCTGGCCATTTTAAGTCAAACCGTTTTGGCTTTAGGCCTGGTCTGCCTGGGAACTTTCAACCAGCTTTTAAGCTATGTTGTTTTTATCATGATTATCGTCTCCATTGCCACCGGATCCGCTCACTTGATCCTGCGGTGGAAAAAGCCGGGACTTCTCCGGCCTTACCGGACCTGGGGTTATCCGGTTGTGCCCGTTTTATTTATCATTGCTTATCTCTGGATCGGCCGGCAAATTTTTATGGAAAAACCTTTAACCTCAATAGGGGGACTTTTCCTGGCCGTTTCCGGACTGCCGTTTTATTTCTTTTGGATGAAATCCAATAAATCAATACAAGGAGAGAAAACATGAAGAAAAGGAAATTTTTATTTTTAGCGCCGTTGTTGTGTTTGTTTCTTTTTAACATCTGTTGGGCCGAGGAGCCGGCCGCAAATCCGGCGAAAGAGTTCGAGGTCTACAACCTGGGTGAAATCGTGGTTTCCGCGGAAAAAGCCAAAGTCAAGGACGTGGCGATCGTTAACGAAATCACCGCAGAGGATATCAAGGCCACCAACAGCAAAACCCTGGCCGAGGCTTTGTTCAGCGCTCCCGGCATTCGTGTAACCACCGGGGCGAAGAACGCGCCCAATGTTTCTATCCATGGTTTTGCTCAGCACCGTATCCTGGTTTTAATTGATGGTGTGCCCTACTATGAAACCAGATATGGTTCCCTGGATTTGAACCAGATCCCTACGGAGAACATTGCCAAAATAGAAATTACCAAGGGTGCGGCCTCCGTCCTCTATGGTGCAAATTCTCTGGGCGGGGTCATTAATGTGATTACCAAGAAACCTTCGGAGAAACCCTATACCAGCGCCTCCTTTGAGATTTCGGAAAACGATACGTATCGGGCATCCGCCACGCACGGCATGAAGGCCGGAATCTTCAATTACTGGTTGAATTACACTTACGCGAAATCGGAAGGTTATGATCTGTCTGACGATTTTGAACCCAGACCGAGTTGCGTTGGGAATAATTGCAGCGCTTCGTATCCGCGGGGTTCACGAATAATCCAGGGCAAAGGTGAACGGATCAATTCGGATTACGAAAGCAATAATATCTGGGCCAAGTTCGGCATAGAACCGACCAAAGATTCCGAGTATTACGTGAATTTTCATTTTCTGGACAGAGACAAAGCCTGGGCTCCTTCAACAAGTTCAGAACGTAATGCCATCAGGTACTTTCCCAACAGGCCCGCTTTTACCAACTTTGCCCGCCTGCCTGATTATATTGATTGGGGGGTTGATCTGGATGCCAGGCAGAAAGTTCATGATAAACTGACCTTAAAAGCCAAATTGTTTTATCACAATCACACCGATGATCTGGTTTCCTATTATGATGAAACCTACTCAGAGGAGCTGGCGCTCAGCAACTATAAAGATTATATCCTCGGCGCGTCTTTTTTTGCCGATTATCAGCCGGTCGACTGGGATATTCTGAGATTTTCTGTTCATTACAAAAAGGATAATCATGAGGAACGTGCCGACGAATACCTGCCTTATGATGAATCTACATCCTATACCGGTTCTGTGGGCGTGGAAAATGAATTCAATCTGGTTAAAAATTTGTCGGTTGTGGCCGGGATCAGTTATGACTGGTTTGATGTGGATAAAGGTGAATCAACCGAGACGGATAGTTCCGGAGATTTCGATTATAAGATCGAATATCCTACCAGCAGGACCGATACTTTTAATCCGATGGTGGGCTTGACCTATACCTTCTCCGACGCCACGAAAATATTTGGTTCCGTGGCTCATAAGACCCGTTTCCCGAATTTGGGCGAGCTATTCGGTGGCGACCAGCCCAATCCGGATTTGGAAGCGGAAAAAAGCTGGAATTATACGGTGGGTATATCGCGCCCCTTCTCCAAGTATGCCAAAGCTGGACTGTCCGTGTTCTATTATGATGTTGAAGACATGATTACCAAGGATACTCCTCCGGAGTTAGCCTATCCGTACTACGTCAACTACGACAAAGTCCAACTGTACGGCTTTGAGGTGAATGCCGAGGCTTATCCGCTGGACGGACTGATTCTGCGGGTCGACTATACGTTTGAAGAGGCCGAAAACAGGAGTGAAGGCAGGGTAAGCGACGATGTGACCTACGTTCCCAGACATAAAGTGGATGCCGGTATTGAATACTCGATTCCCGTAGTTAAGACCCGGCTTAATTTCAATATGACTTATGTCGGACCGACGTATTCCCAATTGCCTACACCGCAAAGGCCGACAAATTCCATACTCAAGACGAGTGACTACACGATATTCGATGCCAAGATTACACAGCCCATCTGGAAATATTTCGAAGCTTATGTGGCCTGTAAAAATATTTTGGATAAAAACTACGAACCGGAATACGGTTATCCTAATCCGGGACGTAGTTTCTGGGCCGGTCTTTCGGCAAAATTTTAAAGGTTAAAGTAATTTCCCATGTCAGGGGTCAGAATCGGTAAAATATCTGTTTTTCAATTCTGACTCCTGACCTTATTGTGAGGACAAAATGGAATGGCTTAGAGTTGTCATCGATTACGGGATTATCGGATTTTTGATCTTTTTAAGCATTATTGCCATCGGAATTGCCATCGAACGGTTTTATTTCTTTAAACATGTCCAACTGGATGTCTTTCCGGATAAAAAGAGTCTTGAGCTGGAACTGACTAAAAAAATCCATCTGATTGCCACCATCGGCAGCAATGCCCCGTATATCGGTCTGTTAGGGACGGTTCTCGGCATTATGCTGACTTTTTACATGATCGGGAAAGAAGGTTTTATGGACACGGGTAAGATCATGGTCGGCCTGGCACTGGCCCTGAAAGCCACGGCCATCGGCCTTTTGGTGGCCATTCCCGCCGTCTCTTTATACAATTTTCTTTTGAGAAAAGTTAAAGTTCTGCTCATGACCTGGGAGATCGAACATGGAAGAAAAGGAATTTGATTATATCAATGTCATCCCTCTGGTGGATGTCATGCTGGTGCTCCTGACCATTGTTCTGACCACGTCTTCTTTTGTCGCCAGCGGAATGATTCCCCTGGATCTGCCCAGAGCTCATCGAAGCGCGGGTGAAATCCTGAAAACCCAGACGATTGAAATCGACCGGGCCGGGGGAATTTATTTAAATGCCCGGCCGGTGTCCCTGGAAAAATTGAAAACCGAATTGGGAACGATGAACAGAAACGTTCCTGTGATGATCAGGGCGGATCGCAGCATCAGTCTGCAAAACTTTGTCAGTGTTCTTGACGTCATCAAAGAACTGGAATTTAGCCGCATCAGCCTCCAGACCGAGGAAGGAACATGAATAATCAGACCAGGGCCTTACTGATATCCTTCCTGCTGCACAGCTTGATGATTGTCCTGGTTCTCATCGGCAGCAGCTTCATGGGTCAATACAAAAAAGCGATGATTCTCGATTTCGATTTGAGTAAACCTTTGTTTGACGGCAAAGAGGTTGAGTCTCCGGCCCCGGCGCCTTTAATAAAAGCAAAGTCCGTTGATGCCGCAGCCCATCAGATCTTCAAGGAAGAAGAGCCTCGCCGTCTGCCGGAAGAAGTTACCAAAATATCAGCAAATCCGGAAATTACCCCGACGGTGAAAGTTCCGGAAACCCATGAGATGAAAAATCGCCCGATGGAACCGGGAGGAGCTGACCGGACGGCAGCCGTAAAGGAATCTTCTTTCGGAATAACGGGCGGGGCAAAAGAAAAATCCGTTACAAACTCCGGCACGGGCAGCAGCGATAACGCAAAAGAAGCGGCGAGAGTAAAATATTTAAACGAAAACTTTGCCTATATTCGGGACAAGATTCTCAGGAATGTCAGTTATCCCGATACGGCAAGACGGAGGGGCTGGCAGGGAAAGATCGTGCTTTCCTTTGTCATTGGGGCAAACGGCTCCGTGAAAGATTTTAAGATTATCAAAAGCACAGGTTATGCAATGCTGGATAACAGCGCCATCGACACTGTCAAGGACACTGCTCCTTTCCCCAGGCCGCCTGGTGAGGCTCAACTGGTTATTCCCATTGTTTATCGCCTGGAGTAATTTTTGCTTACAAGTATTTTTTGATAGTTTGAAAATTAAATAGAATGAAAAGGAGAAGAAAAATGTCGAAGAAGTTTCACAGTTGGTTTATATTCGGGGGAGCTCTGCTGGCCCTTTTACTTTTTTCAGGCGGCGTATTTGCGGCATCGGGAAAATTTTCCATCGTTGGAATGGGCACGGTGCCTGACCTCATGACGATTCGGGCGGTACAATGCGTCAAACAGGCTGATATTGTTATCCTGGAGGGGGAAGGGGACAAGGCGGCCTGGAAAAATTTTATCGACGGCAAGGAAGTCTGGATTTTTGGCCACAGCAGCCAGGTCTTTTACGGCGTTGATCCCCAAACGCTGAAAAGCGATGTCGCCAGGGAAAAAGCGATCCGCATGGCCAAGTATCGTCAGGAAATGATGGATAAAATCAAAGACGCCGTGGAAAAGGGCAAAAATGTCGCATCCCTGCAGTGGGGCGATCCCATGATGTACGGCATTACCTTCTATCTGGAGATGTTGCCGAAGGATCTTCCTTCAGAAATCATTCCCGGAGTCGGCGCCTATCAAGCGGCCAGCGCGGCGGTTAAGATGAGCCCTCCGTACGGATGGGATACCAATGCCGTCATTCTAACCATGGCGGATTGGCCCGGCCGCGCCGACACCAACGAAAAATTGATGGCGACGCAAAGCTCCATGATATTTTACACCATGCACCTGAACTATCCGCAGCTCTTTAAACAGCTCCGGCGTCATTATCCCGCGAACACGCCGGTTGCCGTGGTCAGCCATGCCGGTGATCGGGAACACCAAAAAGTTATTTTCAGTACGGTTGGTCGTTTCCTGAAAGAAATAAAATATCAGGAACTGCCTGTGGAAGCTCATATGCTCATGGTTGGAAAATTCCTGAAGGTTGGGCAGGCCCGGAAAGAAGGTTTGGTTCATGGCAAAGACTATGTAGAAGGGAAACACTTCAGTGAACCGGAGGGAGGGAAGAAATAGGGCATCAATAACTTATTTGACAAGCTCTAAAAGATGATATAATGACCGTCCGAATATGCCTAATCCTGATTTTCAGGAGCGGAGGAACCAATTTTTTGGGGCGTATCGCTTAAGCAGCGTAGGGCAACCTTTTCGGCCCGAGCCCGTCAGCTAACTTCGTAGGCTTCGATGAGGAGAACCAACCGGAGCAGTCCGTGATGATTATTCTCCCCTACACAAACTTTGGAGGTTGTTTATGTCATCATCCAGTTCCGGGAATGACGGCACCGATGAATCAAAAGGGGAAAGCCGCTATAAGTGGCTCAACAATAAAATCCTTTTGCTGGCTTTCGGATCAATAGGTGTTGTCTTTGGCGATATAGGTACAAGCCCTCTCTACACCATCAAGGCATGTTTTCACGGTAAGCACGCGATCAATCCCAGTATGACAAATGTCCTGGGAGTTTTATCGCTTATCCTCTGGTCGATGATCATTGTCGTCAGCATCAAATATGTCATTTTCATCCTGCAAACCGACAATCGGGGTGAAGGCGGTATTTTTGCCCTGCTTGGTCTTTTAAATATCGGTCTTTTAACCAAATCAGATAATAAAATCACCCGCCGTATCCAGACCGTCCTTCTGTTTGGCGGGATTTTAGGTGCCGGTCTTCTTTATGGAGACGGCGTTATCACCCCGGCCATATCTGTCCTTTCCGCAATTGAAGGACTGGAAGTCGCTACCAAGGCAGCGACTCCTTTTATAATTCCTTTGACATGTATCGTACTTGTTTTGCTTTTTTCATTACAGCACAGAGGTACTGCTCATATCGGGAAATTATTTGCTCCGATCATGATGCTGTGGTTTTTGTCCATTGGCGCTTTCGGTCTGATGCAGATCATCGGTG
Source organism: Deltaproteobacteria bacterium (assembly GCA_021372815.1). GTDB lineage: Bacteria > Desulfobacterota > Syntrophia > Syntrophales > Smithellaceae > Smithella. The sequence goes on along the minus strand of JAJFTS010000004.1, from coordinate 1,258 downwards.
AACCTTCAGTATTCCGGGCCGTGAATCCGGTTTACGCGTTGGATTTCTTTATGAACAACGGACTGCACGGCATTGTTGTGCTCGGGTCGGTTGTGCTCTGTATTACGGGTTGCGAAGCTCTTTACGCCGATTTGGGACATTTCGGGAAGGATGCCATCCGTTTCTCCTGGTTTTCATTCGTCTTTCCCGCGTTACTGTGCAATTACTTCGGACAAGGGGCCCTGTTGCTTGCGCATCCCGAAATGAACATCAATCCCTTCTATAAAATCGTGCCGGAATTATTGCTGTATCCAATGATCGCACTTTCCACGATTGCCACCGTAATCGCTTCTCAGGCATTAATATCCGGTGCCTTTTCTCTCACGCAACAGGCCGTGCAATTGGGTTTTTGTCCCCGTGTCCGGATTATTCATACGTCCAGCGAGATGCAGGGACAGATATACATTCCTTTCGTAAATTATGCGTTAATGATTGCCTGTATCGGTGTGGTGATCGGCTTCAAGGAATCGAATGCACTGGCCGGCGCCTATGGAATCGCTGTTACAGGAACCATGATTATCACGTCGCTTCTGTATGGCTTAGTGCTGACCTATGATAGAAAGTGGTCTCTCTGGAAAGTCATTCCGCTTGTCGGATTATTTCTTGCGTTCGATATTGCCTTCTTCACCGGTAACTTCTTTAAGATCGCCGACGGAGGATGGTTTCCTATCTTTGTCGCAGCCATTATAGCGATGGCGATGACAACATGGAAAAAGGGACGTGAAGAACTTTACCGTAAAGTAATCGGAGCAAGATTTCCGCTGGAAAGTTTTCTTGCTGAATTACCGAAAAGTCGTATGCCGCGGGTTTCCGGAACAGCTGTCTTCATGACATTATCTCCTATAGGAACACCTCCGACGCTGCTTCATCACGTAAAACACAATCACGTCTTGCATGAAAAAGTGGTGCTTCTTTCCGTCATTAACACTGATGCTCCGACGGTTCCCGCCGGAGAACGAATTAAACTGATTGATCTGGGACAGGATTTTTACCGGATCGAAGCATTCTACGGGTTCATGCAGAAACCAAACGTGCCGCAGATTATGAAAATAGTTGCCCAGTATGGACTCGTTACCGACCCGATGACCACGACATTTTATCTGGGCAGGGAAACTCTCCTCACCGGCGGAAAATCGAAAATGATGCCATGGCGCAAAACACTTTTTGCCTTTATGTCCAGAAATGCCGGGAATCCCACTTTTTATTTTGGCATTCCGGC
>JAJFTS010000304.1 GCA_021372815.1 Deltaproteobacteria bacterium | reverse complement strand
CGAATTTTACAAACACGTGAAACCGATTTCAGCAGGTGCAGAACATCCCTCCAGGAAAGACCTCCCGGTTCCGGCGTGCCCGTTGAAGGCATGATCGAGGGGTCAAAAACATCCAGATCGATGGAGATAAACACATCGCCTTTCAAATTTTTGCAGATTTTTTCGCACCAGTTTTTTTCTTCAGCCACGAAGTCGGCGCTGTAGGATTTAACTTTGCTTTGCGGCAGAAAATCACCTTCTTCTTTGCTCATGCTTCTGATGCCCACCTGCACCAGCGGACATATTTCCGAAATTCTTCGGGCCACGGAGGCATGGCTGTAAGGGCTTCCCTGATAACTGTCCCGCAGATCGGCATGGGCGTCCAGTTGCAGCACGGACAGTTTCGGATATTTTTCTTTAAGCGCCTGGACGGCTCCGAAAGTGATGCTGTGCTCTCCGCCCAGCATCACCGGAATTTTATCCAGAGCGATGATTTTGGATATTTTTTTACGCACCGCATTAATCATATTCTTCGGTCCGCGGGCGTCGATTTCGACCGGAAGGGTCGTGTAAATTCCAGCCAGATAGGTTTCTTTTTTCAGTTCCTCATCGTAGAGTTCCATATTGGTGGATGCTTCAATGATGGCCAGCGGTCCGCGGCGGCTTCCCGGTTGATAAGTCGATGTCAGATCATATCCAACGGGTACGACGGCAAACAAAGCTTCGCGCATTGAGTACGCGGGATAAATTCCTCCAAAGTTCATGATTTCAATCCTTTCTGTAATTTATATTAAAATATATTTAAAAAGTCCAAAAATTACGGCCGGTAATACCGCAGGGAAAAATTATTGTTTTCGTAATATAAAAATGAGTAATAAGTGATCCAGTCGCCGAGAGTCATAAAAAACTTTTTCTTGCCCGCTACGGTATAACGATTCAGACTGGGCACATGACAGTGTCCGAGAATAACCGCGTCATAACTTTCCTGAAATCTGGCCAGAGCAAAAGATTCCATTTTCTTGACCAGCGCGTTGCCGTCTTCCACGGTCAGTTCTTTGCTGGCGGAGGAAGTAAGTCCGGCCAGTGTCCAGCTGATGGAAGAGGGGATAAGGCGCTGAAAATGATAAAAAGCCCGGCTGCGCAAAGTCCTGCGAAGCAGCATGTATCTTGAATTGGTGCTGTCTGCGGTATCGCCGTGAGCAATCAGAACTTTCAGGTTATCCATTTTTGCGTCGATCGTTTCTTCGAAGACATCCATTCCCAGAACATCATGAAAATATTCTCCCAGGAAAAAATCGTGGTTGCCTTCGCTTAAGTGGATACGGACCCCGGACTTTTGCAGTTCGATTAATTTGTTGATCAGCGGCTTGAATTCCGGATTGATATTTTCCTTCCGGCAAAACCAGAAATCAAACAAATCGCCGGCAATGTAAAGATGATCGATGAAATCTTTTTCCGTCTGCTTTTCTTCAGGATCAAGCAGCGTACGAAGGTTTCCCTCCTTAATCGCATCGAAGAAGTTCATCAGTTTTTTGTATCTTTCATCACCTGATTTCCGCAAGTGAGCGTCGGAAATAAAAATGGCCTTCATAATTTCATTCCATGCTTTAGTGTGAATACGCTTTAGCAGATACCTTTCGCGAGGTCAATAAACATAAAAACAATGACTCCGTCATAAAGTTTTTGACGGTTGAAAAAGATCAAGCGAACCGGATTCAATTGATCCTTGTCTTGTCCCTGTTTTTTTGCTAGTTTCAGCACATCAAACAAGCAAACTGTTAAAATCAATATTAATAAAAGGCGAAAAGATGATAAAAAAAGATGCAATAATCAAACGGGCAAAAGATGTTTTAAAAATAGAAGCGCAGAGCATTTTGCGCCTGGTGGATAAAATCGACAGTAACTTCACCCGCGCCGTTGTTTTGATCTGCAAATCCAAGGGCAGGGTCATCATCACGGGCATCGGCAAATCGGGTTTGATCGGACGGAAAATCGTGGCCACCCTGACCAGTACGGGAACTCCGGCTCTATTTCTGCATCCGGTGGAGGGTCTGCACGGCGATCTGGGAATTGTCACCAAGGAAGACATATTGCTGGCCATTTCCAACAGCGGCGAAACAAGAGAACTTATGCCGGTCATCAATTCCGTTCGTCACATCGGCGCTCCCGTTATTGCCTTTACAGGCGGCTTGTCGTCCACTCTTGCCCGGGCCAGCGACATTGTCATTGATGTGTCCGTGGAAAAGGAAGCCTGTCCATTCAATCTCGTTCCCACGTCCAGTTCCACAGCAGCTCTGGCGATCGGCGACGCTCTGGCCATCGCGCTTCTGGCGGAAAAGCAGTTCAATGAAAAAGATTTTCATAAATTTCATCCGGGAGGAAGTCTTGGTGCGAGACTGCGGGAAACGGTCGGAGACGCCATGATTACCGGGAAAAAGATTCCCCGGGTACTTTCGGGAGCGTCCGCCCGCAAGGCTATCGAGGAAATAAACAGTAAAAATGTCGGCTTTGTTTTAATCACCGACAAAAAAAATAAATTGCTGGGAATTTTGACAGACGGCGATGTCCGCCGCATGGTCAGCAAGGGAATATCTTTCAGGGAAAAAACCGTTGACGAAATCATGACCGCCAATCCCAGAACCATCGATAAAAATGTGTCTTTGGCGCAGGCGATGGAAATGATGCAGAAGAGGGAAATAACTTCTTTCGCCGTAGTCAACGGGAAAAAAGAGATCAAGGGATATGTGCATCTGCATGACATTCTGGGCCGCGGCGGTTCCGTCAGCATTACGATGAATTAGTTTTTCTCAAAGAGGAAATTTATGGCGCTTTATGAATTTGACGGCAAAAGGCCGCGGGTGCCCGATGATTCCTTCGTCCATCCCCAGGCTTCATTAATTGGCGATATAGAAATCGGCCATGAATGCCTGATTGCGCCCGGTGTTTCCATCCGCGCCGATTTCGGACCAGTCGTTATCGGCAATCGCTCCAATGTTCAGGACAACTCGGTTATCCATGTCTTTCCCGGTTCCAGAGTCATCATTGAAGAAGATGTCATTATCGCTCACGGCGTGATACTGCATGATGTGCACATCAAATCAAGGTGCGTGATTGGCATGGGAGCCATCTTGCTTTTCGGCGCGGTGTGTGAAGAAGATGTTTTTGCTTCCGTGGGTTCAATTGTACCCAAAGGGATGATAATTCCCACCGGTAAAATCGTTGCAGGCAATCCGGCAAAGATCACGCACGACGTTTCAGACGAGCAGAAGAAAATGGCAAAAGAGGGCATTGATTATTACCGGGAGCTGTGTAAAAAATACATCACAACTATGAAGCCGGTGAAGGGCTGTTGAAAAACGCTCACCTGCTGCGTTGCGCGGCAAAACGCCCCGCTCAACGTATGTAAATATACGCCTCGCGGTTCATTTTTTGCGCGCCTTGCATTTGAACATTTTTGAACAGCCCTTAAAAAATGGATAATTTAAAGGTCATATAATTTCTCAAGAAGTCGCCTTGTCTGCCAGATTTTTCTGAATCTTTACAAATTCATCGACTGAGCGGTTGATCACTTCGGCCACGGTCGGGATGTCGTGAATAATGCCCTGAACCTGGCCGGAGAGATACACGCCGTCTTTGAAATCGCCCTTTTCCGTCGCTTTCTTGATGGCAACATAAGCCTGGGCCATGTGCGCGAGATTCATTCCGGTTTGCGGACCTTTCATCATTTTTTTGAATAATGATTCCTGTTTCTTTGGTTTTGACGCCGAATGTGTTTTCGGCGCGTCTTCTTTCGGTTGGGCCGATTTGTCTTTTTGAGCGCCGCCTAAAATCGACGTTGCCAGTTTCATCCAGGATAAATCCAGCGATTTGGCGATGTCGAATGATGCGGCAAGTCCCTTGGCCAGATTGCGTCCCTGTTTGACCGCTTTTTCGGCGGACGGTGTTTTCAAAACACGGCAGTAAAGCGCGTCGAACCGGTTGGAGTAAATGGTGTCTTCCGCTCCCAGTTCCAGTTGCTTTTCCATGGCAAGTTGATGAACGGGACTTTCTTTGGTGATGGAGAGTCTTGTTCCCATGCCCACGCCTTCGGCGCCGAGCGCGAAAGCGGCGGCCATGCCGCGGCCATCGGCGATTCCGCCAATGGCGACCACCGGTATTTTGACCGCGTCCACAACAGCGGGAACCAGCACAAGCGTCGTTATCTGGCTGCCGTGCGCTGCCGCTTCATAGCCCGTTACCTGCAGAGCATCCGCTCCGGAATGCTGAGCGGCCAGTGCGTGCTGCACCGTGGTGACCGTGTTTATCACCTTGCCGCCGTAAGCGTGCACTTTTTTTATCAGGTTTTCACCTTTTCCCAGGGATATATTAAGAACCGGAACTTTTTCTTCGATGGCCACCAGAGCGTTTTCATATGCGCCCGGCATTAGCAGCGTTGCTCCCACACCGAATGGTTTGTCGGTAAACTCCCTTATTTGCCGTATCGATTCCCTTGTTTTAGCCGGGCTTAACGGGCCGGTGGCCAGATAGCCGATGCCTCCGGCATTGGAAACGGCGGCAACCAGTTCCGGCACGCTGATCCAGCTCATGCCGGGCAGGATTATCGGATATTTGATTCCAAATAATTCGGTGATTTTTGTTTCCATGGCCGCATTTCCTCCTGTAAATTATTTTTTGTTTTCCTTATAGAGGAATTATAAGAGATAGACTGTTATTTTCAAGGGATATTCTTTCAGTTGCGGCATTTTCAGGATCATAAAAACGGGCATCGATTATTTCAACGATGCCCGTTTTTATGGAGAGATGTTAATTTTGTATTCTTGCCGTCAATCTAGTCAACGCGTTTGTCTTTCCAGTAAAGTATGTTGGTCCTGTTGGCCACTCCCCGGGGATTGAAATCCACCCGGAAGGTTTCAGCGGAAGTGCCGCCGCCTCCGCTGGCCGTTACGTACATATCGGGCGTTCCGTCATTGCCCGGTCTCATGGATATCACGGGAGCGGATGGAATACCGGTCCCTATGTTTGTTGAACGTACAGGATCAGTACCTCCTGTGTCGAGGGCCCCGGCGCCGGTTATGTAATCAACTCCGTACAAACTTGCGGTTCCGCCCTGAGCGCAGGGATCGCTTGCCGATGGCGGTGTATAGGTCGTAAAATAGACGACTCCGCCGAATACAGTCGGTTCGGCCAGCATCTTTTCCCCGTCGCCGGTAAGATTGATAAACCAGCCCTGTTCCGTCCCTGTATATGTCGAGCCGACCGAAGTAATGTTTTCCATATTGGAAAGAGTCCAGGTGCTGGTGCGGTCGGTATCCTTCAGGGCGAAAAGCTTTTCCTGCGCATTGGCGGAAGTGGGATCGATTTTGTCTCCCGTGCCCCAGTAAACCCAGGTATTGTTGTAGTTATCCTTGGCTACGGTAGCGGCGTTGAAGACAGGGCGAATATTGGAAGCCGACGCGTCATAAAACATTCCGCCTGTCCAGGGCAGGCTTGATTTGCCGCAGGAAGGATTGGTCGTCAAATCCGCTTTCGTACAGAACTTGAAACGCCACATGTTGCTGGCGAGGTCTCCTAAATATACGGTATCGATGAATCCGTCGCTGTCCGTATCAACAATTGCGGGAGGCGCCGGCATGGCATAATTCAGCGATGAACTATCGGCTTTTGTAAAACTCCACAGCAGAGAGCCGTCAACCAGGTCGAAAACAAACAAGCCCTTACCGCTTTCGGCGGCACCCGGCGATATGTATCCGCCGCCGATGAAGGCCACCCATTTTTCATTGCCGCCGTCCATAACGCGTCCGACCATCGGTGTGCTCCAGGGAGCGCCCAGATAGGCCTGATCTTCCGTAACATTGAGACGCAGCCACTTGGTGGAGCCGGATGCTCCGCACAGAGTGGGAGCCAGAGGATAGGTTACATTGAGGCAATAATAGCCGCAGTAGTATTGATAGTAGCTCGTGTAGGACTGGTTAAATTCCGAAGTGCAGGTCAAGGAGTGGCTCCAGAGATTTGAGCCGGCGCCTTGTCCCAGACCGAAAAGAAGGTGTGTCTGCCAGTCGGCGCTCTTTGCCGTTCCGCTGCCTGGTGAAGAGGGCACCCAGGCGTCGGCGACGGTTACCGGACCGTCAACATAACTCTGGTGTGTGAGAGACGAGGGATGAGTGTTGTGCGCAATGAGTTGAAGACGCGTCAGAAGGCTGGGGGGAATGAAACTCCACGCCTCGGAGCCGTCGCCGGTTTTGAAAACATGCAACTGCCCGTCATTGGCGCCGACGACAACCACTCGATCGTCGCTCGAAGGACGGGGGTGGTCCTCTCGGAACGCAGCAAAAGCGTTGTTTGCATCTCTTCCATCTTCAAAGTAGGTTGATGGTTTGCCGACAGTTATCGGTTTGGAACGGAAAATGTCGCCCAGTTTCCAGCTCTCCAGATTATAGGTGCTTTCACCGCGGAAAAATCCGACTATCAAACTTTCCTGAGCAGTCGTCGAAACACCAAGATAACCGGCAACATTTGTCGTACTGAAATCAGTAAGCGTCGATCCGTTCAAACATGTTTTTATGTCACGCGAAGAAGCCAACTTGGCCGCCAGAACAGCTCCCGCATCCCATTGCTCGGCTCCTTTTTCACCGTTGCTTTCGATGGCGTATTTTTTCAGATGTCCGATCCAGAAGGGATCTCCCGATACCGGCTGAATGGTTCCTTCATAAATGTAGTTTTCATCCACGGTTCGGTTTAATTGAACGGATGCCTGCGAAAACGAATAATTGGCTTCGCGAATAATATCAAAGGCCATTTTCAGCTGAGAGGCAACCTCATCGGCGTTGGCGGCGATGAAGGCGTATCCGGAAAGAGAAGTATTGCCCGGGTCCCGCGTGGCGGCATAGCAGGGAGAGCCCGGTGAGCTGTAAGGGCAGTCGGTCCCGGTTGTTCCTGTTGATTCTGTGCCGCAGCCGCTGCTTGAATTTACGTCGGTGGTTGCCACCGTGTAGGCGGATGTGCTTCCCGTATTAACTTCAAGGGGGTTGTCGGTTCCGCCGTAATAGGCCATCCAGTTCAGGGTGTTTTTCAATTCGGCAGGCATATTGGCACCGAAGCCGATAACAAAGACCCTGTAAATTTGGTCACCGCTGCTGCTTAATGTATCTCTGATTGTTTTAGCCGAATACACCGAAGCTCTCCGGCGTTTGTACATGTTGGCCTGTGTTTCCGTGCCGTCGCCGCTGCAGGCAAAAGTGTCGGCGCCGTCGGAAATAAAGACGACAAACTTCTGACGGCAGGCTCCGGAACTATCCGCCGTCCTGTGCGCATCCAGATAAGCTTTTGCTTCTTTAAGTGAAGTGGCAATCACCGTGCCGCCCCACGCGCAGCTGCTGTTCACGTTGCTGACTGAACAGGAGTTGTCGGGAGCCTTAAAAGGTATGCTGTTAGTGCAGCTGGAGTTGCTGCCGCAAAAAGTATTGCTGTATTTATTGCCGATCGATTTGGAAAGTTTGTTTGCTCCCGAACTGTACCCGTCGTTTTCGTCTCCGGAGGCGTTGTAGAATCTCATGTATCCTATTCGGACGCCGAGGCTTGTTTCGTCGGCACCGGAGATGGTATTGGAACCGTTGTCGTCTAATATTTTAAAAATTGCCCTTTTGGCGATCGTCAAACGGCTGCAATCAACTGAACAACCGGTCTGTGAAGCCGCACAATATCCGTTGGTGCATTTTGATCCGGAGCAGTTGGTCGTATCCGGTGTACAACTGCTTGTGGAGCCGTAATTGAAGAAGCATCGCTGGTTGCTGCAACCAGGAGCTCCATACAGAGCGCAGTATCCATCAGAGCAGTCATAAGTGGTTGAGGTGCATTGCGTTGTGCTTTTCGTGCAGGCGGAGTCGTTACTGTATCGTATGGTGCCGTTGGGCGGCGCCCCCATGCTGGCGGATAGATCAAGCACGATCAGAGCGTCCGGGGCAACAGAACTGGTAAAGAGGGCGTCTAATTCATCATCGTCAGCGCGGGCTATGCCGCCGGAAAAACAAAGGACGGTAATAATCGCGATGGTGATAATTTTTCTCAATGACATAAAGACCTCCTTAAAAATCATCTGTACATGATGCCGCCGCCATCGAAGTAGCCGAATCCCACATCGATTTGGACGCTGCTTCCATAGTTTGTGTTTTCGCCGGTTACCGTGGTTTCATAAAGTTTCTGGCCCCATTCCTGACCGCCGGCGATGGAATAACCTTTCAGGGGCATGTAAACGGGAACGTTGGCTCCGGTGGGTCGTACGGCCTCACTGATATGATATATCGACGCCGGATCATTGGTGGGGTCAACCGATCCGCTGATTTCGGTTATATTATCCGGCGAGAAACTTTTGGTGAGAACATGGATTCCCGCTTCCGCCGCGATCATCGCCTTTTTTTCTCCGATAATGCGGTTGGTAATCTGGAGATCGGTTGTCGTGACGGAAAGCGCCAGAAAACCCAAAGCAATCAGAATCAAAATGCCCATGATTACAGCGACGAGAGAAAAACCGCCGTTCCCCATTCTGTAAAAAAATCTTTTTTTATCTGCTGATAACATGATTCCTCGGTATTACACTTGTGGAATAAATCATTTGTTTTCTTTGCCCCGTATTCATATCGATATCCTCTGTCTCCACCCACAACGTGATGTCGATTCGCGCGATATCCGGGATTCCTGCCGGCAATGAAGCGACGGGTATTTCCGTTCCCTGCGCGTTAAAGTAACGGAAAACAGGGACGTCGCTGGTATTGATGACACGAACGGATCTCGGATATCCGGGATAGTGTCCCAGAAAATTATAATTCGCACCGGCGCAGTCTAAAGTTCTTATGATGCACTGGTTGGTCGAATCATAAGAGTAGGTTATCGATTCGTTAACGTTGTCGCCGATGGCGTCGTTTCCGCTGAGGTTCATTTGTACGGTAATCGCGTTGGCCGTGGCCTGTTGAATTCCTCTGTAATTCTTAACGCCTGCATCCACGCACGTTGTATTGGAGGCTGCATAGGGAGCTTTCCAGAAATTGTTGTTTATAAGATCGGGTCTCGGATTGTAGGAAGCCATTTCTATTTCCAGCGACATGATCTCCAGAGCGGAACGGGCGTCCTGCTGGGCGTATACTTTTCTTTCGATGTTGGCGGTTGATTTCTGTCCCATATTTACCATGGCGTAAAGGGCCGCCAAAATTACCATGCCAATGGCCAGCGAAGTAATAACTTCCACCAGTGTAAAACCTTGTTGCTTTTTCATGTGCATCCATCCGGATAACGAAAATATTCCTGTCTCGTTACCAGTAAATTATCGGTAACGCCGGTCGTGTTCAGCGGCCAGCTCACGGTTATTGTCACCCTCCATGCGTTGGTTGATCCTGATACTGCTGTTATCGTCGTCTGAACGTTAAAAGTCATATCGCCCTGTTGAGCCGTACTCTGGGAGCCGGCATATACTGTTTTATTAACGGTTCCGGTGGTTACGGTATTGCAGGGGTTCATGATCAGCGCTTCCTGAGCCATCATTTCCCGGTGCAGAACCATTACGGCGCGTCCCGTATGATCGGCTTTGCCGCCCGCCATCCAGGCAGTCGGCTGAAGGGTCATAATGGCGATTACCGCCGCAGACAACAGAAGCATAGCAACAATCGATTCGACCAGCGACATTCCCTTCTTATTTTTCCATATGATATTGAACATAGGGTCTTCCTATTTGTTGTACATAAATTATCGAATAGGACCAAAAGCTGTTTCTCACGATGATCCATCCCTGGTTCATGGTTCCCCTTCTTTGAAAACTAAGAACGGATCCGCCGCTGATGAAATAACCATAATAAAGAATATTTTTTTTCCCGAAATCAGTCAGGTTCTTTGTCCATAAAGTTTGGCCGGTATCCGATCGTGACAGGGAATAAGTATTGCTTCCGGTATTGAAGGTCATTTGATAAGTGTTGACATTTTCAGAAATAGCCTTCTGGCGGGTCTGAATGATATCGGCCATTATTTCCCTGGTGGCCGTTTTCAAATTTGTGTTTTCTGTGTAGTGCTGCCAGGCCGGTACCGCAAAACTTGCCATGATAGCCATAAGAGCTAAAACAATAAGAAGCTCTACCAGCGTAAACCCTTTGGAAATAAATTCCTTTTGCATTTTGTCCTCATTGCCGCGGACAATCGCCGGAAGAATACACTTAAAGTGAAGCATTTGAAACAAGCCCGCTTTTTTTGTTTGGTCTTAAATCATAAGATGGGTTTTTATGCGGATCTACAAGACAACTTCTTTAAAGTCGCCCGGCGGTTCTGCCACCCTATCTTACAATTAAGACTTAGGTCAGTAACTTTGCGTCCCGCCTTTTCAGACGGTTTGCCCTTATCAAGCTTTCGGTCGTATTTTAAGTAAAATATCCCTTAAAGTCAAGAACTATTACATCCCTCAAAAGAGGGGGGGAAAGCCATTATTATTTTCGGATATTTTTTTTAATATTTGATTGAGAAAGCACCCGGATTTTGCGTGTTTTTTTGAGAAGCACAGGCCAGCATCTCTCTTAATGTTATTTCCGGGTGGTGGTAACGATTTTTCTTCGTCGTATGTCTGCCGTATTGAATTGATTTTTCAGGACACCATTGTATGCAGGCAAAGCATTGTTCGCAATGATGCTCCCATTGAGGTTTTTCTTTCACCAGGTCTATGTTTTGAGCGGGACAAATTTTTGCACAGATTCTACAACCGGTGCATTTTTCGTCTGCAAAAAACGATTTATCCATTTGAGGAACGTGGGCAAAAGATAAACGGTAAATAGCCGAAAAGAAAATATTTTGCCATGCCGGTCCTTTTTCAGGTTCTCTTTCTTCTCTCGCCCGGATAGATAAGGCGATACGATTTATTTTTTGCAGAGCGCTTCCGAATGTTTTAAGTTGTTTTTCCTGGGGGTCAGCTCCGCTCCAGACAATGTAATTGCTGGGCATACAGATAGAGAATCCGGCTGATAGTTTAATGCTTTTCCGCTGCAATAAATCTTTTAATTGAATCAGTGTCGCGGCAACCTGACCGGCGTTAACGGCCAAAGCAAAATAATATTTTGCAGAATCGGTTTCCAAACGATTTAGAAAATTAATAACCGGTGAAGGAATGCCCCAGATATGAACCGGAAATATAAATCCAACGTTTTCTGAATCAGGATGAATTCTACCGTTACCGGTCAGTGTTATCGGAACAAGTTCCGTGTCATTCAGTGCCGCGGACAGCTTTTTTGCCGCCCATAAAGAATTCCCCGTCCCCGTGTAGAAATAAATATTCGTTTTCATTTGTGTAGATCACGGCTCCGTTTTCAGGACTCTGTCATAAACGCTTTCCGAGAAACCATAAACGTGATTTTTATTAATGACGGCAAAGGGAACGTCAGTCCCGTCATCGATTTCTTTTCTTTTAGCGGCGGCGTTTGCATCAGTATCCATGTTGTATTCCGTGAAGGGAATGTTTTTGGATTTAAGAAATTCACGAGCCTTGTCGCAATCCTTACAGTCATTTTTTGTGTAGATAACGACAACGTCTTTCTTTTTTTGTGATTTCTGAACATCTTCCTGCGGATTTGTAATGTCTTCCGCAGAGGATTTGTGAATCTCAACGTCTTTTGCCGCTTTGTCCAGCGGGGGCGGATAATCCGTGATTTGCGTTTCTCCTTTTTCATCCACCCACTTATAAAAATCAGCCATTGCCGTCCGGCAGAAAAAGACTGATAATAAACAAAACAATAACAGAAACTTTTTCATAATTTGTCCTCACAGTGATTTTTTTTGAAAATGTGTACTTTTTATTGACTTCTGTGTAAAAAGCTCCGTAAATAGTCGATAAAAGATCATAAAATTTTTCATAACGTAATAAAAATAGCTTAAATAGTAAATGATTGTCAAATTTTTTCTAAGGACGTCACATTTCTTTTATAAAAAAAATAAAAACTTTATTATTAAATTCATTGATTTTAGCAGCACGACTTCTATATTATAATAATAAAAGATTCAGGAGAATTTATGTTTGGCAGGCCGATAAGTCTTTTTACAATTTTCGGATTTGAAATAAAAGTGGATGTGAGCTGGTTGCTTTTAGCTGCTTTAATTACCTGGTCGCTTGCCAGCGGTCTCTTTCCTGAATATTACAAGAATCTTCCTCAATCCGCTTACTGGTGGATGGGCGCTGCCGGCACCGTAGGTCTTTTTTTATCCATAATTTTTCATGAACTGACTCATTCTCTGGTGGCGAGACGTTTCGGCGTATCCATGAAGGAAATAACGCTGTTTATTTTCGGCGGTGTTGCCCAGATGAACGAAGATCCCCCTCATCCTAAAGCTGAATTTATGATTGCAGTTGTCGGCCCGCTTTCCAGCTTTTTTCTGGGTCTTGTTGCATATTTATTCTACCATATCGGAGTGCAAAACGGCTGGCCGGTAACCGTTACCGGCGTTTTAAATTATTTATGCTGGTTGAATATTGTTCTGGCTGCTTTTAATTTGATTCCCGCTTTTCCTCTGGATGGGGGGAGAATACTGCGTTCCGCGCTGTGGAGATGGAAAAAAGATATACGCTGGTCGACGGATATAGCCGCGCAAATAGGTTCCGGATTCGGACTTTTATTAACCATTATGGGAATAATTTATATTGTTCGGGGAAACTTTGTGGGCGGCTTGTGGTGGTTTTTGATCGGTCTTTTCGTTCGTTCGGCGGCGCAAAGTTCTTACAGACAGATTCTGGCGCGTGATCTTTTTCATACGAAGAAAGTGAAGGATTTAATGGTCACCAATCCGGTGACCGTGCCGCGTTCCATATCGCTGGAAGAATTTATCCGTGATTACGTTTATAAATATCACTTTCAGGCTTATCCGGTGCTTTCTTTCGGAAGGTTGACGGGCTGTATTTTTCTGAAACAAATAGCTTCGATTCCCCGCGAAGAATGGGCTCAACAAACGGTCGGGGCAGTAGCTCTACCCTGTAATAATGAAATAACGATCGGGCCTGAAGAAGACGCCGATAAGGCGCTGGAACTGATGAACAAAACGGGCAACAGCCGTTTGCTGGTTGTAAACGGTGATGAACTGGAAGGCATTCTTTCTTTGAAAGACATGCTCGCTTTGTTATCCCTGAAAATGGAATTTGACGATCTGGGAAAAAATAAATAATTATATTTTCTCTACCCGGCAGGGGACAAAACGGTGTAGGGGCGTCCCGAACTGATCGCGATGGGTGTTCTTGGTCAGACGATTCACGTTCGCTCCATATTTGACGCCGTTATAGACCAGCCCGAAGCCGTGCGGAATCACCACATGTCCGGGGCGCGCCGTATCCGTGATTTCCAGTTCGATCTCTTCGCTGCCCGCTTCCGTCGATACTCTGACCCGCTGGCCATCCTTTAAATTCAATTCCGCCGCGTCGTCGGGATGCATCGCCAGTGTGCAGGGGCGCTTGCCTTCATTCCAGGCCGGGTCGCGCATCAGCGTGTTGGCGTTCATGGACATGTGCCGTCCCGCCATGAGAATAAGCGTAAATTCGGGAGGAAGGATCAGCGCCGCTTCTTCCACGGTCGCTTCTATTGTTTTCAGCTCGTCGATCAGTTCCGGAATGTGAAGGTTTATTTTCCCGTCCGTCGTTTTGATTTCCGCGAAATTATTTTCTTCATCGACTTTTCCCACCCAGATGCCTTCAGGATGATCGATAATCTTCTGGAAGATTTCTTCACCGAGCGCAGGCCCCGACTTGAAGCCGGCACGCACGGCATTTTCCTGGAAGGATTTGGGCATAACCTGCAGCATTCCCCACAGAGCCGCCAGATGAACCGAACCCATCGCCTTGCCCAGTGTTTTGCCTAAAATAAACGGCATGGCTTTCATGGCCTTCGGTTCCGTTATTGCATATTCCATCAGGGCTTGAGCAAAAGCGGCATGACTCTCATAGGCCGCCTGATAAAGGCGATCCGCAATCGGCGGAATCAGCCCGAGTTTATCGGCCAGCCGCAGATCGATTTCACCCTGTTCCAGCCCTTCTCCTTCATGTTCGATGATGGGCCGGCGCATTTGGAAGAATATGCCGGGATAGGTAATGGGGAAGAAAGTGCCGTCCCATGATTCGTAGCCGGAACGGGAAGGCAGCACGTAATGGGAAAGCGCGGCCGTTTCCGTCATGGCCAGTTCCACCGTAACCAGCAGATCCAGACGCTGGAACGCTTTTTCATAAGCCGTTGTGTCCGCGTACGAGCGCAGAGGATTCAAACCGGAAACCAGAACCGCGCGCAATCTTTCGGGATGATCGGAAAGAATTTCTTCCGGCATGACGTTGGGCGGAAAACATCCGCAAACAGGGAAGGAATTGGTGGTCACGGTTCGCCAAACTTTGGGATCTCTTTCATCCGTGTTGGGACCGATAGGCACCATGTGGCCGGGGATGACATTGCCGCCGGGAACGCAGAGCCTGCCGCAGATGGCTTGAAGAATAACGATCAGGTAGGAGTTCAACCCGCTATGGCGTCCCATGAAGATGCCGAGATCATAACGCAGAGAGGATTTGCGTGTCGCATAGGCTTTGGCAACCTTGTGTACCTGATCAAAATCGAGTTCGCATATTTTCAGGGCGGCGCGGACATCGAAATCCTCAAAAAGCGATTTTACCTCGCTAAAGCCGGATGTGTGATTTTCAAGATAGCTCTTGTTTTCCCAGCCCTCTTTCAAAATCATGGCGATCATGGATTTGAGCAGAAGGGCGTCCGTGCCGGGGCGGATCTGAAGGTGAATATCGGCGATTTTTGCGGTTTCGGATATCCGGGGGTCAACCACTATCAGCAATTTGTCCGGATCTTTGGAAAGGCGCTGGAGATGTCGCGGCGCCTGCGGAATCTGGTGGCTTTGCATGCCGTTCCAGCCGAATGTCAGAAGAACATCGGTATTATTGACATCGGGCCCGTCATGCAGGTATTGCTTGCCGTGTGTGCGTCCGCACACCCAGAACGCTCCGGCAAACTCCTGGGCCAGAGCGCTGTACTGATATTGCGAACCCAGGCTCCGCATCAGCCTGACGCCGAACGCCGCTTCCAGGTGGCAGCTCTGGTTGCCTCCGCCCATATAGGCAAACGACGGGGGTCCGTATTGACCGATAATGCCTTTGAGTTTGGCGGCAATTTCATCAATGGCCTGATCCCACGAAATGCGCTCAAATCTATCGCCGACTTTTTTTAGAGGATATTTCAGACGATCGGCGTTGTGCTGGTGATGGGCAACGTTCATGCCCTTGCGGCAGAAATATCCTTCGCTTTTAGGGTTGGATTTATCCGGTTTTACTTTGACGATGCGGTTGTTTTCCACTTCGACTTCCAGACCGCAATTCTGAGCACAGAGAACACAACCGGTTTTATGTATTGTTCCCATAAGAATTCCTCCCGGGGTAACCGCCCCTCTAATGTTCGTCTTTATCGCTGGGCACGACGTAGCTTTTTAATGATTTCGTGCAAATCGCGCTTTTCTTCCTTTGTTAAAACCTGCAAAAACTCTACATTGGCTGAAGCGATCACGTGTATAGCTTCTTTGCTCATCTCATTTCCCTTCGGGGTTAAATGGATGTGAATGGAACGCCGGTCGTCGGGATTATTTTTGCGTTCGATGAATCCCGCCGCTTCCAGACGATCCAGAATGCCCGTGAGCGTTGCGCTGTCGAGCTCGGTTTTCTTGCCGAGTTCACTGGAGGTAATCTGATCTTCAATATGGAGAAAACCGAGAATCATGGCCTGGACGGGGGTGAGGTTGAGTTCAGAAACCTTTTGAGAAAGAAACCGGCCGGCGAGTTGATTGGCTTTGGCAAACTGAAAAAAAATACAATCTGTTTGCTGCATATGATTGTTCATCATCCTTGTATGCAATTAACTTGTATACAAGGATTAATGAAAATACCCCGAAAGTCAAGGTAATTTTAAAAAGAATAAAAGTTGTGGAGGAGACCATTTAAATTGTTTTTGGTTTATGCCGATTTTACGTAGAAGAAAATAGTAAAAGAATTTATGAAAATGAAAAAATGGAAACAACACGTTTTAGGTCAATTGTTGTTGCCCCGGATTCTGTAAAATTATCCTGAATAAATACGTCATTATTTCAATTAAATACAATGGTTCAAAGGATGAAAGTCGTCTTAAAACCAGCTTAAAATAATCTTTCCATAAACCTTGACAATTATGGTGCAATCCATTAGCTTACGACTTTAATTTAAAGGCAAAGGCAAGAGGAATATTATTGCCTCAATGAGTTTAAAGGGGGATAGTAATGTTTGGCACACTTATCACCACACATGGCAATCTTGGCGATGAATTGATAAAATCGGCGGAGCTTATCAAAGGACCGTTGGAAGATATCATGCACATTTGTATTGACCAGACAAAAGACGTTGAGGAATTGAAAAAAGAAATCAGCCATGCCATAAAAAAACTGGATAAAGGCAAGGGAGTTTTAATTCTGACCGATCTTTTCGGCGGAACGCCTTCCAATATTTCTCTGTCTTTTATGAAGGAAGGAAAAGTCGAGGTTCTTACAGGAGTCAATCTGCCCATGATGCTTAAACTGTCCGAGGCAAAGGGAGATATGACTTTGCGTGATTTTGCGTGCCTTATTAAAAGTTACGGCGAAAAAAATATTATGCTCGCCAGCGAAATTTTAAGCAAGAAAGCTAACAGGTAATTCATTGTCTAAAGATTTGAATATAGCTCTGGTGCGGGTTGACAGCAGACTGGTTCATGGCCAGATATTAGAAGCATGGGTACCCTTCATCAAGGCGAAGTGCATCATTGTCGTTAACGACAAAGTAGCCTCTGATTCTTTCATGGAGACGGTAATCAGAATGGCCGTGCCCAGCGATCTGGAAGTTATTATCAGTTCCGTTGATGACTTTGCTCAAAATTACACCTTCAGTCACGGCAGCGGGAAGAAAACGATAGTTTTATTCAGCAGTATTGATGATGCGTGCAAAGCTTTCAAACTCGGATTCCGTTTTGACCGGTTAAACGTCGGCAATGTTTATAATAATGAATACAAGGTTTGCTGCTCCTCTTCGGTGTTTTTGTGCGATGAGGAAATTACAAATCTGGAAAATCTGCTGAAAGAAACGGGAGTTTTTGTCGAACTGCAAAGAGTGCCGAAGGGAAGGGCCATAAATATCAAGGAAGCCCTCAAGGATTACTGGCATATAAAATAGAGAAACTAAAATGACCGCGAAATTATCATTATTAAATCAAGCGCGTCTTATTCCTTCAAACAGTCTTTCCTGCCGGTTAGAAAGCGGCGTCGTTTCCGAGTTGATTTTTTTGCGGGATAATCAGGGCGGGTGTTCAATTGTTTACTGAAATCATTTTAATATCCCTTTGCGGAAGCCTGTTGTGTCTGGATCGCGTCTTTATTCAGGCGATGATTTCCCGGCCGGTGGTCATCGCTCCTCTTATCGGACTTTTTTTTAACAATCTCTTCGCCGGAATGATCATCGGCGCTTTGATAGAACTTATCTGGATAGACCGCCTCCCGATAGGAACCTATATTCCACCCAATGATTCCCTGACCGCTGTTTCGGCAATCTCCATCGTTTCCATTGCGGGCCCGGAACTGGGCGGCACTTCACCGGAATTAATCACGCTGAGTGTGCTTCTGGCCATTCCCTGCGGAGAATTGGCCAGGCAGATGGATATCAGGATTATCAAATCCAACGACGCTCTTTCCGATCAGGCGCTTCAGAATGCGAAAGAAAATAACATCAGCGCCATAGAACGGCTAAATTACCGGGGATTGATCAAGGTATTTTTATTTTATGCGATTTTTCTTCTGGCGGTTCAGGCTGTTTTTATTCCTTTGGTATTGTGGGCGTATCCTCAATTTAACGGAATTGTTCTGAAAACTCTTTCTTTTACGTATTATTTTCTGCCGCTTTTGGGAATTGCCGTGGCCGTTAATATGCTGAAGCTCCGCAATGCGATTCCTGTTGTTTGCGCGGTATTTTTGGTTGTGGCGATGCTTTTGGAATTTTTCCATGTCTGATAAAAAAAATTCCCTGCCGGTTATAATTGATCGGATGCTGATAACGGATCTGCCGGAAGTACTGGCCATCGAGCAGGAATCATTTCATTCCCCCTGGACAGTGGGCATGTTCAAAAGGGAATTGGAAAACGCGCATTCCCGATGTTTTTGCGCGCGTCTTAATTTTGAAGACAAAAGCATTGTCGCCGCTTACATCGTTTTCTGGCTTGTTGCCGATGAGGTTCATCTGCACAATCTCGCGGTCGATAAGGAATACAGAAGACAGGGATTGGCTTTTCAGCTCATGGAAGCGATGAAGGAAATCGCCCGACAAAATCAGGTTGTGGCTCAGACTCTGGAAGTCAGGGAATCGAATACCGAAGCAATAAAGCTTTACCGGAAATGCGGTTTTGTAGTAAAAGGAGTCAGACCGCTTTACTACACAGATACGAAGGAAGACGCGTTGATCATGTGGGCGGATGTGAGTTCGGTGAAAAAATAGCGGGGGGTGTTAAAGAATGACGGCAGAACCAGCGCCGTTTCCCACAGAAATTCAAAAACCGATTGGAGTTGACGACATACTCTGACAGGATGAAGGTAAAATGGCCGGAAGTATTTACATCGGAGAAATCTTAAAAAATGAGGAGATTCAGGAAGACTGCTTTTTGATGAAAATCAAACTGGCTTCTTCTTTTGAAAATCCTTTGCCGGGACAGTTTGTCATGATTCGCATCGCCGGGCTGAATGATCCGTTCCTGTCCCGTCCCATCAGCATTTATTCTTTTTCCCGCGAAAAAAATGACTGTAAGATGGAATTGCTCTATCGAGTTGTAGGCAAGGGAACGCAAATTCTGGCGGGTTTGATTGAAGGTTCTCAGGTGGAGATTAACGGGCCGCTGGGCAACGGTTTTGAAACGGATTCCGTCAAAGAAAATATTATTTTCATTGCGGGCGGAATCGGCATGGCGCCTTTATCCATGTTGGTGGAAAGTTTGCGCAACTGTGCCGGACACTCTTCAGCGGCGATGAGTGTTTATACGGGATTTCAGAGCTCCTCTGCTGTGGTGGGACTGGATAAAATGCGCAAGCTTTGCCGCCATATTCATGTCTGCACGGATGACGGAACTCTGGGTAAAAAAGGTTTCGTCACGCATATTATTCAGCAGGACATGAAGAAATTTATGCCGGAAAATACGTCAATCTATGCCTGCGGTCCCCGGGAGATGCTGAAAGTTCTCGCAAAAATATTGGGTAACAGTAAATTCAGCTGCCAGGTTTCACTGGAGGAACGGATGGCCTGCGGCACCGGAGCATGCGTGGGTTGCGCGGTGGCCGTCAAAGATAAGCAAGGCAAACTTGCATACAAAAGAGTGTGCGCCGACGGTCCGGTTTTCAGTCTGTCGGATATTATCTGGGAATAATTTGGGAAGACAATGAAAGAGAAAACATTTCCGAAAATGGCCGTAAATCTGGGACGGTTGAAATTGAATAATCCGGTGATGACTGCTTCGGGGACTTTCGGCTATGGAGAAGAATATGCCGGTTATGTTGATTTAAACAGTCTTGGCGCCGTTGTTGTCAAAGGGTTGTCGCTCAAACCCCGGCTGGGAAATCCGCCGCCGCGCATCATGGAAACAACGGGCGGAATGCTCAACTCGGTCGGTTTGCAAAACATCGGCGTGGATGCCTTCATTGAAGAGAAACTCCCCTTTTTACGCAAGTATGACGTGAAGGTTATTACCAATATCTACGGCGAAACCTACGATGAATATAAGAAAGTGGCCAGGGTGCTTAATTCGGCAAAGGGAGTGCACGCGCTGGAAGTTAATATTTCGTGTCCCAATGTCAAAAACGGCGGATTGAGTTTCGGCTCCGATCCGA
>JAJFTS010000263.1 GCA_021372815.1 Deltaproteobacteria bacterium | reverse complement strand
TTCTCCCAGAATGTTTTCGGAAAACAAAACGTGTTCCTGCACATAACTGCTTTCCACGTTTGTTTTGTACAATATCCTGCCTTTGGCCATATCCGCGAACACGATGTTTAATTTGATATTGCTTTTATAAGAACTGGAAGGAAAATTCCTCCGGCAGGTAATTTCCAGCTCTTCGATATTTCCGCCGATCAGAACCTTTGAATCGCCCAGCGGAATGCTTTCTTCTTTCAAATTCCATTGCTCGGTTTTTTCGGCAACCTTATAACCGGCCTTTTTCAGGTATTTTTTAATGCCGTTGGCTACGGATTTAGTGGCTTTGACATTTTTGGGAAACACCGGAGCTTTCGTGCCGTCGTCTTCCACAACGCGTCCGATCACCAGTTTGTCGTCCATCTGCCGCGTATCGGTAAATTCAGCCACGGAAACAGCGGCGCCTGATGCCTTTTCATCAGCTTTTAAATACCCGGGAATAACGGCCTTCTCCGCGTCATAATACATATTAACGCTGTAAAGCCCCGGACCGGCACACCCGGAAATAATGAAAGCGGCAAAAAATAATCCGCATAGCCATATTAAGCGTAGTCTTTCTATATTCATTACTCACTCCTTATTTAAGCCAGGCAGGATTGTGCAAATTTCTTCACGTTTTCATCCTCGCCCATCGATATTAACCTGTCGCCTTCTTCGATAACATAATTCGCCATGGGATTGAAAATCATTTTACCGGAATCTTTTTTGACAGCGACAATAATCAGACCGAATCGTTTGCGTATCCCCGAATCTTCCAGTGTTTTGGAAATAAACGGAGAATTGGGGCAGATGGAAATTTCTTCCATGCGCAACTCCAGACTTTGCCGGTTGGTGGTGATTTCAATGAAATCCAGCATGGCCGGACGTAAAATAGCCATCGCCATCCGGACGCCGCCCAGTGTGTAAGGAGACATGACCTTATCCGCTCCCGCCCGCAGGAGTCTGCGCTCCGATTCTTCTTCCTCGGAACGCGCCATAATATAAATTTTCTGGTTCAGTTCCTTGGCTGTAAGAATGACGTAAAGATTTTCCGCATCCGACGGCAACACGCAGACAATGCCTTTAGCCCGTTTGATGCCCGCGGCCAGCAGGACTTTATCCTGCGTAGCGTCCCCCTTGCAGTAAATAAAGCCTTCCTCCTGCGCCTTCTGAGTCACCTCGGGATTATTATCAATAATCAAACAGGGTATTTTCTCCGCCATCAGTTCGCGGCAGATTAAAAAACCGATCCGGCCGCCGCCGCAAATAATATAATGATCACTCATTTTCTCGATTATTTTTTCCAATTTACCCCTCCCCAATAAAAGGCTCAGTCGCCCTTCAATAAACGTCTCCGCCAGAAGAACCAGTGTGTAAAACATCATGCCCACGCCGAAAATAATTACAGAAACAGCAAAGAACTTTCCGGCCGTTGTCTCCGGCACGAAATCGCCGTAGCCTACTGTGGATAACGTCGCAATGCAAACGTAAAAGGAATCAACAAGACTCCATCCTTCGATAAGATGAAAACCGATAGTGCCGATGATAAAAATAGTTAATAAAATGATAAGAGAGATTTTTATTTTAGTGGTAAATATCAAAAGTTTGTTTTCTCCTTCACGCTTTTTACATCTGATTCAGGAATAAAAAATGAAATTTATTTCTTTTTGATTCACAAATATTATAATATAATAAATAATATATGGCAACAAAACGATTGTTTTATATGTTTTATTCTCATTTTAACCATCTAAAGGAGGTCGTATGACAGAAGCAACCCAACAAGCATTATGCGGACTGAGGGATCTTTCAATGATCAAATGGTATGTAATTCCTTTATTAGCAATTGTCTGTTATATTTATACGCGGGAAATAAAAGAAGCGCGCAAGACAAATAACTGGAATGCCGTTCTGGCCGGTTTGACCGTTTTCGGCGCCGATTTCTTCAATGAAACATGGAATGGCTGGGTGATGTATCTGACCCAGCGTTCCGCTTTCTGGACAACCCCGGGCGACACGGCTCTGCGGACGCTGGTGGGCTGGAATATCGAGATCATGTTCATGTTTCTGATCCTCGGTATTATTTACTACCATACCTTGTCCGAAAGCACTAAGGAGAAAATACTGGGCATCCCTGAAAAATGGTTCTGGGCGATCGGTTTCAGCGCCTTTTGCGTGTTTGTCGAATGCCTCCTCAATATCGGCGGACACCTTGTCTGGGAATACCCGTTCTGGTTTCTATCCTTTAAAGGTATCTGGCTCATCTTCTTTATCGGCTATTTCCAATTTTTCTGCTTTGCCATCCTGGTCATCAGTCTGAAATCCATGAAGGCCAAGCTGACGACACTGGGACTGATCTATGCCGTGCCGGTCACAATGAATATTCTTGCCTTCGGTTTCTTCGGCTGGAGATACTAAAGCTCACAATAAAACTTGACTGCTACAGCCCGCCCCGGCTCAAGCCGGCGCGGGCTGCTTTTTTAATGCCTTAACCTATACCTCCGGGAAAGGATCAGAAACCGAGGGAAGAATAGTCTTCATAAATTTTATTATATTTTTCGTGAATCATTTTGCGGTCGAATTCCCAAAATTCGGCCAGCAT
>JAJFTS010000242.1 GCA_021372815.1 Deltaproteobacteria bacterium | reverse complement strand
ATACGCCGAATTATGCAGGTGCTCTCGCGGCGTACAAAGAATAATCCCGTGCTGATCGGCGAGCCGGGCGTCGGCAAAACGGCCATTGTGGAAGGTCTGGCTCAGCGCATTGTCAACGGCGATGTGCCGGAAAATCTGAAGAACAAACGCGTTATCGGTCTGGACATCGGTGCGCTGGTGGCCGGCGCGAAATACCGCGGCGAATTCGAGGAACGCCTGAAAGCGGTGTTGAAAGAAGTTATCAGCGCCGAAGGCGAGATTATTCTTTTTATCGATGAAATTCATACGGTGGTTGGTGCGGGGGCGTCGGAAGGTTCAATGGACGCTTCCAATATGCTCAAGCCCGCTCTGGCGCGTGGCGAACTGCGCTGCGTGGGTGCGACAACACTCAATGAATATCGCAAATATATTGAAAAAGACGCGGCTCTGGAGAGACGTTTCCAGCCGGTTCTGGTCAAGGAACCGACGGTGGAAGATACCATTGCCATATTGCGTGGACTCAAGGAGCGTTACTCGGTTCATCATCGTGTAGGAATTAAAGATTCGGCAATCGTCGCCGCCGCGACGCTTTCGAACCGATACATCACCGATCGTTTTCTGCCGGATAAGGCAGTGGATCTGATTGATGAAGCAGCGTCGCGTTTGAAAATAGAACTGGACAGCAAACCTTCGGAAATCGACGCCATTGACAGAAAAATCATTCAACTGGAAATTGAGAAACAGTCGCTGAAAAAGGAAACGGATAAGTCCGCAAAGGAACGTCGCGACAAGATTGAAAAAGAACTTGCTGAATTGAAATCCAAGGGCGATCAGATGAAGGTTCGCTGGACAACGGGAAAAGATATAAACAATAAAATACAAGATATAAAAAAGAAAATTGAAGACTTAAAATTGGAAGAAACCAATGCACAGCGTGAGGGGAATCTCGAGAAGGCCGCGGAAATCCGTTATGGCAAGCTTGTTGCCTTGGATAAAGAGCTGCAGAAGGAACAGAAAAAACTGGATGATGTTCAAAAGAATGATCAGATCATTAAAGAAGAAGTGGACGCTGAAGATGTGGCCGAAGTTGTTTCCAGTTGGACAGGCATCCCGCTTTCCCGGATGATGGAAAGCGACGTGCAGAAGCTGATACACATGGAAGAGCGTCTTAAGATGCGCGTTATCGGTCAGGAAGAGGGCATCAACGCCGTTTCCGCCGCTTTGCGTCGCGCACGTTCCGGCCTGCAGGATCCGAATCGTCCCATCGGCTCGTTTATTTTTCTTGGTCCCACCGGTGTGGGAAAGACCGAACTGGCGCGTGCGCTGGCGGAATTCATGTTCGATAATGAACAGGCCATGGTCCGAATCGATATGTCGGAGTATATGGAAAAACACGCGGTCGCCCGTCTGATCGGAGCTCCGCCCGGTTACGTTGGCTATGACGAAGGAGGCTATCTTACCGAAGCAGTGCGACGCAAGCCTTACAGTGTGCTGCTTTTCGATGAAATTGAAAAGGCACACCCCGATGTGTTCAATATTTTACTGCAGATATTGGATGACGGACGTTTGACCGATGGGCATGGACGGACAGTCGATTTTAAGAATACCGTGGTCATTATGACATCCAACGTGGGCAGTCAATGGATTCATGACCCGTCTCTGGATGAGGAGGAAAAGAGAAACCGCTCCCTGGAAGCATTGCGGGCGACGTTCAAACCGGAATTTTTAAACAGAATAGATGACATCATTATGTTCTCTGCTTTGAAACTGGAGGATATTCACAGGATTGTTGATATTCAGATGGGGCTGATCGACAAGCGGCTCAGGGAGCGCAAAATGAGTGTGGAATTGACAGAAAAAGCGAAAAACTATATAGCCGAGCAGGGCTACAGCCCGGTTTACGGCGCGCGACCGCTCAAGCGTTCGCTGCAGAAGCTTATTCTTGATCCGCTGGCTATGGAAATTCTGGCCGGTAAATTTGCCGAAGGTGATAAAATTTTAATTGATTTATCCAAAAAGGGCGAAATAACTTTGACTAAGAAATCTTAAATATTTTTTGCGTAAGGGGAGGGACGCATCAATGGAAGAGAAGAAAAAAGATTCGGGATTCGTTGTAAAAGACAAACGTCATTTTGGAGAATCTGCGGAGGAAAAACCTCAGGAGGAAATTAAAACGGCAGCGGCTGAAGACAAAAAGGAAAAATCCCGACAGGCTCCGGATAATGAGGATAATTATCCTCCTGTGAATTTTACCAATTTTGTCCTGTCGCTGAGCACTTCCGCGCTTTTTCATTTCGGGGATTTTGCAGAATCGGAAGGCGCCGCGCCGCAGAAAAATTTGCCAGCGGTAAAACAGACGATAGATATTCTGGACATGCTCAATGAAAAGACGAAAGGAAATCTCGATCAAAATGAAAGCAGCTTAATTCAGGGTATCCTCTACGAATTGAAAATGCGTTACGTAAAAGAAAAGGTTTAAAATGCACTGGACCGCGCCGGCGAAAATAAATCTTTTCCTGAAGGTTTTACGAAAACGCACTGATGGTTATCACGATATTTTTTCCTTGATGCAAAAAATCTCTCTCGATGATGAGTTGATTTTCTCTTCACGTCCGCAAGGTATTGTTCTTCATTGTCCGGGTACGAATTTACCAACGGATAAAAATAATCTGGTCGTCCGTGCCGCACAGGCCATTTTTTCTTACTGTAATTATCCCTATGGAATGGAGATTACTCTTGTCAAAAAAATTCCCATGATCGCTGGTCTGGGCGGAGGAAGTTCCGATGCCGCAACAACATTGATGGCTTTAAATAAAATATGTTCTTTTAAATTAAAGAAAAATGAACTTATCAAAATCGGGTCAAAAATAGGGGCGGATGTTCCCTTTTTTATTTTCGGAAATACTGCCCTGGCATCGGGAATAGGCGATAAACTCAAACACTTACGAAATTTACCTCACTTCAATTTAGTCTTAATTAAACCCAACTTCGATCTTTCCACAAAAAAGGTTTATGAAAACCTCAATTTGAGATTGACAAGGGGAAAAAATAATTATAGCATTCCACCGTTTTTGAAACTGGGCGACATAGTTCAGGTATTGCAAAATGACTTGGAGTCAGTTTCACTGGAAATGCATCCTGAACTGGCTGATTTTAAGCAAATGTTGCTCAGGCACGGTGCGCTTGGCGCATTGATGTCGGGTAGCGGACCCACAGTCTTTGGTATATTTAGGAATTCAAAAGAGGCAAAAAAAGCCCTGGAAATTATAGAAAAAGAAGTTTCCGGTCAGTGTAAGGTCTTTCTTGCTAAGTCTTTATAATTTTTGACTTCCTTTATAGATTGTGAACAATACCCTTCACCATATAATTTGGGGCGTCGTCAAGCGGTAAGACACAGGATTTTGGTTCCTGCATTCGGAGGTTCGAATCCTCCCGCCCCAGCCAGTAAATATTGCGGAGAATTATTTAAATGTTAGAAAAAATTAGAGTTTTTTCCGGTAATGCCAATAAAGCGCTGGCTGAAAAAATTTGTGATAAATTGGGCGTTCCTCTTGGAAAAGCTAATGTAACGACTTTCAGCGATGGGGAAACACGCGTAGAAATTGATGAAAACGTAAGAGGTATGGACGTTTTTATTATCCAGTCCACCTGCCCGCCCGTCAACGTCACGTTGATGGAATTGTTGATCATGATTGACGCGATGAAAAGAGCTTCGGCAGACCGGATTACAGCGGTTGTTCCTTATTACGGATACGCCAGGCAGGATAGAAAAGTCGCTCCCCGCGCGCCTATTTCGGCAAAACTGGTAGCGGACTTGATTACAACAGCAGGAGCCAACCGCCTATTGTCCATGGATTTGCATGCCGGTCAAATTCAGGGATTCTTTAATATTCCAGTGGATAATCTTTTCGCCAAGCCGGTTTTACTGGATTATATGAAAAGAAATTATATGGATAATACAATCGTCGTTTCACCGGATACAGGCGGTGTGGAACGTGCCAGATCTTTCGGAAAAAAGCTTGGTGCAAGTCTTGCTATTATTGATAAAAGAAGAGAAGGGCCAAACGAAGCCGAAGTGATGAATATTATCGGTAGCGTTGAAGGGAAGAGAGTAATTATTCTGGATGATATGATTGATACGGCCGGAACGGTTGTGCAGGCCGCAAAAGCCATGAAAGCGGCCGGTGCTTTGGAGGTTTCCGTCTGCTGTACACATCCTGTATTATCGGGACCCGCGTTGGATCGCATCGAAAAATCCGACATTAAAGAAGCTATTGTAACGGATACGATACCGCTCAACGGCAGGGCAAAAGATTGTAAAAAAATAAAAGTTTTATCGGTATCCGGAATTTTAGGTGAAGCTGTGCGCCGGATTTATTACAATGATTCCGTAAGTTCATTATTTATATAGCCATATTTTAGGAGGAACAAATGGAGGTAACAGATTTAGCGGCTCAAGTTCGTAAAGAACAAAAGAAAGGACCATCCCGCCGTTTACGGGAAAAGGGATTTGTTCCGGCGGTTTTTTACGGCCGCTCTGCGGAAAATATTCTGCTGGCGGTAAAGAACGACGCACTGATCAACTTACACAAAGATAAGAAGGACCATGCTTTCATTAAGCTGATTATTGATGACGGCAGTGCCCAGAAAATAGAGAAACTATCCTTAATCAAAGAGCTGCAGGTACAGCCGCTGACGGGAAAGCTTTATCATGCTGATTTTTATGAAGTGGATGTAAAACGAAAGATTACAATGGATGTGGCGTTGCGCTTCGTCGGTAAAGCCATCGGTGTGGAAAACGGCGGTGAACTACAGCATATTAAACGGGAAGTAAAAGTTTCCTGTCTGCCTCTGGATTTGCCCGATCATGTTGATGTGGATGTGACCAATCTGGAAATCGGTGATTCCATAAAAATCAGGGATTTGAAAGTAGCCGAAGGAATAACATTGTTAGACAGGCCTGATACGTCAGTGGCAGCAGTGGCGATGGTTAAGGTTGCCAAGGTAGAAGAGGCTGCCAAAGAGGAAGGCGCTGCTGAAGGCGCTCCGGCGGAAGGTGAAGCAGCGGCAACGGCTGGCGCTGCGGCTGCTCCGGCAGAAAAAGAAAAGGGGAAGTAACTTTACAGAAAAGTGCAATAATTGGGTGATAGCGTGTGCTTCTCTCGAATTTAAAGAAAGTATTTCTGGGACGCGTTGACGAGAGGGAGCAAATCATGTATCTGATCGCAGGACTGGGAAATCCAGGGAGTCGCTATCAATTTACAAGGCACAATATCGGGTTTATGGTCCTGGAGAAGATCGCCGCCCAATGGGAGGTTGATCTAAAGCAAAAAAGTTTTAATGCTCTTTGGAATAAAGGTAAAATCGCCGGCAGGGAAGTTTTGCTGGCGAAGCCTCAAACGTACATGAATTTAAGCGGTGAAGCGGTGCAAAAATTACTTGCTTATTTCAAGGTTGATGCAGGTAATTTAATAGTGATTCATGATGATCTTGATTTGCCTTTCGGGACAGTTCGCCTCAAGACAGGCGGGGGAGATGCCGGCCATAAAGGATTGAAGTCAATTATTACATCTCTGGGGTCTGCTGATTTTATGCGAGTCAGAATGGGTATCGGCAAGCCTTCTGATAAATCTCAAGTCGAAAATTATGTTCTGCAAAGATTTGACTCCGAAGAAACCGATTCACTTCAATCAATTGTTCAATTGGCTTCCGAAGCCGCCGTGGAAATTGTTATATCCGGTATGCAGCAAGCTATGGCTAAATACCATACAAAAAATATAAGCATTTAAAAAAGGAGGAATAGTTAATGTTTAAAAACAAAAGAAGTATCTGGACATTTTTACTGAGCACTTTGATGTTTTTGCTCATGGCCGGCGCGGCGTTTGCCGGTGAAGCGGACATCAATTTGCCGGATTTGGCCCA
This sequence comes from Deltaproteobacteria bacterium, assembly GCA_021372815.1. Taxonomy (GTDB): domain Bacteria; phylum Desulfobacterota; class Syntrophia; order Syntrophales; family Smithellaceae; genus Smithella. Next base: position 275 of record JAJFTS010000242.1, on the reverse strand, counting down.
AGTTACATTTATGGGCGGAACCCTGTCGGGAATGACAATCCTTAATATTGGATTGTTTATCTGCCTGATTGGTATGGCTTTCGGTGTGATGCAGTATGTGCAAACCAAGAATCTGCCGGCGCACAAGGCCATGTTGGATGTTTCCCAGACCATTTGGGAAACCTGCAAGACCTATCTTTTCCAGCAGGGCAAGTTCCTGATCGCTTTGTGGGCTCTGATCGCCATTTGTATGATCTATTACTTTGGCGCTTTGCAGTCAAAAGCTGTATCAGATA
>JAJFTS010000241.1 GCA_021372815.1 Deltaproteobacteria bacterium | reverse complement strand
GAGCAAAAAGCGCCTCATTCTTCCCAGTTTATAACTTTTAATTCTATTTTCATGGATGATTTTTTGTAAGAAACTGCGGCTGACCTGCAACATCTGGCAAACTTGATTAGGTGCCAGCATTCTCACCAGCATAGAATCACTGAAACGATAATTAAAGGAAAGTCGTCCGTCAGGCGTTATTTTTATATCCAGGGCCGGATCACATTTGTTTCCGTTTAACAAATCTTTTATATATTCTGACTGCTGTAATAATGTCGATTGTTCCTTGGTCATGATAATCGAGATAACTGAAGAAGAATTATCCATAAACTCTTCGACAATTTTTTTATCAGGCAATGAGATATTATTTTCCATTGCGATGTTGCTTGCAATGACTTGGGGGATGACAATTTTATTTGTTTCCGGTTGAGTGACGGTGACTTTAATTTCGGGTATTTTTTTATCAGGTAATTTGCTGTTATTTTCTATGGCAACGCTGTTTACGACTACGTCGGGAGTGATTGTTTCACTTATTTCCGGCTGAGCGACTGTAACTTTAACTTCCGGTTGTGAGTATTCTCTACGTCTTTTTACAATGCAAATTTTTTCCATAATACTCCTGATAATCTTAAAATCACAGAAAACATTTAATGACGGGGAAAACTGATATTAAACAAGTATTTCCTTTTAAAACTAAATTAATAAAATCAAAAATATGATCGACCTTTGTATTCATAGCAGGTTGTTCTCTGAAAAAACTGTTCTCAATCGTACTAAAGAAAAAAGCTTCATATTCCAAGCCTTAGCAGAAGACTGTAGAATTTAAATTTAGTTTTTGTAGGTTTAGCTTATTTATTAAGTAAAATCAAGACAATTTTGTTGTCTTGCGCCTGTTCAGATCTCATTCTCGTTTATAAAAACTTCTTAATTTTAAGAGATGATATTTCATTTCAGGCTTAGACTTTTTTCGCCAAGACGGATAGGATAGAAGGTGGATATTATGCAAAGAAAAAGAGCTAAAATGAAAGAGGCGGATATCCACAATATCTGCAGCAAAGATAAACTCTGCCCCTTTAAATCAGCCATAAATATTTTATACACCGGTCCGGCTTCCAGTATGATAACCAGAGCAATTAACCCGAAACTTAGAATCATATAGAGCAGCCCGCCGAAGCTTGTTACAACATTTGCCGGATTTTCCGATTTAAAATCAGCATACACGGCTCCCAGTCCTGTAGCCAGACCGACAATAGCGGGCACAAGGAAGAATGTCGTTATGATTGACAGGATCATCATAAAGGGAGAAACTTTCAGAAGGAAGTTTGAGGAAACAATCAGAACTTCCGCCAGAATCAGAAGAGGTATGTAATATAAAAAAAATTTTATCCGGAGAAAATATTTCATTCGAACCGGAGCTGCCCGAACAATCCAAAATGCTTCACCTTCCATGCTGACCGACGGAAAAACAAAACGGGCTGATATGGCCGAAAGGACAGAGGCAGCCAGTCCGATGTTCAGAAAAGAAAATATGTTTTGCAGATAAATTGTTTTAACTGGCGAATGATTAAGAGGTAAAGCAGAAAAATTGTATATGTAAATTACGATGAGGGCCGCCATTAAAAATAATTGCGGCCATTGCGACGAATCCCTGAAAAAAGTTCTGATTTCCTTAACAGCAAAAGCTTTTGATTCGCGCGGAATCGAATTCAGCAAATATTCCCAATGAAAGCTTTTGTATTTTAAGGGGGCGAAAAGACGACGAGGGGTTGTTTGCGATTTGGAAAAACCTTTGAAATATAGCTTGTGAGCGGCAATGTTAATCATAAAATAAAGCATCAGGGCAAAAGCTGCCGTAAGACCTGTATTGAGAAAATAAGTTTCTGAATCATTATGTATAGAGGCTTTAAGGGCATCGGTAATCCAGGTTGTCGGTAAAAGAGGGGAGTTTGGTGTTTGCAGAGAATTCAAATAAAGAACAACGGAAGCAAAGCTGTCGGGATTGGCCAATTGTTCCGGTCGCGTCAGCCGTAAAGCAAGAATAAGAATGATGACCATGATAACGCCCATGATAATAAGAATGGTTCTGATTCGTCCGGCGGGAAGTATTTTAGCTCCCACTAAAACTAAAAATCCGCCGAGTGCCGATGCCGTCAGGCACATGAAAATCATGGCAATAAAAAAAATGACGTAATAGACGATAGTCGTTTTATAAATTAATCCGTAGGATAAAAATACCGGCAGACTAAAAAAGAGAATCATCCAGGAACTGTCGAAGGTACTGATCATCCAACGTGAAATGAATACGTCTTTTGCCGGGACAGGTAAAGAATGCAGAAGCGGCAGATCCTGACTCAGGTAAAGATGGGAAAGAGCGTTGATGATGTTGCTGAAAAGCAGGAGCATGAAAAAGGTTATGATGATCATGGAGATCAGTTTCATGGCCAGGATGTCTCCGAAATCCTGCACACTGTGAAAATATAATAGCACGCGATAAAAAATAATAAAAATCCCTACCCAGAAGACAATGCCGAGCGCACCGAACATAAAAATACGCGACCAGTTATTTTTTTTGTTTCCACGTCTTAAACTGTTGAGGGAGGATAACAGGCGCGGCTTTAATAAAGAAATAATAACGTTCATATGAAAGTATTCTCTTTTATAATCGTGAGAAAAACTTCCTCCAGACGGGCTTCACCAAGTTTTGCGATGCTCTGTAACTCCTCCAGACTGCCCTCCGCCAAAAGAGTGCCTTTGTGAATAAGACCTATTCGATGGCATAAATCTTCCGCGATGCTCAAAGTATGCGTGGATATAAAAATAGTGGTTTGCCGGGCGGCAAGTTCTTTTAAAATATCCTTGACCATGTGAACAGCTTGCGGATCAAGGCCGACCATCGGTTCGTCAATAATCAATATCGGGGGATCATGGAGCAGGGCGGAGGCTATGATTAACCTTTGTTTCATTCCGTGCGAATAAGCTTCAATCAATTCGTCAGCCCAGTTCCAAAGGGCAAATTGTTGCAATAGGTTTTTTGCTTTTTGGGAAAAGGTGTCACGGTTTACATCGTATAGATCAGCGGAAAAACGCAAAAATTCCATTCCGGTCAGTTTCTCATAGAGAAACGGTCTGTCAGGGACAAAGCCAATCGTTTTTTTGACTTTAACGGGATCTTGTCTTATATTTACTCCGCCGATGATGATGTCGCCGGAGGTTGGAGCCAAAATACCTCCCATCATGCGGATGGTGGTCGTTTTTCCGGCGCCGTTGGGGCCGATAAAACCGTAAATTTCACCGGCGGCAATATTTAAATTTAGCTTATTTACGGCAACGGTGGTTCCGTAATCTTTTGTTAATTTTGAAATTTCAATCATCTTCTCTGCGCCAGTACCTCCAGTTTAATTTTGCCGATAACGCCCATCAAATTAAGTTGTTCGTTGCTTTCTCCTCGGATGAGTCTGATATGCGTCACATCAGCGGGGAGTTGATTAAAAACGGCGTCGGCGGTCACCCATTTATCCAGATAAAGTACACACCAGGCATGGTAATAGAATCGTCCTCGAAGATAAACCAAGCCTGCTTCGGATTGCGCCGGAATGCCTGCGGCACGCAGCAAAGCGACGGTCAAAACGGAATGCTCGTTACAGTCGCCGGATTTGTTTTTCAGCACTTCCAGCGCATTCGGTACGGACAAAGTTGGTTTTTTTTCAATATTCCGGTAAACCCAGCTTATGATTTTTCTGGCTTTTTGCTCCGCGGAATCAGTCGGTTTGACAATCTTTCCCACCTGAGCCCTGATCAGCGGATTGTTTGATTGTATCAACGGGGAAGGTTTTAGAAAGACAGAAACATCCGCAGGCAGTTTTGCGTTGAAATCCGAAGGAGAAACCAGAAATTCCTTGCTGATCGTCAACAGATGGCCCTTATAACTTTGCCGGTCACCGTTAAGGAACGGCAAATGGTTTATTCCGCTTATATTTAATTTTATTTCTTTGAGTTTCTCCGGCTCGTTAATTTCAAGATTGGCGGGAATGGAGGAAATTTGTGTCAAATCAATGTTTGCTCCTTGAGCGATTCCTTCCAGAGCTTTATCTTTGCTGGTTTTTTCGATAGAAAATCCCATGATTCCGCTTTCTTTTAGAATATCTCCTTCGTTATCAAGCCAGGCGCATTGTCTGGCGCCCATAAAATCGGCGCAATATTTCTTTGTTAATACCCGTTTTCCCATGACGGAAATAATTTCGTCCGCGTTTCTGCTGACTTTAATAGACTGGATGGACATTGTTGAAGGATCAAAAATACTGAAACTTCGGGCAGAATTATTTTTCAAATTCGCCCGAAACGCGGCGTCGTAAATCCCGCCGCTGATATGCGGAACGTCTTTCAGAGGGATCTCGATTTTTTCCTGTTTGTCGGGAGAACCGGTAAAAAGAATCAACTTGTTCTTATTGATATGGCCGTGAGTATCGAAGTTGAAGATACCGGAATGCAAGTTGAACTTGAATGAATCAAGAGTCATGTCCTGTTTCAGATCGCCGTCCGTCATGATATTGATTGCCTGTGTTACTCCCATCATATTAATTTGCATGAAAACAGTCTCATTAAAGTGAAATTGTTGACCTGTCTTTTTTAAAGTTCGGTGGATAAATCCGATCTTGCTGTCATTTTGATATATATTCATCCATGTTTCTTTGGGGTGTTGTACTTTGGAAAACGGTATGTTTGTAACTTGTTCCGGCCGGGTATGGAAGAATTCGAGACGAATCATCAGCAAAGAACAGAAAGCTAAAGTCGCTAACACGCCGAAAAACAAATTCCATTTTATTTTTTGCATAAAAAGGTAAATCCGGGAGAACGTAATTATTGTAAAACACTATACAAAATACATGCATGGTATGCAATAGCAAACAAATATTTATTATCTCTGGTTTTTCTATAAAAATTAAAGATTTATTGACAAGTTAATTCAATTGATATATCAAGAAAACCATTTAATGATCGACTCATGAATGAATAATGAAATTAATATTTTTTTTGCGATTCCGGTTTGATATTGAATGCTATGATCTTAAGAAAAGATAATGATTTATGAAACATGACAGTCTTATTGCTCCCGAAGGTTATCCTTTTATCGTTTTTTCCCTTATTGTAACAGTTTTTGTCTCTTTTTTGGGTGGAAATTGGTGGTTAATAAGTTTTTTCATTCTTCTGACGATTTTTATTATTTGTTTTTTTCGTAATCCGGAAAGATACTTTGAAGAAGAGGAAAAAATACTGATTTCTCCCGCTGATGGCAAAGTCATCAAAATTGAAAATGTCGATGTTGCGGGTACGATTTCCGGCAGATTTAAAAAAATAAGTATTTTCATGAATGTTTTTAATGTTCATGTTAATCGCGCTCCCTATGAGGGAAAAATAGAAGCTATTAATTATCATGAAGGTAAATTTTTTTCCGCCAACTTAGACAAAGCTTCTCAGGATAATGAACGCAATGAGGTTTTGATTCGCACCGAAGACGGACGGGTCATCTGGACCGTCCAGATTGCCGGTCTTGTCGCACGCCGTATTGTTTGCTGGGTTAATCCGGGGATGAATATCCGAAAGGGCGAACGATTCGGATTAATTTGTTTCGGTTCACGGGTGGATATGTATTTGCCGGAAGATTCTAAAATTTCAGTAAAGTTGAACGACAAGGTTAAAGCGGGTCAGACAACATTGGGGTATTTGTCATGAATGAGGAAATTTCTTCCCGAAAAACGCGCATAAAAAAGGGAATCTATATATTACCGAATCTTTTTACCACGGCCAGTTTATTCTGTGGATTCTATTCCATCATTGCTTCATTTAAGGAGCATTTTGTTCCGGCGGCCATCGCCGTTCTGGTTTCGGTTGTTTTTGACGGGCTGGATGGACGCGTTGCCCGTCTGACCAATACAACCAGCAAATTCGGCGCGGAATATGATTCTCTGGCTGATGTGATAGCTTTCGGCATGGCGCCGTCGATTCTGGCTTATAGCTGGTCTTTAACGATTTACGGAAAATGGGGCTGGATTGTCGCTTTCTTTTTCCTGCTTTGCGGCGCCCTCCGGCTGGCTCGATTTAATATCCAGATTGGCATAATTGAGAGCTCCGTATTTAACGGATTGCCCATTCCGGCGGCGGCTTCGGTTGTGGCGACCATGGTCATTTTCTTCGATTACATCGGCGCTGAAGGAAAATTTCATAATATATTTATACTGGTCTTCGTCATTGTTTTATCGCTCTTGATGGTGAGCAGTGTCAAGTATTACAGCTTTAAAGACATGTCGCTTTTGAAGCGCAAACCATTCACCATTTTTTTCTGGTTGACCGTTTTACTGGTTATAATCGTGGCCGAGCCGGAAATAATGTTTTTTGTGATCATGTTGGGTTACGCTATTTCCGGTCCGGTTTGGTGGTTGATAAAGGTTGATCAGGCCGCCAGAAAAAAAAAGAACGATATTGAAAAATAAAATAATCAGAACAGACAGCCTATTCCAAGAGTTAAATATTTTATGAAATATTATGAGGATTATCGGAGGTAAAGCCAAAGGAAGAAATTTAAGTTTTCCTTCCGGATCTACGGAAAGGCCTACTTCTGATTTTTTAAGAGAAGCTCTTTTTAATTTATTGGGTCCTTTGGAAGAAAAAATATTTCTTGATCTTTTCGCCGGGTCGGGAAGTGTTGGCCTGGAGGCAGCCAGCCGCGGCGCTCACGAAGTTTATTTCGTGGAAAAAAACAAAAAGCTTGTTGCCAGTATTGAAAAAAATGCTCGCGACTGCGGTCTGGAAGAAAGATGTTTTATCATTGCCGCAGATGTTGAAAAAGGTTTACGCGAACTTTTAAAGAAAAAGTGTAAGATTGATGTTGTTTTTGCCGATCCGCCTTATCAACGCGGTCTGGTTGGAATAACTTTAAATCTGCTGGAGAGAAGTCGGATTCTCGATGAAAAAGCTCTTATTGTAGTCCAGCATTCAATCAGAGAAGATTTTGTGAAGTTTCTGAATGAAGATATTCACCTGAACGATCAAAGAAAATATGGCGATAATGCCTTAACTTTTTTAAAGATGGAGAGAAAATAATGCAGGAAGATTTCACCAAGAGGATTGCCATATATCCGGGTTCGTTTGATCCGATTACAAACGGACATGTGGATATAATCAAAAGAGCGGTAAGAATGTTCGATGAAGTCATCATTCTCATCGCCTACAATCCGAATAAGAATTATCTATTTACCGTGGAAGAAAGAATGGAAATGATCGGCGAAATATTCAAGGATACCCAGGGAATCAGGGTGGACTGTTATTCGGGGCTGCTGGTTGATTATTTGAAAATATCGGGAGCAAACATTGTATTGAGGGGCATGAGAGCTCTTTCCGATTTTGAATACGAATTCCAAATGGCACTCATGAACCGTCGCCAGACAAAACGAATTGAAACGGTATTCCTTATGAGCGGTTTTAAATGGTTTTATACAAGCTCCAAGTTGATCAAGGAAGTAGCCAGTTTGGGAGGAACTGTAAAAGGATTGGTGCCGGATAACGTTAACCAGAAATTAACAGAGAAATTCAACACGAATAATATCAGAGGATAGTTTGCGCGATTATCATCGAGCGTAGCGCAAAATAGTCCTTCATAATTATAACAGGAGCAAAATAAATGGGTGGTATCTTTGGAATTGTATCTCAAGATGATTGTGCCAAAACACTTTTCTATGGAACGGATTATCATTCGCATTTAGGAACTGAACATGGTGGTATGGCCATACTGGGCGGCAAGGGTTTTTACAAAACCGTTCACAATATATCTCAAGCTCAGTTCAAATCGCGATTTATAGAGGATTATCAAGAGATGGAAGGTCATTCCGGCATCGGCGCGATTGATGATGAAACGCCTCAGCCATTGATTTTCCGTTCAAGATTCGGAGTCTATGCTGTCGCAGCGGTGGGGTTGATCAGAAATAAAAATCAACTGGTCAGCGCCCTTCTCAACGAAGGAGCAAATTTCGGAGAAAGAGCCGGCGGCGATATCAATAACGCGGAAATAGTGTCTTACCTCATCAATCGCGGTAATAACATTGTTGAAGGCATTGCTTCGATGCGGGGCGCGATTGAAGGATCCATTTGTGCGCTGATATTAACAGAAGAAGGGATATATGCGGCCCGGGATAAATTCGGTCGTTTTCCTCTCGCCATTGGTGTAAGCAGGAACAGTGAAGCTAAATCTTATGTTGTTGCAACAGAAGCAAGTTCTTTCGAAAATCTTGGCTACGACTTGATCAGATTCATGGGCCCCGGTGAAATTGTATTGCTGACGCCGGAAAGTGTGAAAACGGTGAAGCCGGAAGGGACCGAAAAGAAAATTTGTTCTTTTTTATGGATATATACCGGTTATCCTTCTTCCATTTATGAGGGAATAAGTGTCGAGAGGACGAGAGAGCGCTGCGGTATTTATCTGGCGAAACGCGATAACGTGGAAGCCGATCTTGTTTCCGGAGTTCCGGATTCCGGAGTCGGCCACGCCATCGGTTATGCCATGGGATCGGGCATTCCCTATCGCCGGGCGTTGGTAAAATACACGCCGGGATATGGCCGCAGTTATACCCCTCCAACACAGGAAATAAGAGATCTTGTGGCTAAAATGAAACTTTGCGCGGTGCATGAAGTGATTAACGGTAATCGTATAATTATTTGTGACGATTCCATCGTGCGCGGCACGCAGCTGAAAAATTTGACCATCAAGAAATTATGGGACAATGGCGCCAAAGAAATTCATGTCCGCCCAGCTTGTCCGCCTTTGATGTTTCCCTGCATTTATGCAGCTTCTACAAGGACAACCGGAGAACTGGCTGGACGCAAAGCAATTCGCGACCTGGAAGGAAAGGAGATAGAGAATCCGGCTGAGTATCTGGACACCAATTCGGCTAAACACGCCAGGATGATTGATTGGATACGGCGTGATTTAAATGTTACTTCGCTGAAATACCTTTCTATCGAAGATATGATTGCCGCAATTGGTTTGCCGGCGGAACAATTATGTCTGCATTGCTGGATAGGAAAATAACTTTCATCATTTTGCCGTGTTTCCGTGCTAGTGACTTTTTTAGTTGAAGATTAATTCAAATGTTATAAATTAATTTCGGAAGAATATAACGGGAAAGATGGCAACAGTGAATCATCCGGCTTTCATTAAAAGACGAAAAACAAAAAAGATAAATCTTGGCGGTGTTCCAATAGGCGGCGACTCTCCCATCGTGGTACAGTCGATGACCAATACGGATACACGGGATGTCAAGTCTTCCGTTGCTCAAATCAGAGCGCTGGAAAAAGCCGGTTGCGAAGTAATCCGCATAGCCATTCCCGATCATGAAGCAGTGTCGGCGATTTCCGCTATAAAAAAGAGAATTCGTATTCCCCTTGTTGCCGATATTCATTTTGATTATCGTCTGGCCATGGGAGCTATGAAAAATGGCGTTGACGGTATCAGAATCAATCCCGGAAATATTGCCAGAGAAAAAATCCGTGAGATTGTAAAAATAGCCCAAGAGAGGGAAATCGTGATTCGTATCGGTGTCAATTCCGGTTCCCTGCAAAAAGATTTATTGTTAAAATACGGCGGTGCAACTTCTGATGCACTTGTAGAAAGCGCTTTACAGAATATAGAGCTGTTTGAGACTCTGGGTTTTGATTTAATTAAATTATCGCTGAAATCATCCGATGTTTCCAGTATGATCGAAGCCTATCGTGCTATTTCGGCCAAGACCGATTATCCGCTGCATCTGGGAGTTACGGAAGCGGGATCCTTGATCGGTTCCGCGATAAAATCATCGATCGGAATAGGCAATCTTCTTTACGACGGGATTGGCGATACGATACGGGTTTCCGTTACAGGCGATCCTGTCCTGGAAATTCCTGTGGCCTATGGAATTTTGCGCGCGTTGAATATCAGAAAAGTAGGTCCGGAAATTGTCTCCTGCCCGACTTGCGGACGCTGTGAAATCGATCTTTTGAGATTGACTGAGAAAATTGAGAAAGCTCTGGTCGGTAAGAAAGATTACCTGAAAGTGGCTTTAATGGGTTGCGTAGTCAACGGGCCGGGCGAAGCCGCAGACGCCGATATAGGCATTGCCGGAGGAAAAGGACAGGGAATCATTTTTAAAAAAGGAAAAGCATTTAAAAAAGTTAAGGAAAAAGATTTTGTAAAAGTCTTACTTGAAGAAATAAATTTGATGCTTGACGAAAGGAAAGAGATTTAATGCGTTACTCAGAAATGTTTTTGCCGACAGGAAGAGAAGTTCCTTCCGATGCCGAGGTTATCAGTCATCAACTGATGATCAGAGCCGGTATGATCAGGAAATTAACCAGTGGAATATATACCTACCTGCCTTTGGGTTATAGAGTTATTCGTAAACTGGAACAGATTATCAGAGAAGAGATGGATAAAGCCGGTGCGCAGGAAGTTCATATGTCGATGGTTCAACCGGCGGAACTCTGGCAGGAGTCAGGACGGTGGGATCATTATGGAAAGGAACTTTTGCGATTTCGTGATCGTCATGACCATGAATACTGTCTCGGGCCGACCCATGAAGAGGTAATAACCAGTCTGGTGCGCAACGATATCAAGACCTACCGTCAATTACCGCGCAATCTTTATCAGATTCAAACAAAATTTCGCGATGAGGTTCGTCCGCGCTTCGGCATGATGCGTTGCCGCGAATTCGGAATGAAAGATGCTTACAGTTTTGATGTGGATGAGGAAAGCGCTGAAAAAAGTTACGAGAGGATGTTTAACGCCTATAGAAATATTTTTAATCGTTGCGGTTTGAAATTCCGGCCGGTAGAAGCTGATTCCGGAAGTATCGGAGGGAAGTATTCGCATGAGTTTATGGTTATGGCTGACTCAGGCGAAGACGCGATGATTGTTTGTGAAAAATGTTCATATGCCGCCAATCTGGAAAAGGCCGAAGTGGCCTGTCCGGAGAAAAAAATTATCTACGAGGATGACTGGCTCCCTCTTGAAGAAATTAATACTCCCAACGCACGTACGATTGAAGAAGTCAGTGATTTCTTGAAAGTTAATCCACAGGATATTGTAAAAACTTTGATTTTTAATGGTGACGGCAAGCCATACGCCGTGCTTATTCAGGGCTATCAGGAAGTCAATGAGATTAAAGTGAAAAATTATCTGGGAGTTACCGATCTGGAACTTGCGTCCGATGAAATGGTTGAGAAAGTAACGGGCGCACCTAAGGGATTTGCCGGTCCCGTGAATATTAAAATACCCGTCCTGGTTGATTATTCGGTTATCGATATGGTTAATTTTGTAACCGGCGCGAATAAAGAAGATTACCATTTCAAAAATGTTAATATTGGACGAGATTTTAAAGTTGAAGCTTTTACAGATTTGCGTTTCGTCAAGCCGGAAGATCATTGTCCCCGTTGCGGAGGAAAAATAAAATTTGTCCGGGGCATCGAAGTGGGTCACGTTTTCAAGCTGGGAACCAAGTACAGCAAAGCGATGAAAGCGACGTTTCTTGATAAAGACGGTCAGGAAAAGATCATGATCATGGGGTGTTATGGAATAGGAATCGGGAGAACGGTTGCCGCCGGGATTGAACAGAATCATGATGAAAACGGGATTATCTGGCCGATGCCGCTGGCTCCGTATCATGTTATAATAATACCGGTGAACGTGAATGAAATATCTCTGAGAGAAACAGCCGAGTATCTTTATAATTCAATGATAACAGAAGGCATTGAAGTGATTTTTGATGATCGGGATGAAAGAGCGGGGGTCAAATTTAAAGATGCAGATCTGATCGGAATTCCGCTGAGAATAACCGTCGGACGTAAAGATCTTGCGCAGGGAAATGTCGAACTGAAAATCAGAAGGACCGGCGAAAATAAATTGTTATCGCTTGAAGAAGCGGTAAGTCACGTTAAAGGAATTATAGAAGAGGAATTAAATTCGAATATAACTTAGCAGTCAACTGGATACTTAATGTTACGTATCAATGATATTATTGATAAAGTTCAGACATATCTTCCGCCGGAAGATGTGGAGATGATTGAGAAGGCCTATATTTACTCGGCATCGGTTCATCAGGGGCAGGTAAGATTATCCGGCGAACCCTATCTGACTCACCCCATGGAAGTTGCGGGAATTCTGACCGATATGAAAATGGATGCCGCAACCATCATCAGCGGGTTACTGCATGATACGATCGAAGACACTCTGACCACAGTAGAGCAAATTGAAAGGGAATTCGGCAAGGACGTGGCGTTCCTGGTCAGCGGCTTGACAAAACTCAGCCGAATTTCTTTCGGCTCTCAGGAAGAACGGCAATCGGAAAATTTCCGCAAAATGATTCTGGCGATGTCTGCCGATATCCGGATTTTGCTGGTGCGTCTTGCTGACCGGATTCACAATATGCGGACTCTGCAATATCATCCGAAAGAAAAAAGAGTTTTTATTGCCAGAGAAACGATGGATATTTACGCACCGTTGGCCAATCGCCTCGGAATTAATTCCATGAGGATGGAGCTGGAGGATTTATCTTTTCAGTATATTGCTCCGGATGCTTTCAATGAATTAACCGCAAAAATCGCCAAGTCCAAAGAAGCACGCAATCGTTATACGGAAGAAGTTAAGAGTATTATTTTCAAGGAGCTGGAGAAGCATTCCATTACGTGCAAGGTGGAAGGAAGAGCGAAGCATCTTTACAGCATTTACAAAAAGATGCACGAACAGCACATAAATTTTGACGAAGTTTACGATCTGATTGCTTTTCGCATCATCCTTGATTCCGATAAAGAAAAGACCTGCTATGAAGTATTGAGCATGGTTCATGCGCTCTGGAAGCCGGTACCCGGAAGATTCAAAGATTACATTGCCATGCCCAAAACCAACAACTATCAATCTCTGCACACCACGGTTATCGGGCCTTACGGAGAAAGAGTGGAAATTCAGATCAGGACAAAATCAATGCATGAATGGGCGGAAAAGGGCATTGCCGCTCACTGGCGATACAAAGAAGGGCGTTCTTATAAAGACAATGAAGATAATCAAATAAAAAAACTGCGGGAAGTTCTGGAAATACAGCAGGACATAAAAAATCCCAAGGAATTCATGTCTGATCTGAAGCTGGCGTTATTTCCGGAGGAAGTTTACGTTTTTACCCCTCATGGCGATGTTAAATCTTTTCCCAAGGGAGCTACGCCGATTGATTTCGCTTACAGCATTCACACGGACGTCGGCAATCAGTGCATCGGGGCGAAGGTCAATAGAAACATCGTTCCTTTGAGATATAAACTGCAAAATGGAGATCGCGTGGAAATCATCACGCAGGCCGGTCATCATCCCAGTAAAGACTGGCTGAAAAATGTGGTGACAACAAGGGCGATTACTAAAATTAGAAACTGGATCAATCTGGAAGAAAAGAAAAGCAGCCTGGCTTTGGGCCGCGATTTACTGGATAAGGAGTTTAAGAGGCATAATTTGAAGTTCGGCAATTATGTTAAATCCGATGAAATCAAGAAAGTATTTACCGCATTTTCCGTTAATCAACTTGACGATTTGATTTCGCAGGTAGGGTTGGGCCGGATTTCATCCAAACGGGTTGTTCATTATTTTCTGGCCGGTGAGGAGACTGAAGTCAGTGAACCGGTCAAAGAAAAGATAAAAAAGAAAAAAACGACTTCGCCTTCCATGGGAGTGGATATTATAGGAGTTGAAGATCCGGATGATATCATGATCAATTTTGCCAGGTGCTGCAATCCGATTCCGGGCGATGAAATATCGGGTTATATTTCCCGCGGACGCGGGGTAATCGTGCACACGAGCAATTGTCCTTACATAAAAAAAATGGATAAGGAGCGGATCGTTAATGTGCGGTGGAGCGGCCGGGAAGAACATACTTATCCGGTGCAAATCAAGGTGATTTGTGACGACATCAAGGGTATTTTAACCGAGGTCAGTTCGATTATTTCATCGTTTGACGTCAATATCAGTTTTGCTCAGGTCGAAACCATCAATCTGATTGCCACCTGTAATTTCATCATTGACATAACTAGTTTACATCAGCTTAATCAAATCATCTCCTCGATTAAGCAGTTAAAATTTGTTAAAACAATCGAATGGTTGCATCATTTTTAGGATGTAATTAAAATTATAATTGATGGTTGACAAACAAGGCGACTCTGCTATAAGCATGCGCGAATCCAATACAGGTGGTTATCATGTCTAATAAGAAAAAAATATTTATACTGCTGGGCGTCGTGATATCGCTTATCATTTTGACCGCTTCCGGATCGTTTGCTGCGGGGAAGAAACGAATCATTCTGATTGATCCGGCGCATGGGGGAAAAGAACAGGGAGTAAAGCTGACCGGTGACGTTTACGAAAAAAATATTACGCTGGCCGTTGCTCTGGCCGTGAAAAAAGAATTAGCCGGTGAAAATAATATCGAAATTATTTTAACCCGTGATTCAGACAAAACCATGGATCCTGAAGAACGAAAAAAAATTATCGAGAAAGTTAATCCTGATTTCTTTATAAGTCTTCATGTGAACGGGGGATTCGGCAAAGATGCTTCCGGATTCGAGCTTTATTATCCGACCTTTGCCGAAGAAATGAGCGCTGAAGGGAAGGCGGCAAAAGACAGTAAAGCGCAGCTGCGGAATAAATGTCAGAACGATTCTTTGAAAATGGCCAAGGTTGTTCAGGACAATCTTGGATCCTTGTTTCCGCGCAAAGGACGGGGATTAAGGAAAGCTGATTCACCGGTAACGGAAAATCTGCTTGTACCGGCGCTGTCGGTGGAAATGGGCTTTGCCACAAATTCCGAGGACAAAAAGAAGTTGCTTTCTGTAAAAACACAAACGGATATAGCCAAATCTCTGGCCAAGAGTGTTAAAACATTTTTCAGGTAATCTGTGATGGAACGAAAATCAGGCCGAAAGCCGGATGAACTGAGACCGATAAAAATTACCAATCATTATTTAAAAAGCGCAACCGGTTCTGTTTTAGTGGAATTCGGCAACACCAAAGTTATTTGTGCGGCTTCCCTCGATGATAAGCCGGCGCCTTTTTTGAAAAATACGGGAAGGGGATGGTTGACGGCGGAGTATTCAATGCTGCCGATGTCCACGCAAACCAGAACTGCCCGGGAATCGGCGCGGGGGAAACTGGGAGGACGGACTCACGAAATTCAGAGAATGATCGGCCGGTCTCTAAGAGCCGTCACTGATTTAACGGCTTTTGGAGAAAAAACAATTTATCTGGATTGCGACGTGATTCAGGCCGATGGCGGAACAAGAACGGCGTCGGTTACCGGCGCGTTTGTCGCGCTGGTGGATTTATTTAAAAAAATGCGGGAGAACGGCGTCATCAAAGAAATTCCTGTCAATGATTTTTTATCAGCGGTCAGCGTGGGTATCGTTGACAATCAGGTGATGCTCGATCTGGAGTACGAAGAAGATTCACGGGCGGAAGTGGATATGAATTTTGTCATGACCGGCTCCGGTCTTTTTATCGAAGTACAGGGTACGGCGGAGCGCATTCCTTTCAGCAGGGAACAAATGACAATGATGACGGAACTGGCCGAAAGCGGGATCAGACAGATTATCCAAAGGCAAAAGGCAATTGTGGGTGAACTGAAGGGATGAAAATTGTTTTCGCTTCCGGAAACGAGGGGAAAGTCAAAGAAATTAAAGAAATGCTTGAAGGAACGGGAATGGAGTTGGTTTCTTTGAAAGATTATCCCAACGTTCCGGTAATTGTTGAAGACGGCCATACTTTTCTGGAAAATGCTTTAAAAAAGGCCAGGATAATATCCGAATTTACCGGTGAGACAGTTCTGGCGGATGATTCGGGACTGAGCGTGGATGCATTAGGGGGGGAGCCGGGGATTTATTCGGCGCGTTATGCCGGAGAAAAGGCAACTGATGACGACAATATCAATCTTCTTTTGTTCAGATTAAGGAATATTCCGCAGGAAAAAAGAACGGCTTTCTTCTGCTGCGCTCTTGTATTATATAAAGCAAACGGGTCATACGATTCTTTTGAATCAAAATGGCAGGGCGTGATTATCGATGAACGTCGCGGCGATAACGGTTTCGGTTATGATCCTGTTTTTTTAGTGCCGGAATTAAAGAAGACGGCCGCTGAACTGCCGCCGGAAATAAAAAACAAAGTAAGTCACCGGGGGCAGGCTTTTGCAAAACTTAAAAAAGCCCTCCCGGAGATATTAAAAAAATAAATGTCGGGGCGTAGCGCAGCCTGGTAGCGCGCCTGCTTTGGGAGCAGGATGTCGAGTGTTCAAATCACTCCGCCCCGACCAGTTTTTATCTGAAAAGTTCCCGATACTTGGTATTCAAGGTATGTTTCCCCGGAAAATCAATAATCATCTCTGGATTTTAGGAAACGACTATTTTCATCTTTACCTGATAAAGGGCAAAAGCGCCTGTGTGCTTGTAGAAACGGGGATATCGGCGACAGCGGATGTTACGCTGCAACAGCTTTCTTTGCTGGAAGCAAAACCGGACTATCTGATTGTTTCCCATCCCCACAGCGATCACATTACAGGACTGGATTATCTGAAGCGATCTTTTCCGCAGGCGGCAGTGATAGCAGCGAAGGGTGCCGCGTCATTCATTACGCCTCCGAAAGCTGCGCACTCTCTGATTGCGGAGGACATTTATATGATTCAAGCCCTGACTTCTCGGGGAATGTGCCGTACTGCAGGAGCCATCGCCGCTCCACCATC
>JAJFTS010000233.1 GCA_021372815.1 Deltaproteobacteria bacterium | reverse complement strand
ATGGTGGATAAAGTCGTTGACGTTATTCAGCGATATGCGCATACCGGCAATACGGGGGATGGGAAAATATTTGTGGTGAATGTCGAAGAAGTTGTAAAAATTCGAACGAATGAAAGAGGGCGTGATGCAATTTAACGGTATATCAACGGTAATACGCATGATTGCGTTGTATAAGTAAGGGAGAAAAAGTGCAAAAAACAATCATGAGTCTTTTAGCAGGCGTAATGAGCCTGATTTTACTCGGGTGTGCGCAAACGTCACAGGCAATCCGTCAGAACGCACAGAGGCAGCGAATGGATATTTTTACGGAAATCAAGAATGACGATACCCCGGCACAGGGTTTTGTCATTCTTGCGATCAAAGCAACAATCAAGACCCATCTGGAAGGATATTATCTGCTGGAATCGAAGGAATCGATTCACGGAAAACCCGGTTACCCCTTTGTGATCAACATTGATGGACAGGCGGCAACCTGGAAAGTTGACGGGCAAAAGGAAAGCCTGCCTCGCTATGATAAGGACGGGAAGACAAGTCATCATCCCGAAGCAGGTGAAGGTGTTAAATACATTCTGGAAAAAAAGATACAACTACGGCCGGGTGCGCACAAAGTATTTTTCGGCCTGCCTGCCGATGATTATTTCAAGGAAATGGCGGTGACTCTTAAGGAAGGCGACTCTCCTTCGCTTGAATTCAAACCTATTTACAAATATAAAACCCGACCGACCAGGATACCTGACTTTAAAAAGGGCATAAAAGAATATGAGGTGAATCTAAGTAACGAACGCATTTAATATGGCAAGCGGAGAGAGTTCCGACTCTCTCCGCTGACACCTCCTCAATAAGGGTGTGTGGTATATCGAAACGAGAAAAATGATTAAGACCATTCAATGAAACCATCGAACTGGCTCAATCAAAATGCGGAGGGAAAAATCATGGATGATAGATTATACGGCACATTTGACGTAAAAGAGATTATCGCTAATAATGGCATACCCCTTTTGCATGATCGAGAAAAAGATGTAATAGGCGAGATATCGCTGAAAATATACATAAACGGGACAGAATACGCCTCGCTTCTGTGCCTCAATCAGCTGACGGAAGAACTGGCCCTGGGCTTTCTCTACAGTGAAGGCGTTATCGACACCATCGACGATGTTGCAGAAATTTCTTATAACGAACGCCTCTTTGCCGTCATGATCAATCTTGTCCCCGGAAGGTCCGTTGAGAAGTGCGAGAGTCTGCGCAGTGTGACATCGGGCTGTGGTAAATGCTTTACCTATATCAATCCGCTCAAGCACGAAAAATTTCTGCCGGTTGCCAATCAGAAACAATATTCCATTCTTGATATTTTAAACGTCATGAAAAACTTCGAGCGGCAATCCGAGATTTACAAGAGCGTAGGCGGTGTGCATAGCGTTCTTTTCCAACACCCCGACTTTTCCGTTTTCAATGAGGATATAGGGCGGCATAACTGCTTTGACAAAATCGGGGGCGTCCTTCTGAAAAACAATAAAATGGCGCTGGTTGGAACCGGAATGCTGTTTGTCAGCGGGAGGGTATCTTCCGAGATTATCACCAAGGTGATTCGCCTTGGTGTTCCGGTTCTTGTTTCCCGATCAACACCCACGGCTGCCGCCGTGAATCTGGCACGGGAGTACAACGTTTCTCTCTTAGGCTATGTGCGAAGCAATTCCGGCTATGTCTATGCAGGGGCAGATCGTTTAACTTAATGATCGGATGATGTCATTCTCAACGAATCTCTTGAAAAAAAGGGGGGATACTGATGTCGAAGATCATTAAATCATGAAAACATTCGAAGGCAGCTATTTCGTGAAATGTAGTGTTACCTGCCGCTTTCAGGAGGTTTAAATAATGAAGGCGTACCAAAAACCACAAATTATTTCTAAGCTAGTAATTATTACGGCATTACTTGCCTGTATTCCCGTCATA
The DNA here is from genome assembly GCA_021372815.1 of Deltaproteobacteria bacterium. GTDB lineage: Bacteria > Desulfobacterota > Syntrophia > Syntrophales > Smithellaceae > Smithella. The sequence goes on along the minus strand of JAJFTS010000233.1, from coordinate 4,792 downwards.
TTCTATCCCGCTACAAGTTTTACGATGGCAGGGAAACCGGAAAAATTATCAACCCCATGCGCACAGACGGACACCACCGCCTGCAAGGGCATTCCTTTACAGTACAATTACGAGGAAGGGAGAAACGTATCTTCGTCCGAAACATCGTATAGTGTAATCGGGACTCGCTCGGCATCCAATCCCGTCGTTTATTTATTCAAAGGCGATGGCTGCCCAAAGTGCGAAGAGGAAGAGAAGTTTCTCAAGGCGCTGACTCGGCGGATTCCAAAAATAGAAATACGGGTCTATGAGGTTTGGCGCCATACCGGCAATGCGGCCATGATGCAGAAGCTATTGAATTCGCGGGGCGTAGAGGCCAAAGGTATTCCAACGACTATTGTCGGAAACCGGATATTTTACGGGTTTTCCGTGCAGATTGCCGAAGAAATCGAAAAAACCGTTGCGTCCTGTACCCCTGATTCATGTCCTGATCCCTTCTCAGAAGGTGCGCCCAAGAAATTCATTTCGAGTAATGGGAATGCCGTTGAAATACCTCTGGCGGGCAAGGTCGATTTGGCCGACTATTCCCTGCCCTTTGTCACACTGGTTATTGCCGGTCTGGACAGTTTCAATCCCTGCGCCTTTTTTGTTCTTCTGTCGCTGCTTGGAATACTGACTTATGCCCGGTCGAGGAAAAAAATGCTATTGATCGGAGGAGTTTTTTTAGGATTTTCGGGGCTGATTTATTTCCTGTTTATGGCGGCATGGCTCAATCTTTTTCTCATTATGGAAAAAGTAGCCTTAATCACATCAATTGCCGGCATCGTGTCCGTGCTGATCGGTGTAGTGAATATCAAAGATTTTTTCGCATTCAAGCGCGGTGTTTCGCTTTCCATTCCGGAAAGCGCGAAGCCGAAACTCTTTGACCGTATGCGTCAGCTTCTCCGCTCCGCGTCGCTTCCGTCGATATTGTTCGGCACGGCCGTGCTTGCCATAGCCGCCAATTCTTACGAACTCCTTTGCACGGCCGGTTTCCCCATGGTTTACACAAGAATTCTGACATTAAATAATCTTTCCCCTGCCAGCTATTACCTGTATTTGGGTTTGTACAACTTGATTTACGTAATTCCCTTGGCTGTTATTGTTATGATTTTCGCTTTTACGGCGGGAAAATGGAAACTTACCGAATGGCAGGGAAGAGTTATGAAACTTATTTCGGGCACGATGATGTTTGCTTTGGGCATTGTTCTTATTGCGAAACCCTCTCTAATGAACAATATCGCCGCCTCGACGGCGATCCTTGTTGGAACCGTATTGGCTTCGACGCTTCTGGCCTGGGGTGTCGGAAAATGGGAGAAAACTAGAGCGCGAACTAATTTGAGGCTTTGAGTAATGAAGAGTTTAAAAATGAGTAAGTACCCATTTATTGTCAATGATAAAGTTCCTTCCGCCCGGCGCCAAAACCGCCGCCGGATGTGGCTATATTTTTTTGGGGAGGTTGGTTTACCTATGTTCAGAATTCATAAGTTGCCGTTACTCGTTGTCAGTATTTTGGGATATTTCATTATTCTGTTGACTTTTGCTGGTTCCGTAACGCCGGCCTACGGTCAAGACAAACTGAGCGGTGTTCCGTCGCTGGGCAAAGGTGAATACGAAGTGTTGGTATTTGCCGACTACTTCTGTGCGCCCTGCAAGCGCATTGACAAAAAAGCCGAACCGCTGATGAAAGAACTGCTGGCGACGGGAAAGGTCAAAATTACATTTGTCGATGTGCCGTTTAATCGTGCGACGCCTGTTTATGCGCGCTATTATCTTTACGCGGTGAATGCCGGTGCAAATAATAATAGGATATTCAGCATCCGCAATGCGCTTTTCAAGGCGGCCCAGGAAAAAAATATTTTAACGGAAGAAGCACTGGTCGTTTATCTGAAAGAGCATAAAATTGAATGGAGACCGTTTGATGAAAAACCGGTTTTTGCCATGATGAGTGAGATCATCGGGCGAAACAAGATTGAGAGAACGCCGACCTGCGTGATCCGGAATCCTGTTACCGGTGAAAACAAATACATCGGCGATGAAGAAATCTGGAATGGATTGACGCACCTTAAAGCAATTCTTGTAGCCGGAAAGCAATGATCAACGGATTTTATGTTTGAAAATATAGATGGCTGAAAACAGGACCAATAACTAAATGGAATGATCATCATAACAATATAACTATTATCTATTAGACATGTATCCGTACATCATGTATCCTCGCCGCCGTTAAATAAAATATATCCTAAAAGGAGTGATATCATATGAAAGCGGATGTTGAGCCCTTAGTGAATGACGGATTTGCCGGAGAGGCAACCAAACGCACGCTGAATTATCTTCAAAATCAGCGAGAGAATGGGAAGAATATTGTTGGCATTTATTGCAGCTATGCTCCCCTGGAGCTGATTCGCGCAGCCAATGCCGCGCCTGCGGTTTTGTGCGCCTTTGCCAATAAGACCATCGAAGCGGCGGAAACCGTGCTGCCTGCCAATCTATGTCCGCTCATTAAATCCAGTTACGGCTTTATCAAAACCGATACCTGCCCTTTTTTTGCCATCTCGGAAGCGGTCATTGGCGAGACCACCTGCGACGGCAAGAAAAAAATGTTTGAGCTGATTTCGGATATCAAGCCCATGCATGTCATGGATTTGCCTCAGTTGCCCGATCAAAAGGAAGCCTTGGATCATTGGACGGCCATGATCAAGAAACTCAAAGTTTTCTTGGAGACAAACTTTAACCGTAAAATTGATGATTCGGACGTGGAAAAGGAAATTCAGGCGACAAATGAAAAAAACCGCCTCATGAATACAATATTTGATTTTGCCGCTCTCACCCCTACACCGGTGAGCTGGCTTGAGCTCTATGATTTAACCTATCTGGGGCAAGCTTCGACAACGCAAGACATGCTGGGCATACTCAATGACTGCATTGCAAAACTGGAGAGGCGCGTTGCTGAAGGCATTTATCACGGTGAAAAGACTTCGCCCCGCGTTCTTGTCACCGGTTGCCCTGTAGGTGGCGATGCGACAAAAGTGTTTAAAGTTATAGAAGAAGCGGGCGGTGTGATTGTGGTTCTGGATTCCTGTACGGGAATGAAACCGTATGCCAGTCTCATTGACGAGAATTCACCCGATCCTTTTGCGGCTCTCTCGCGCCGGTATTTGGAGCTGCCCTGTTCCTGCATGACCCCTAATAACCGCCGCTTAACTGAGCTGGATAAAATGATCGACCGATTTAAGCCGGATGTTGTGGTTGATGTGGTTTTGCATGCCTGCCATTCTTACAATATCGAATCGCACAAAATTAAAGAACATATCCAGGAGAAGCACAGAATGCCGTTTTTGAAAATCGAGACCGATTATTCGCAAAGCGACATAGGGCAGATCCGCACTCGTGTGGAAGCATTGTTTGAGATGTTGCCGGCAAAGTAAAGGATTGAAAAATGGGTGAAGTAAAAATTGTTATCGCCACAGGGTTGGCATGTCCGCAGCCGGTCGTCTTGGCAAAACAGGCTATAGAGCTCCACGATCAGATCAAGGTGATCGTCGATAATGACACAGCGCTGGAAAATATCAAGCGTCTTGGGACAAAGATGGGTTGTGAAGTAAAAACGGAGAAGAAAAATGATGGCACCTTCGAAATCGATCTGACACGTAAGGCAGGCGTTGTTCCTGCAAAAGAAGAGGTCATCCTATCAACGTCTGTGTTATCCTGTCCTTTTGTCATAGTCCTTTCCGAAAATAAAATGGGGAGGGGTAATGATGAGCTGGGCTATGTTGTGGTTAGAGCATTTCTGCACACGATTGCCGAGCAATCTCAAAAACCGGATGTGATGATCTTCTATAACACCGGTGTGAAGCTAGTGGTTCAGGGGTCGGAAGTACTGGATGACCTCAAAGCGCTGGAAATGGCGGGTGTGGAGATTCTTGTTTGCGGCACCTGCCTCAATTATTTTGAGGTCAAAGATAAATTAGGGGTAGGTGTGGTATCAAATATGTATGACATTGCAGCAACCATGAGCAGAGCGGGGCGGCTGATATATCCATGAACGGACAGGTGTCTTATTTTGTAATGCTTTTCAAGACAATGAGTCATGCCCTGAAAGCTGAAAAGATTCTCCGGCATGAACAACTTCCGCACAAATTGATTCCCATCCCCAAACAAATCAGTTCGGACTGCGGTATTTGCCTTCGTTTTGCCCCGCAGCACCGCGAACCAATCGAAGCGTGTCTTAACAACAAAGTTGAAATTGAATACATTCACTTGATAGTTGGTTAGCAGCGGCACAGGTTGACGAACGTAAAATTCTGAAGTCACTTTCTGAAATCACCCTTGACAAAAGAAATCTATATGCTAATATATGATCAAGTATTCATGTATTGGAGTTAGGGCTATGAAAAAAGTAAAAAAGGACAAAGAAGGCGAATGCGAGGTGCTATGCATTAATGAACGGAAAGTGGCTTCTGCAAGGAAAACCATGAAATCCGATGCAACACTTTTTAAACTTGCGGAGGTTTTTAAGGTATTGGGCGATCCCACAAGAATGAAGATTGTATCCGCTCTTTTACAGGAAGAACTTTGCGTCTGTGACTTAACCGCTCTGATCGGCGCATCCCAGTCTGCCGTTTCGCATCAGTTAAGAGTTTTAAGAAATATGGGTCTAGTTAAATACCGGAAGGACGGCAGAATTGCTTATTACAGTCTGGATGATGATCATATTAGTTCAATTCTCACTGCGGGCCTGAAACACGTAGAGGAGTAAAATTTTTTAATCGTA
>JAJFTS010000230.1 GCA_021372815.1 Deltaproteobacteria bacterium | reverse complement strand
GCAAAAAAGTTTTGACAAACAATTTTTGCGTGACTATCTTCTTTCCATAAACTGGAATCAGAAACCGCCCGCACCGGCGTTGCCTGCGGAAATTATAGAAAACACAAGGAAAAAATACGAAGAAGCATTGAGGCGTCTTGTGGGATAACCCCCGCACTGCATATTGACTAAAGCTATATTATTATTAAATTAAATCAAGAAAAGATCATTCTTTTTTCCGAAGGGAGAAATGAATTTTTTGAAACATAAAACTGACTGATTACCGTTTCATTCTTAAAACCGATACAACCGGCGAAAAGCAAACAGATAAAGAAAGGGTCAATTCTCTTAAAAAAACCAATGAATAAGAGATTGATGTGGAAAGCTCATGACCAAAAAAGATTACTACGAAATTTTAAATGTGGACAGAACTGCTTCGGACGAAGAGATAAAAAAAAGCTACCGCACGATAGCGATGCAATGCCATCCGGACAGGAATCCGGGAAATAAAAAAGCGGAGGACAGATTCAAGGAAGCGGCGGAAGCTTATGAAGTATTAAGTGATAAAGAAAAGAGGGAAATCTACGATCATTACGGTCATGAAGGTTTGAACAGCACAGGATTCAGAGGATTCAGCGGATTTGAAGATGTTTTTTCCCATTTCAGCACTATTTTCGATGATGTTTTCGGCTACGGCGGTGCCCGCGGTCAGGGGCGGTCAGGCGCAAGCGCCGGCGCCGACCTGCGCTACGATCTGAACATTTCCTTTCTCGATGCCGCCTTCGGACTGACCACGACCATCGAACTGGAAAAATTAACCACCTGTCATAAATGCCACGGTTCAGGAGCAGCTCCGGGATCATCTCCCGAAACATGCCGCACCTGTAAAGGACGAGGCCAGGTCATACAATCCAGCGGTTTTTTTACCATCAGTTCCACATGTCCTCACTGCAACGGCTACGGTAAATTTATTTCCAAACCATGCGATAATTGCCGCGGCGCGGGAAAAGAACAGGTATCTAAAAAAGTGCAATTGAAAATTCCCGCGGGAGTGGAAACAGGTTCACGTCTGCGCCTGCGCGGAGAAGGCGAAGCCGGAAGCCTGGGAGGACCTGACGGCGATTTGTATGTGTTTATCCGCGTAGAAGAACATGATTTTTTCACCCGAGCGGGCAACGATATCCTGTGTCGTGTCCCGATCTCTTTTGTCAGTGCCGCTCTGGGCGGAACAATTGAAGTTCCCACGCTTCAAGGCAAAGAAAAATTGAAAATTCCAAGGGGCACACAAAACGGAAAAACTTTCCGGTTGAAAGGCAAAGGAATCCCTCATATCCGCGGCTTCGGACACGGCGACCAGATTGTTGAAGTTTTTGTGGAAACCCCCACGAATCTAAGTAAAAAGCAGGAAGAACTTCTAATTGAGTTTGAGAAGCTCAGTGGAACAAACAATTAATATTTACCAGCATCATTCATCGTTTATTAACATAATAGCGATTGCAATCACCCGCGACATATGCTTTAAATACTGCCATTAAATCACCGGAGGAAAAGATATGAAACGAAACCGCTTACAGCTTTTTATCTTATCCCTGTCCATCCCCTTTCTTCTTTCCAGTTGTGCGCCACTGCTTATCGGAGGGGCGGCCGTCGGGGCGGGCACAGCGGGGACTTATTATTATATCAACGACGAATTAAAAACAGATTATAATGCACCTTTTGATCAGGTATGGACTGCCTGTGAAAAAACAGTGGCCGAAATGCGCGGCACGGAAGTGATTCCGGAAAAGGAAATAGCCAAGGGAACAATCAATACATTGATCAATGAAGAAAAAGTTAAATTTGAAGTTACCTATAAATCAAAAAATGTAACGTCGGTTGCTATTCGCGTTGGTTTAATAGGCAACAAGTTGTCTTCCCAGCTCTTACATGACAAAGTCGCCGATTACCTGGCCGGGAATAAATAAGCGCACATGATACGGCCGGGGAAATAAATGAACAAAAAAGTTATTCTGGGCATTCTGATCAGCATCGTTTTGGTTTATTTTTCCGTAAGAGGAATCAACTTTCAGGATATCTTAAGCGATCTGGAAAAAATCAATTTACGCTACGTTATTTATTTTCTCATCCTCATTGTCCTGATGCAATGGCTGCGTTCCTATCGCTGGGGAATTATCATGCAGCCGCTGCAAAAAATCGATCAGCTTTCCCTGTTTTCCGTCACGTCCGTGGGATTTCTGGCCATTGCGGCAATTCCCGCGCGCCTGGGGGAGCTGGCCAGACCCTACCTGATCGCGCAGCGAAGCAGCATCAAAATGTCTTCCGCGCTGGGCACCGTTCTCGTTGAAAGAGTATTTGACGGCTTTTCGGTTTTATCCTTTGCTGTCGTTTCGCTTTGCTTTACCGATCTTCCTTCTTTTTTGATTCAATCGAGTGTCGTTTTTTTTCTGATTGCTTTGCTGATATTTTGCTGTATCATTTTCCTGATTTTGCGCAGGGAAAAAGCGCTCACCATCATCAATAAAGTCCTGGGCAAGCTGCCCGGAAAATTCGCCAATAAAATAGACGGATTGATCCACAATTTTATCGACGGCTTTCAGATTATAACCGACATCAGATTATTATCTTATTTGTTTTTTCTTTCAGCTGTAATCTGGCTTGTAGATGTTCTGGCAATTTATGTGCTGCTGAAGTCTTTCGGTTTCAATCTGCCGGTGCTGGCCTCTTTCGTGCTGATGCTGATCCTTATTGTGGGCATAGCCATCCCCACGGCGCCGGGTTACATCGGCAACTGGCATTTTTCCTGTGTTGTGGGTTTAAGCCTTTTCGGATTGGCCAAAGCTGATGCGCTTTCTTTCGCCGTTGTTTATCATTTTTTGTCCATGGCTGTCGTGGTTGTACTGGGAGTGGCTTTCCTCCCCTTCAACAAATTCTCCATATCCGACATGAAACAACAAATGAATAACAACAAACGGATTTAAGGCTCGTCTTTTACAAAAACTTTAAGACTCTTCAATTTTTTATGGAGGTTGCTGCGTTCCAGACCGATCGCCTCCGCCGTTTTGGAAATATTGCCTTCGTTTTCTTCCAGCTTCTTCAAAATAAATTGTCTTTCAAAATCCATCTTTGCGTC
>JAJFTS010000216.1 GCA_021372815.1 Deltaproteobacteria bacterium | reverse complement strand
AAATGAAGGTCGTGAGGTTTTCTGGAACGCTGGAAGTTTTGAGCCGTTCCTTTTTCTTTTTACAGCCATAGCTGTCGCTATTTTCGCTTATGGTGTTTACAAACGCTGGCAGATGTGGAAAGCGATCGGCAAGGATGAAATTCGTACGGACGAGCTTGGTACAAGAATAAAAGCCCTCATTATGAACGGACTTCTACAGGTCAAGACCTGGAAGGACGCTTATCCTGGAATTATGCACGGCTGCATCTTTTTCGGTTTCTTTGTTTTAATTTTCGGAGCTGCTTTTGATGCCGGTGAATTCCACATCACGGAACCTTTGTTCAGCTGGGCGTTTTTACGCGGCAGCTTCTATCTGGGCTTTTCCTTCCTGATGGATCTGTTCGGCCTGCTGGTGCTTATCGGAGTATTGATGGCTGCTTATCGCCGGTACATTCAAAAACCGGACCGCCTTACTTACAAAGGCACACCGGATACCACGACCGATGACGGCATAGCTCTTTTACTGATCGGCGGTATCATTATTACCGGATTCATCATCGAAGCTTTACGTATTCATGCTACGATGCTTGAAGGTATCGGTCCGGATAAAGTAACGCCGGCATGGGAAACCGCATCGTTTGTCGGCTGGACACTGGCCAATATCCTTTCCAGTATGGATGTTGAAAGCGCCAAAACCGCACACAAGGCAGCCTGGTGGACACATACATTTATCGCGCTTGGTTTTATTGCTTATATTCCTTATTCCAGACTGCTGCATATCATCACCACACCGGCCAATCATTTCTTTGCCACACTGAAACCGACCGGGTCTGTGGAACCGATTCGTGATTTTGAAACGGCGGAATCCTTCGGTGTATCCAAACTGGAAGAATTTACCTGGAAACAGATTTTTGATTCCGATGCCTGCACCAAGTGCGGTCGCTGTCAGGACGGATGTCCCGCTTATCTGACCGGCAAACATTTATCTCCCAAGAAGCTGGTTCAGGATATCAAGACACATTGGCTGGAGATAGCTCCTGCCGCCATTAAAGCAAAAGCTGCTGCCGCTCCGGCTGCTGAAGCTGCGGAGGCTGCACCTGAAAAAGCATTGGTCGGCGAGGTCGTCGATCTGAATTCGGTCTGGGATTGCACCAACTGTATGTATTGTATGGAAAACTGCTCTGCTTCCATTGAACATATCCAGAAGATTATCGATATGCGCCGCTATAAGGTTCTGACCGAGGCGGATTTCGCTCCGGAACTGCAGTTGACTTACCGCAATATGGAAAACAACTCCAACCCCTGGGGTATCGGCGCTCATATGCGCGCCGACTGGGCGAAAGAACTGGGCGTGAAAACTCTGGCGGAAGATCCCAACGTGGAATATCTCTTCTACGTCGGCTGTTCCGGTTCTTTTGATGACAGAGGCAAAAAGATATCTGTTGCCTTTGCCAAGATTCTGCAGGCGGCCGGTGTCAGTTTCGGTATACTGGGAACTGAAGAAAGCTGCTGCGGTGATTCGGCTCTGCGCGGCGGTAACGATTATCTGTTCCAGTCACAGGCACAGGCCAATATCGAGATTATGAACGGCTATGGCGTAAAGAAGATCATCGCCATTTGTCCGCACGGCTACAACTGCATCAAGAAAGATTATCCCAACTTCGGCGGCAATTATGAAGTTTACCATCATACCGAAATTATCGCCGATCTGATTGCGAAGGGTAAGATTAAATTCACCCAGTCGCAGGATGGAATATTCACGTATCATGATTCCTGCTTCCTCGGCCGTTACAACAAGGTTTACGATCAGCCGCGCAGCATTTTGAACGCTATTCCCGGCGTGAAGCTTGCTGAAATGGAACGCAATTTCTCCAAGAGCTTCTGCTGCGGCGCCGGCGGCGCCCGGATGTGGATGGAGGAACATGGAGACCGCATCAACAATGCGCGCACCGATCAGGCTATTGCCGTCAATGCCGGCACGGTAGCGGTTGGTTGCCCGTTCTGTCTGACCATGATTTCGGATGGAATCAAAGACAGACAGAAGACGGAAAGCATGATTGCTCTGGATATTTCCGAAATCGTTGTCAAGGCAATGGGATTGGAAGAAGCCAAAGCTCCGGTTGACACCTGCGCAACGTAATTTAATTTTGTAAAAATTATTTATCAAAAAGCCCGGTTTGAATTCAGACCGGGCTTTTTTTATAAAAAAAACAAAAATGTGATTTACTTTTTTGCCGATGACGGAGTATAATACTGCCATCGAAAAAAATTTAATAAGGGGGGCGGTAGACTATGACGACGAGTAGTATTTACGAGAGTAAACCCTGGTTGAAATCCTATGAAAAAGGCGTTTCGGAACACGTTCAATA
>JAJFTS010000209.1 GCA_021372815.1 Deltaproteobacteria bacterium | reverse complement strand
TCATGGTAGGAAAGAAAAATGATAAGTCGGGCATGGCGGCAGCCGTTATGATGACCGCTCTTATCCTGAATTGGCGCGAATCAGCAGAGTTCTTTATTATTGCCCCTACCGTCGAAGTAGCCGGGAACTCATTTAAACCAGCTTGCGGAATGATAAGCTCCGATGATGAACTTGGTGATCTTATGTACCCGCAGGAACATTATCGTCAGATTACACACCGGAACGCAGGGGCTACACTCAAGATTGTTGCGGCTGAAAGTGATACTGTCGGCGGATTAAAGGGCGTTGGACTTTTAGTTGAAGAGTTATGGCTATTTGGTAAACGGCCTGCCGCAACAAATATATTTACCGAAGTTACCGGCGGCCTTGCGGCGCGTCCCGAAGGTTTTGTTATCTGGCTGACAACACAAAGCGATGAAGCTCCATCAGGCGTCTTTGCCGATAAATTAGAATATGCCCGGGGAGTTCGTGACGGGAAAATTGACGATCCAGCCTTCCTTCCGATTATTTATGAATTTCCAAAAGACATGATCGAAAAGAAACTTCATCTTGTTCCGGCAAATTTCTATATTCCAAACCCAAACCTTGGCGCGTCAGTTGATGAAGAGTTTTTAAGGCGTGAGTTTAAGAAGGCGGAAGTCGAGGGAATTCAATCACAGCAGAGTTTTCTTGCAAAGCATCTTAACATCCAGATAGCGACGAGCATGAAGGCGCAACGGTGGGCCGGTGCTGACTTCTGGGATGCGGCGGCGGGAAAAGTCACACTTGATTTTATCATAGAGAAATCCGACGTGATTGAAATCGGCGGTGACGGCGGCGGGCTTGATGACCTTCTGGGCTTAACCGTGCTTGGCCGTGATGCTGAAACGGGCGTTTGGTATTGGTGGTCTCATGCGTGGTGCCATGCAATCGCCCTTGAGCGTAGAAAATCAGAGGCACCGAAATATCACGACTTCGCGGCAGACGGTGACTTAACCATCATCGACGAAATAGGACAGGACGTTAAGCAATTCGGGGATATCGTGCGGAAGTGTGACGCCTCGGGGTTGCTGGACCGGATAGGCGTGGACCCGTCGGGGATTGGTGCAATAGTTGATGAACTGGAAAATGGCGACGAAAATGGGGAAGGGAAAATTGAGCATGATCGCATTGTCGGCATATCCCAGGGCTGGAGATTAAACAGCGCAATTAAAACGACTGAGCGCAAGGTCGCGGCGAGAGAGATTATCCACGACGGCAGCCGCATGATGGCGTGGTGTGTCGGGAATGCCCGGGTAGAACCAAAAGGAAATGCAATCCTGATTACGAAATCGGCCAGCGGGACCGGCAAAATAGATCCATTGATGGCCGGATTTTCAACGGTGGCGCTGATGGCCATGAACCCCGAAGCGCGGACCACTAAATCCGTTTACGACAATCTCGATAAGGCTGGCATGATTGCCCGCATGACGGGAAAATAAAGGAGAAAATATGTTTTGGAATCTATTTAAAAAAAGAATTAAAAAAGAAGTCGACAATGCCGTTAGTGAAAACATGAATATTCAGTTTTTAAAAAATATGCAGAAACTTGAAGTTAAGGACGGAGATATTGTTGTAATGAAATCGCCATACAAACTATCTCAAAGCGTGGCTGATAATCTTCGGGCAGCGGTACAAGAATTAATCAAGGATTACGGTTTTAATGTTCACGTTATGGTTTTAGAACAGGACATGGAAATTGGAATTTTGACAAAGGAGAAATAATCATGGATGAATTAAAAATAAATCAGGAAGCAGGATTATTGTTAAAGTTTCTTTCCGAAAGAAAATTAACACCGCAAGAAAAAGTTACAGTATGCAAATCGGCGGCAGAAACTATTACGGTAGTGTTTGTTCAAAACGCTGTGTTTGAGCAACTAGCGCAATCATTCAAACCAATAGAACGAAAAACAATTAATTAGGTGATAATCATGGATGACATTCTTGACCGCTGGGGACTGATAGCAAATGAATTAAAATGTACTGTTCAAACAGCGATTAGATATGCTAAGTTTAAAAAGAACCCATTGCCGGTGAAATATGACCGCATGGGACATCCAACAATAACGAAAGCGCAGATCAGAGAATGGCGCTTCGGAAAGGCGGCGTAAAATGAAAAAGCATCAAATTGAAAAAGAATTGTCAACGAGAGCATTTATTGTTTTGCGGAAACTTGGCGTTCCCTATCCGGTGCCGGAAGATTTTAATGTGGAGGCGGCGAAAGATAGGTTAAGAAGAGAAATGCAATCCGGTGTTATTAGGCCCGGAAGTTTTAAGAATTTTGGAATTACAACCTTTGCGGAATTACATACATGGTCGACACATTAATCGGCCCCGTGTCCATTAATGTTAATCATTTTTAACTTTTGTTAATCCTTGTTAATATCAATAAACTAAATTCCCAAATATAATTGAGCCGTAAAAAGTATTGAACTTTTTAAAACGAGAATGCTTTGATGAATTTTTTCGCAAAGTTTTACGGCTTCTTCAGTACCCGAATCGAGGCTTTAAAAAAAGTTGTCGATGTTCGGGATGTTCTCATTTTGTCCGGACTGTCAATGCTCGGTTACGGGCTTTATCTTCTCTATCCGTGGTTATCCTTTACCGTTTGCGGGGCATTAATTCTTGCGGGCGGTTTTTTTATGAAGGTTGATTAATGGGAATTTTATCCGGCATAAGCCCAAAGGCTTTAAGTTCTGCAACCGAGCAACTCTTGCGGGAATATTTCGGCGGCGGCTCAACTGCTTCGGGCGTGTCGGTAAGTTCAGACACGGCAATGAAATTATCCACCGTTTATTCGTGCGTGAATATCCTTTCCCGCGTTATTGGAATGCTCCCCTGTCATTTGATGCAACTCAAAGGAGAAATGCGGGAGAAGGCATCAGATCACAGTCTCTACCCGATACTTCACGATATGCCCAACGAATGGATGACCGCGCCGGAATTTTGGGGAATGGCAATCAACCATTTAAACCTTCGCGGGAATTTCTTTGCAATAAAAAACAGGGGATTAAATAAATTAACAGGAAAAATCAGAGAATTAATTCCTCTAGCTCCCGGTATAGTTCAAGAGGTCGAGCAACTCCCGAATTACAATCTTGTTTATAAATGCACATTTCCGGACGGATCAGAAAACGACATCCCCGGCAGCGAAATAATGCACCTTCGCGGCATGGTCTCCGATGGTTACATGGGTATTAACCCGATTGAATATGTCAGGGAGTCAATAGGGTTGGGACTGGCAACACAAGAGTTCGGTGCGCGGCATTTCGGGTCTGGCACCCATCCCTCGATGATTATCGAACATCCAAACACATTAAAAGATCCTAAAGCAATGAGAGAGGCAATATCTGAGGTTTATTCAGGTTTGGATAAAGCCCACCGGATCATGCTGCTGGAATCAGGCATGAAAGCAACGAATGTTTCCATCAATCCGGAAGATTCGCAGTTTTTGGAAACGCGGGATTTTCAGAGGAAGGAAATTGTCGATATTTTCTTTGCCACTCCCTTGACCCTCATGGGCAACAGCGAAGCCAACCCGACCTTTGCCAGCGCGGAACAGTTCTCAATCAGCTTCGTCATTTACGCCCTTATGCCGTGGATCGTAGGAATTGAAAAATCTGCTTATCGTGACCTTTTGACACCGGACGAACGCAAAACATTTTACGCGAAATTCAGGGCAGAAGGTTTATTGCGCGGTTCGTTTGCCGAACAGATGGCCGGATTCGCAACGGCCATTGACAAGGAGATTTTCAACCCAAACGAATGCAGGGAATTACTTGATTACAATCCGTACAAGGGCGGCGAAGTTTACAGGACGCGAACCAGCACGACAAAAGATGCTGCCGCTTCAGCGGCGGGAGGAAACAATGAATAATCTAAAATACAGAAGTCAAAAAAATGCTGAAGCGGCGGCAAAATACTGGAATAAACCGCTTGATAAGTCGGATTGGTACAAAATTGAAAACCTCTCTGATGAATCAGCCGAAGTAATGATTTATGACGTTATCGGATGGCCTTTTAACGATGCCTCCGAGTTGGTACGCTCTCTCGCGGGGATGACCGCCAAGACAATCACAGTCAGAATCAATTCCCCAGGCGGCGACGTGTTTGACGCGGTATCGATATTCAATGCGCTTCAAAGCCACAAATCAAAAGTAACAACACGAAATGAGGGTCTTGCCGCATCCGCTGCATCCTTCCTGCTATTATCCGGCAAAGAAGTTCAGGCATACCCAAACACAATGCTGATGATTCACGATCCTTGGGTGTGCGTG
>JAJFTS010000204.1 GCA_021372815.1 Deltaproteobacteria bacterium | reverse complement strand
GGCGCCGATCATCCCGGTCAGCTCATTGACGCAGCATCTGCGCCTGCTTAACTCTTCGATAATGAAGAGCCTGCTGGGATGGGCCATGGCCTTGATGATTTTCGCTCTTGCTTCATGCTGCGGTTTTACCATGCTTTTCATTTTCAATTTCTCCTTTGCATTATTTGGCAATATAGCCAAATGGCCATGCTATGTCAATATGTTTATTTCTTTGCATTGATAACAGCGTTCCGCCACCGGAAAAAACTGTAATGACAAAGAATAATTTATTTTGACAAATCAGGGATGGATAAATAAATTATTCTTAACCAAATTCCGGGAAAGGAGTGATGACTATGCGTCGTTTAAACATTTTTGTCGTTGTTTTTTTGTTTATGTTCATTGCGGCAGGAGTCCTTCCGTCAATGGCCATAGCGTCGTCAGAATCAAATTCTTCGATTGAACAGACTTTTCAGACGGCCAAAAAAAATTATCTTGAGAAAAACATGAACGCGGCTGCTCAACAGATTCAAAAGAGTGCGTTATATATGAAAGAAAAGTCAAAAGAAGCTTCGGCAAAGGGAAAGGAGGCGCTGAATGCGTCAGCTAATGAATTGGAAAAACTGGCTGATGATGTGAAGAAGGGAACGGTAACTTCTGTAAAACGAATAGAAGAAACTTTTGCCCGTGCATATGTCGCTTTGGCATTGGATTCTCATGTAAAATCAACGGAATCATGGGCTAAGAAGGAGAAAGTAAAAGCAGGCGATGCTCTGGAATCAACCAATGAGTATCTGGACAAAAGCTTCACTTGGGCCGGCCGGAAAATTGAAACAGGAACAAAGGAAGTCATGAAAAAATCCCGCGACCTTTCGCTGAAATTGAAGAAAAAAGGCAGTGTAGTAGCTGAAGATGTCGGAAAAGGTTTGAAGGCTACGGGAGACGAAATTGAAAAATTCGGCAAAAAAATTTCTTCCAAGTAAAAGTATATATGACCGCGAGACTACCTTTAGAGTAAAGACGTTTCTTCCCTGCCCCCGGTAAAGGGGGTGGGGCTCTTTTATTACAATGTCATTGACGTTTCTTTTTATCTTATTGTATCATCAATAAAAACAAGCAGAGGATAAGATGGCTAAAATATTAATTGTTTATCATTCGCAGACAGGCAAAACCGAAAAGATGGCACGGGCCGTGGCCGCTGGCGCGAAGTCTATCGAAGGCGTCGAAGTGCTTTTTAAAAAGGCCGCGGACGCCACCCTGGAAGATTTATTGACAGCTGACGGGCTGGCTGTCGGCACACCGGAAAATTTCGGTTATATGTCCGGGATGGTGAAGGATTTTTTCGACCGTACCTACTTAGGGGCGCAGGAAAAAGTTTTCCGCAAACCGTTTGTTGTTTTTATCAGCGCGGGAAACGACGGTACGGGAGCGCTCCGGGCTATTGAACGCATCGCTTTGGGTTACAAATTCAAGACCGTTTATCAGCCGGTTATCGCCAAGGGCTCGATTACGGAAGAAATTCTCAATCAATGCCACGAGTTGGGCGCGACAATCGCCGGCGGTTGTCAGATGAGCATCTATTAACTTTTTCTTCTCTCACTTAATTGTATTGTCCAATAAATATTTTGTTCATTCATCAATAACAGCCTGTCTGCTGATTAATAGGCCGGGGCAACCAATGTGCCGCACCGGCGGCATTTTCGCGCCCCCCGAAACAGACCGGTGCCGCAGTTAACGCAGGAGAAGAGTTTTTCTTCAGCCCGGATAAATTCTTCCGTACCCAGCTTACGCCACAGCGGAATGGCTCGCAGGATATTGCGTTTGCCTTCCGGGACGGGAAAGTTATCGATTTTATCACAGGGGAAACTCTCGCATTGATGGCAGCCTGCGTATCCCTTTTCTAGCACACAGCTTTTAACGGAGCAAACCCGGCAATACCAGTAGACGGAGCTTGAAAGGCAGCCCTGGCAATTTATTTTATCCGGTGTATCGCCGTAGGCTTTGGCAAGCTTTTCTTTCAATTGTTCATCGCCGTTCTTCGTGGCTACGTGAATGCCGCAAACGCCGCAGTACAAACCGCATGGTGCAATCAGATTCTGATTAATCATTTTATGTCTCCTGATCCCTTACATCCCATTTTATGGGATGGTCCAGCCAATCCATTCCAATGCGTTACATTTTCAGAATGGGAGTTTCATTAAATATTTTCTGCAAATTACTTCTGCTTATTAAATCTCTTAACCAGGAAACCATATCCGGTCCCTGCAAAAAAGGCTGTTCCTGATAAAGATCAAAAAAAATACGATATTCATTTTCTATAGTGGCTACCGTATTGCCCAACATGGAGCGTATTGTTCCCAAAGAATTTTGTCCGGCGATCAATGAACCTTTGCCGATTACCCCCAGCTTAATTAATCGAGGGGCAAGCTCACTGCATTTGCAGCGGTTCCGGTCGTTGACCAGACTGCAATTTTCTTTAAAATATTGAAAGACCTTGCGGCGGGATCTTGACAATATCTTGCGGAAGTTATCGCGTGAAATCTCACATATTTCAGCGCCCACGCGATCGGTAACGTCAAATATCGCTCCCAGAACCAGAACGAGCCGCTCCATTCTGGTCAGACACAGCAGGATGCACAGGACGCAATAATTTTTTGTTTCTTCAGCCGTTTCTTTTTTCCCGGCTGAAGAGGGATTTTTTGTATCCGGAAGATTATCAAAATATTTGTTGAAATCAAAATCCACCGCATGAGCGGCAAAGAATTTCTCTTTCCGGCTCTCTTTCATATTAATGACATGATTGGCGACAATCCGGTACAGCCATGTTCTAAAGGCGGCCTTTTGCGGATCATAAGAGGAGAGTTTGGAGATCATCTTGATTAAAATCTCCTGCGTGACATCTTCAGCGTGCTGTATGTCACCTGTCATATTCAGTGCGATATTAAATATCCATGACTGGTGTCGCAAAACAAGAGATTCCAGGGCGGCGGCATCGCCGTCCAATGCACGCTCGATATAACCGATATCGCTTTCGTTTTCCTCAATCTTTTCGGCAAAAGGATTATGCATCTTCTTCAAATCTCTCTTATCTTATTTGCTATTCCCTCAAAGCTTGTCCTCGAATGCTTTATCCGGAGATCGGGAATCCGGTATTCATCGTGCTGTAGTTCACGGCAACTGTACTCAGCATGGCAATAATATAAGACCGTTGATAACTAAGCCCTTTTGACATCTTATACAGACATTGGTCTTCAGTGTGACACATGTCACTAAATTTTCAAAATTTTTTTATTGGGGGAAAATAATCATGCTGAAGCCTTAATATAACGCAATGACAGAAGAAATTTTCAATTATTGCCCGGCTTAACCGACTCGAGTGATCCGGTGCGGATGATGGGGACATGCTTTGCCGGTTGGAATTGACGAGAAAAAAGATTTGATTTTGTTATGTTCCATAACTAATATGAGATACCTGAAATGATTGAAAACCGGTTTCTCGACCCGAAAAGCGGCACAAAAAAATAGTTCTGTTCAAAAAATAATTCGAGGTAATATCATGACGGAAAAAGTTAAAAGTAAATCAGTTCCAAAAAAGATACTAATCACATTCGGAATTATTCTTGGCATCCTGATTATTGCCCTGCTGCTTAATTTTGAACGGATTCAGAGATTATACCGGGTCATAAATCTTTTTAATCCGGACATTATCGTTCAAAATTTCCGGACCATGGGTGATAAATTCGATTCACGGACAATTCATCGGGGAGGCGATGTTTTTACCTTCAAAAGAGACATTAAAAAACTGCCTGACGGTTACACTTTTAAAGGAAAAAACAGGAGTGTGAACTCCTTCATTGAGCATACCGGCACCACCGGCCTCATCGTCATCAAGGACGACACCATCCTTTTCGAACAGTATTACAGGGGAAATACCGAATCATCGAAAGCCATCAGCTGGTCGGTGGCCAAGTCTTTCGTGTCGGCTCTGTTCGGTATCGCTGTTGCAGAAGGTTACATCAAAGATATTAATCAGCCGGTGACGGATTATTTGCCGTCATTAAAAAGTTCCGGATATAATGGCGTCTCTATCAAGAATGTGCTGCAAATGTCCTCGGGAGTGCGCTTCAATGAGGACTACGGGGATTTCAATTCCGATATCAACAGAATGGGAAGATACTTTGCCCTGAATATGCCGCTTGCCGACTTTGTGGCTTCCCTGAAAGCTGAAAGAAAACCGGGGACATTTCATCATTATGTGAGCATGGATACCCAGGTTTTGGGAATGATCCTTCGTGCCGCCACCGGGAAAACTCTTTCCGAATATACTGAAGAGAAACTCTGGAAGCCGTTGGGTATGGAATCGGACGCCTATTGGCTGATCGACAGCAGCGGGATGGAAGCGGCATTCGGGGGATTGAATGTTACGCTTCGTGATTATGCGCGGTTCGGCCGGCTATATTTGAAGAACGGAAACTGGAACGGTAAACAGATCATTCCTGAAACATGGTGTAAAGCATCGGTAACTCCCGACGCGCCTCATCTGATGCCGGGGAAAAGATCCAATGCAAGCTGGATCCTTGGTTATGGATACCAATGGTGGATTCCCGAAAATCCGGACGGCGATTATCTGGCCATCGGGATTTACGGTCAGGCCATATATGTATATCCCCGGTATAACATTGTAATCGCGAAGACCTCTGCTTATTCCGACTATAATAAAGACGGGGAGGATATGGAAATAGAATCCATCGAAGTGTTCAGGGCGATTGCCCGCAATTTGGGCAGGTGATATTCACCAATCACTATTCTCTGTGTTCCACGATCATTTAGACGCCAGCATGGTGCCGCGGCATTTTTTTGAACCGCATAAGCAGGCGTATTCCTTCTTGACCCTGGCTGTCTTGCGGATATCGATGATCAGTCCGTAATCGTACGTGAGCTCCTCTCCCGC
>JAJFTS010000168.1 GCA_021372815.1 Deltaproteobacteria bacterium | reverse complement strand
GGCGAGAGCGCCTTGAACAGCATTGTTTTTGGCATTATCCTGTAAGTTAAAGTATTTCGGAATAGCAAATGCTGCCAGCACCCCGATAAGGGCCAGAATCGCAATCACTTCGATAAGCGTAAAACCGCGTTCATTTTGAACCTTTTTCATATCACCTGAAACCTGGGGTCTTGAACAACATAACTGGTTTATAAAAACATCTTAGTGCAAACCAAGTTTTTTCTCCTAGAAAGAAGGACCATTGAAGTATCCTTCTTTCTAGGATTAACAACAATTAAATCAATAATTTGACTGTACTGCTGTTCCGCAATTCAAGCAGGCATTAAACAGCCCCAAGTCATGTTACTTCTGCGCAGGGATTTCTGCTTTTCATTAAAAAAGGCCCAAGTTGGGCCTTTTTTAATGAAACAATGATTATGTCCGTCCCGGGGCCATGATTGATATTGCACTACTAACTCCATCAACTGCCCCTGTAGTACCTTCAGCCGTAATGCTGACACTCGAAGCATTTCCGGCAAAAGATAATGTGAAATCGCCGGCATTTGTTCCTACTGCAGAAGCAACATAGTCTGCGGGCCATGAACCCGCTGTAAGCAGGTATTGAGCCGCATACTGGTTAACGCGAGCTTTTCCTTCTGCGAGGGCGCCCTGCAAAGCTCTGTTCTTTGCGTCATCCTGCAGGTTAAAGTATTTTGGAATGGCAAAAGCTGCCAGAATACCCAGGATAACCAGGACCGCAATGATTTCCACCAGAGTAAAACCCTTTTGATTCCGAACAATTTTTCGCATATTCACCTCCGTTTTAATAAAAGTATTATTAATAAATCCAACAATCCAATTTAACTAATCACCCCCCCTTCCGAGATTTTATACCAAACAAAATCATTACTGCCTTGCCAATTGCGTCAGATCCCACATGGGCAGGAAAATAGCAAAGGCAAAAAAACCAACCACGGCAGCGAGGCCGACCACAAGAATAGGTCCTATGGCGTCGGACATCTGCTTGACTGCGTGGTTCACTTCTTCATCATAATGCCTCGATACCTCGCCCAGCATTTCGTCCAGCTGACCTGATTCCTCGCCTATCGCGATCATCTGCACAACCATGGGTGTGAAAAATTTAGCTGTGCTTAAAGGACCGGAAATCCCCGCCCCCTGCTCAACCTTGTCTTTAAGCTTATCAAATTGATTCGTAATTACCACATTTCCTATCGTGCCGCTGAGAATCTGAATCGCGCTGATTATCGGCACGCCGCTCGACTGCAATATGGAAAATATGCTGGCAAACCTTGCCATTATCGTTTTTATGAATAACGGGCCAATAATCGGCAGCTTTAATAACAGCAAATCTTTCAGATATTTCCCCCGATAAGACTTTAAAAAAATGACGAGTGCGACAATAATGACGGCGATCAAGCCAAAAGTTATAAACCAGTATTGTGATATCGCCTGGTACATCAGCATGCATATCTTTGTGGGGAGCGGCAATTTGATGTTTGCCCGCTGAAATATTGTGACGAATTTCGGTATAACGAATGTTAAGAGAACAAAGAATGCAATGCCGAGGGCAATCAACACCATCATGGGATACTGCATGGCCGCTTTAATATCTGATTTGATTTTATGCTCATGGTCCATCATAAAAATCAGTCTGCTTAAAATTTCCGTCAAAGAGCCGCTGGCTTCACCGGCGGCAATCATGCTTGTGAATAAATGAGGAAAAACATTGGGATATTTGGCCAGAGCTTCAGAAAGTGAAGATCCTTCTTTTATTTGGGAAGCCACGGAAGCCGCGATTTTCTTCAGCTTCGGATTCATAGTTTGAGTTTCAAGGACTTCCAGAGTCCTTAAAATGGGAACACCGGCGTTCAGCATGGTTCGAAGCTGCCGGGTAAACATAATGATATCCTGGGGTTTTATGGGCGTCAGTTTGTCTTTAATCCAGCCCAGCGCGGAAGCGCCATCGCCTTTATCTATTTCCACCTTGGACGGTATCAGTCCGCGCTGCGATAAGACCATGTTGGCGTAATTTATGGAATCGCCCTCAATGGACCCGCTGACGACTGTTCCGGTCGAGTCAATAGCCTGATATACAAATTTCGCCATGCGTAACCTTTGTTAATGGAATGCTCGATTCGACAAGCTCAACGAGCAGCTTTCTTTTCAAATTGTTTCAAGACATAAC
>JAJFTS010000150.1 GCA_021372815.1 Deltaproteobacteria bacterium | reverse complement strand
TTGTGATAGAATCTTTCATGACCTGCCTCCTTATTTTGGCTCTGTATTTTGTTTGGTGATGCTTTCAAAATATAACCCACGACACCTAAGGAGCAGGTCACTTTTTTGTTTCAGTTGTCAGCCATAATATCTAGTGTCTTTAGACAATTGTTCCATATTTTTGTAATCTCTATTATAATCGGTATATGTTCGATCATTTCATCATGCGTGCAGTTGCCGTTTCCCTTATCGTGCTCAGCCTGACTGCCTGCACTGTCACGAAAAACGTCGCTATACAAATGCCTCCCGCCGCAAACGTTTCTATTTATGACGGGAAAGTTGTCAGTGAAACGTTTATTAATAAAGTTGGAAAAGAGAATCCGAAGATCATCGACCTGTATTTTGAAACGGGCGGGAAAAGATATTTTATTAAATTTCTCGACGGCAGCGTATCCAGAAATGAAATGGTCCAATACCTCGGCAAAAATGTAAGGATACAAGGCAACGTTAAATACGGATTGTGGGATACCGATAATCCGAACGATCAAAGCCGGGTGGGGAATTACGTTGTGATTCAGAAAATAGTGGAATAAAAAAACAATTACTTCCGGACTTTCTTGATTTTCAATCGACATTCTTTAAAAAATGACAGTGTTTTTTAACAGGACAAACTTCATGCTTTGGATTTCTTGAAGTACAAATTAGCGCTGCAAAATCAAGAATAGCCAGATTGGCATTTCGGGGGTTGCTTGTAGATACATATATTTTCGAAAGATTGATGATATCTCTGTTTCTGCGTCCTTCGCTTGTGGTTCTAATTCCAAAATATCTTTTGAATACTCGAACAACGTTGGTATCTACAATCCATTCTCTTTTATTGAATGCCAGGGAAAGGACGGCACCCGCAACGTAGTCCCCGATGCCTGGCAAGCTGGTTAAGAGTTCCCTTGTATCCGGAATTTTGCAATCATACTTGGTTTCAATTTCGCGAACCATTTCTCGAAATGGTTGAATTCT
The DNA here is from genome assembly GCA_021372815.1 of Deltaproteobacteria bacterium. Lineage (GTDB taxonomy): Bacteria > Desulfobacterota > Syntrophia > Syntrophales > Smithellaceae > Smithella. Next base: position 1,673 of record JAJFTS010000150.1, on the reverse strand, counting down.
CCAATTTAATCCTAATGATGAATGCCAGGCAGGTTGAAGGGAAGAAGGGTCATGGCTTGGAACTCCTTGGCTAATTTTTCCCTTAAAGTATGGTAACCAAAGATGGTGTTGAGCGCTATCTAATTCTTAATCGGGCACAGTATCCCTTATTATTTGCCGTGCTCACTCCTTTGTTGTCATCCCGGCTCGCCGGGATCCAGCGTCTTGCGGCCTTTGATTATCGATTTGTCTGATGAGAACGCTTTTGTTCACAGACCGATCAAATTTGGTTTTATGCTCATACTGTGCAACGCATCTGTCTGAACTTTAAGAAAACCAAAACAAATTTCAGAGAATTAACACAACCCCGTTTTTCCGCCACAGATGACAAAAATGCGAGCTAATACTGGCAACTTCTAGCGCCAGACCGCGTGATGCTTCGGTTCGTCCTTCGTTGCATGTTCTATGGGGTTTTTAAGGAAACACAAAAACACGAATGGGTGCCAAACAGGTCTTTAAAGACGCTAGATTCCGGCAAGCCGGAATGACGGGTGGGGAATTGCGACACAGTCTCATTTGCCTAAATGACGGGTAATAGGGTTATTACATTGCGGTATTAAAAGGCCCGGCTTTATCAGGCCGGTACCATCTGGGCCTGTTTGAATGCGTCTATCAATTTCTGAACACCGAACAGCACAATTGCCCGTGTAATGTTGAAACAGGTTGCAAGAATGGAGATCTCGACTGCCACACCTTCAAGCCCTCTCAAGGGAAAAGAGTCGGTCTTGAGGTTCTTCTTTGTATGACCGAAGACAAGCTCTACTTTTGTCTTCCTTCGTTTATAGATACTCCGGGATGACGCACTAAAACAAGCCTTGAACGTTGAACCTGGAACCGTTTCTATACTTGAAACCTGGAACCTTTGGAACGTGGAACCGTCTTTATAGAAGCTTTATAAATTCGGCAGGCGATATGATCTTTGCGCCTCTGAACTGCTTTAATTCAAGCAACGCCTTGTCACCGCTGACAAGATATTCAGCACCGGAATTCATGGCGCACGACAGAAATTTATCATCATCGGGATCACTGCATATGCCGTTTACATTCTCTTTTACGGTTACAACCTCAAAATAGGGTAGGATTTCGTCTTCGATCAGAAATGCCACCTCATTACGCGAAAGGGAAAATTTTGGGTATCCCAACGCATCAACGAATTCCCGGAAAGTGTCCGGAAAAAGTACCGGAAAAATCGTTCTGTCCCGCCATGTTGCATGCGGCACCCCGGCTCCATCCTATTCGGTATTTGGCACCCGTCCCTAAAGAGACTCCAATTCGCAGGATTTAATTTTCAATATTGTAATTTCCTTACTTTGGAATAAAATCATATTAGAGAGATGGCTGCGGCGATTATTGAAAGATGATTGAACGATGCATCTATTGGAGAGTTTTATGAAACGATTTCTGAACGTATCGGTCCTTTTCGTTCTATTCTCTCTTTGTTTCGTTTCGTGGTCATCGGGAGCTGAAACGGAAGATCATCGGGCTGTCAAGGCCCTGCAGTCCAAGGGATTCACCACATGCTCTATCATGGCGGCACTGATGACGGAATATCTGCATGAGAAAGACGACTATACGTTTTACAATCAATGGAATCAGGAATCCCCCGACAATCATGAGGCCTTTATTTTATCATT
>JAJFTS010000138.1 GCA_021372815.1 Deltaproteobacteria bacterium | reverse complement strand
TATAATTTTTCTCTTTTGGCGGCCGAGAGCTTTTTGGAATCGTTTATTTCCGTATTTACATAATCAGGAGGAAAAATTACGGCCGCAGCTACTACCGGTCCCGCCAAAGGCCCCCTGCCCGCTTCATCAACTCCGGCAATAAGCTGATATCCGTCCTCACGGGCAATTTTTTCAAAAGTATTCATTGAAAAAGTAAAGTCTCATACGTTTCCGAAACAGCATACGCGAGACAGTTAACGTAAAAAGATTGAGTTCAGTAAAAAAATTACTGTTTTGCCGCGTCTTTAATTCTTGCTTTTTTGCCTCTTAAATCTCTTAAATAATAAAGACGCGATCTGCGTACTTTTCCTCTGCTGATGACTTCGATTTGATCAATAATCGGCGAATGTAAGGGGAATGTTCTTTCCACGCCTACACCGTAAGAGATCTTTCTGACTGTGAAATTGGCACGGCTGTTACCCTGTTTTTTACGGATTACAACTCCTTCAAAAGCCTGGATTCTTTGTTTCTGACCTTCAATAATACGAACATAAACCTTTACTGTATCTCCGGTTTTGAATCCGGGAATATCGCCTCTCATTTGTTCTTTTTCTATCATCTCTAAAACATTCATATATATTTCCTCCTGATAAACAGCTTATTTAATTATAAATCAATCGCTCATTAACCGGTCCAAAATAATAGCAACAGCCGATCTTACCGCCAGGTGATTGTAATCGGACAAGCCTTTTATGGACTCCAGCCGGAAATCAGATGTCATTATCACTTCATCAGCTATTCCCGATCCTGTTCCGAAAAGAAGAAGATAAGGCTTGTTATTGCCTTGTAACATTCTTTTCAATTCTGCAAATCTTAAAATATCTCCTGCGATATGGGCTCCGGTAGCTATCGTTTGGGGAACAAATCCCGTCTTTTCTGCAATATCATCAATAACATTTTGCAGAGTCTCTTTTATCGTGATTAATTCAAAAGCCGCCCGACGGAATTGATTGTAATCGGCTCCGTAGCCTTTAAGCCAGTGATCGGTTATTTCCTGCGCCAAAAGACGCTGTTCTTCAATGGGATTGACGATATAAAATCCATTCAAGTCGTATGTTTTCACGATTCTGGCAATATCGTGGATATCCATATTGGCAATGGCTGTCGTTACAATTTTGCCTTCTTTATTATACACCGGGTAATGTAAAAGAGCTATGTACAGCATTCCAGCTTTTCCGTTTAGGATAAAGTTGTCCTAATTAATTGGGGGAAACCCATACCTTATTAATTTCTTAAAATCAAGACTTTATATGTCTTCGAGCTTAATTTTGTCGAGAATTTTTTTATCTTCATCTGAAAGCGTTATTTTATTAAGCAAATCCGGCCGTTTTTTATATGTCTTTCGGAGAGATTCTTTTCTGCGCCAGAGTTCAATTTCAGCGTGATTTCCCGAGAGTAATATATCCGGAACCATCCATCCTTTATATGCGGCCGGCCTCGTATATTGAGGATATTCCAAAAGATTCTGAGAGAAAGATTCGTCTTGCGCAGAATCCGGGTTTCCCAGAACGTCAGGAATAAATCGGGAAACAGCGTCAATTAAAACCATAGCGGCCAGCTCTCCGCCGGTTAAAATGTAGTCACCGATGGAAATTTCTCTGTCTACCAGGTGTTCCCTGATTCTTTCATCAACACCCTCATAACGTCCGCAAACAATCATTATCCGTTTTTTATGAGAAAGTTCCGCCGCTATTTTTTGGTTAAAAACCTCCCCCTGGGGTGTCATTAAGACTACGGTAGAGTCTTTCTCATCCCCCCTCCTGATTGCCGATAAAGCCTTTTCCACCGGCTCCAGTTTCATGACCATCCCGCACCCGCCACCGTAGGGAGCATCATCAGTCATTTTCTGCTTGTCGTCGGCCCAGTCACGTATGTTGTGCAAGGAGATTTTTATGAGACCTTTCTCCTGAGCTTTTTTTAAAAGGCTGAAATTGAGAGGGGAGGAGAACATTTCAGGGAAAATAGAAAGGATTTCGAAATTGATCACTTTACAACCCTTCCGGAATTTTAACGGTTATCACCCTGCTGTTGACGTCTATTTTTTTTATGACATCGCTGATTGCCGGAAGAAGAATTTCTGCTTCCCGAGTCTTACAGATATAAACATCATTGCTGCCGGTGGAAAAAATTGATTCTATTTTGCCTATATAGTCGCCTTCTTCGCTGTAAACATCGAGTCCGATGATATCGTGAAAGTAATACTCTCCTTCCGGCAGTTTTTTTAGAATATTTTTTGATAAAAAAACTTTACAGCCGACAAGAGTCTTTGCCGATTCTACATCTTTTATTTCTTCCAGTTCGATAAAGAACGCTCTGCCTGCTCTATCAAATTTTTTAAGTCCGAAGCGATTCTTTCGCCCCGGACTTAATTCAATATATACATGATCAGGTTGTATGAAATTACTTTTGGTCTCCAGATAAGAAAGAACTTTTAAACATCCGTGGAGACCGCGGGTTTTAACAATCTCTCCAGCTTCAAAGAGATCCATTTTTTGCCTATTCAATGATTTCCAAAACAGCCCTTTTATGAGCTTTGGCCGAAGCGGCGCTTAAAATCATCCGGATAGCTTTGGCCGTTCTGCCCTGCTTCCCGATTACTTTGCCCAAGTCCTCTTTTGCGACACGCAATTCAATAACAGATGTTTGCTCGCCGATGATTTCAGTCACTTCAACTTTGTCTGGAAAATCTACTAAAGCCTGAGATATGTACTTGATCAGTTCCTTCATCGTCTAACCTCCGCTAATTTTGTTTAAGTCTTTTTTGAAATAAATTCTTCAACAACAAAACACTTGTCAAACAATTTGCGGTCACAAAAAAACTTTTTACATTTTACTTAATTTTCGCTTCGATACCTTTTGTCTTCAGCAAATTAGCTACCGTCAGAGTTGCTTTGGCACCTTTAGACAACCAGTTACGAACACGATCTTCCTTAACAATAACTTCCGCCGGGTTCTTTTTCGGATCATAATTGCCCAGAATTTCCAAAAATCTTCCGTCACGCGGAAAATCGGTATCAGCAGCTACGATACGATAAAAAGGTTTGCCTTTAGCACCCATACGAGTCAGTCTAATTTTAACACCCATCGATTTTAAATATTACCTCCTTAAAATAATAATTTTTTTAATCTTTTATCATACTTTTTCATATTTTAAAAGGGAAAATTCCTCATGAGAGATTTAATGCCGTCTTTTTTATTAAATTTTTTCATCATTTTTCTGATTTCCACGTAATTTTTCAAAAGACGGTTTACGTCCTGCACGGAAGTTCCGCTGCCGAGGGCGATTCTTTTACGCCTTCGTCCGTCAATAATCAGATAATCAAGTCGTTCCTCTTTGGTCATGGAATCAATTATGGCGGTTATTTTAACCAATTCTTTATCATCAGGTTCTAAATCCTTAAGAGCTTTCATTTTTCCCAGTCCGGGAATCATTCCTAAAATATCTTTAAGGGACCCCATTTTTTTTATTTGAGTCAGTTGATTGCGGAAATCCTCCAGAGAAAAATTATTTTTCCTGATGCTTTTTTCCAGTTCCAGAGCTGTTTGCTTGTCGATGTTAGCCTGCGCTTTTTCCACCAGGCTGAGAATATCGCCCATTCCTAAAATACGTGAGGCCATTCTTTCGGGATGAAAAATTTCCAGATTATCTATTTTTTCTCCCACGCCTACAAATTTAACCGGTTTTCCGATTACGGATTTAAGAGACAAGGCGCTGCCGCCGCGGGCATCGCCGTCCATCTTCGTCATGATGACGCCGTCGATACCGATCATTTCGTTGAATTTGACGCCCACATTAACGGCATCCTGTCCGGTCATGGCGTCAGCCACATAAATAATTTCCGCCGGATTGACCTTGTTCTTTATCTTCTGAAGTTCCTCCATCAGGGGATTATCGATGTGCAATCTTCCCGCGGTATCAATGATAAGCACCTCATAACCGTTTTTTCGCGCATCCTCTACGGCTTGAGAACATATTTCCACGGGATCTTTCAGATTTTTATTTTCAAAAACCCCCGCTTTGATCTGTTTTCCCAAAACGGCCAGCTGTTCAATGGCGGCGGGCCTGTAGACGTCCGCGGATACCAGACAGACTTTTTTCCTTTCTTTGGATAACAAAAGAGCCAGCTTGGCGGCGGTGGTCGTTTTGCCGCATCCCTGAAGTCCGACAAGCATAATGACGGAAGGAATCCTGGAACCGAACTTGATATTCGCGCTGACGCCTCCCATCAGTTCTACGAGCCGGTCATGGACAATTTTAACGATCTGCTGACCGGGCGTGATGCTTTCGAGAACATCTTTTCCTACAGCCCTTACGCGCACATCTTCAATGAAATCTTTGGCCACCTTAAAATTAACATCGGCTTCCAGAAGAGCCATTCGGATTTCTTTGAGAGAGGCATTGACATTTTCCTCTGTTAAAATTCCGCGTCCCTTTAATTTTTTAAAAATATTTTCTAATTTTTCAGACAGATTTTCGAACATAATTAAGAGCCGTTTGTTTTTTGGTTTCTATTGTGCCTTATTATCGCTGACTCTAATAATGCACTTTGTCCCTGTTTTGGAAGAAATTTTTTTCGATGCTTCTTCGGCTTTAGCCTTATCGCTGAAACCTGTAGCAATGACCCGAAACGTAGTTCCCTTCCCTTTGATTTCAGTTTTAATGATTTCCGATTTAAAACCCAAAGCGGAAATTTTTTTGTTTATTTGCCTGGCTTTGTCTTTATCCTTCAGTGAAGCCGCCTGCACGGTGAATTTGTTCTTTTGCGAATTGGAATTCGGGACAGACTGTGCTTCTTTATTCACTTCTTTTTCAATACTTTTTACATTTGTTGCCGCCGGCTGTTTGGTGGTTTCTATGTTAAACTTTCCTTTTTGCGCTTCCTCTTCGTTTTTCGAAGGTAAACCCGCCTGATTTTTTTCCATGGATAATTCCTCATCAGGCGATCCTTTTTTACCTGTAAGTTTGTTGTAAAAAGTCAGATCGATATTTTCATCCGGTAAAGCGGCGTGAGATTCCTGCACTCCTCCCGCCTGATTTTGTGCAGCTTTATTGTCCGGTGTGTTCCGGACCATTTTTATTTTAGCGGGACGCCAGACCAGCGCAAGCGCCCTTTGGGGAATCGATGCGATTTTTTGAGGATAGACATCCATGTTTTCTCCGACATCAACGCCAAACAAAAATGCCGCACATAAAAGAGCGGTCATTCCGGCAACAATGATCATTAATCCCGTTTTCCCTATTTTCAGTTCAAAGTTCTTTGCGTTTCCGTTAGCCATTTACGCTGCTTCCAATTTTAATTTACAAATAAAGGCATAAACTAATAAGCCTTGATTTGCACTCTAAAGGGCACTTCGTCGAAACAGGGTGTTCAAAAACTTCACTATCCTACGTCGCTACGCTCCCAGGATAGTTCGCCTTACGCTTCAAACTTCATCCCGACAAGCCGGGATTCGTTTTCCTATGTCGCTACGCTCCTGGGATAATTCGTCCAGCAAGTTTAGTTCACTGCGTTTCTGAAGCTTGAGTCTCATTATCAGCTTGGCTCACTACATTTTTTCCGGCGCGCTTACACCTAAAATATTTAAAGCGTTTTTCAGAACAATTTTGACTGAATTGACCAGAAAAAGTCTCGCTTTGGTCATGTTTTTATCGTCTGAAACCACCTTATTTTTATTGTAATAACTATGAAAAACTCCCGCCAGTTCATTCAAATAAAAAGTAATACGGTGAGGTTCCAGAGAATTTGCCGCGCCCTGAATCATTTCAGGATAACGCACCAGCATTTTTATCAGATTTTTTTCATCCGGTTCGGCAAGAAGCGACGGATCAACATCCGTGTATTCAGGCAGTATAATGCCGCGTTCACCGGCCATTCTGATAATACTGCAAATGCGGGCGTGGGCATACTGAACGTAATAAACAGGATTTTCATTGGATTGCTTTTTGGCGAGTTCCAGATCAAAATCAAGATGGCTGTCCGAGCGGCGCATCAGAAAATTATAGCGCGCGGCGTCTTTACCCACTTCATCGAGAACTTCCCGGAGAGTTACAAATTCACCGGACCGTGTGGACATCGCCGCCGGAACTCCCCCTCGAAGCAAATTCACCAATTGAACAAGAATAATTTTCAAGGCGCTTTTCTCGTAACCGAGAGCCTGAATTCCCGCCCATAGTCTCGGCATATAACCATGGTGGTCGGCGCCCCAGATATCAATAATCTCTTCAAAACCGCGGGAAAATTTATTTTGATGGTAGGCGATGTCGGCGGCAAAATACGTCGGGTCTCCGTTTTTGCGGATAACAACCCTGTCTTTTTCATCGCCGAAGTCGGTTGTTTTGAACCAGAGCGTTTCTCCGTCGGAATAAATAAATCCCTGCTTTTGAAGCTTATCCAGCAGATTATTTACACCGTTGTTTTTATAAAGTTCTTTTTCGCTGAAATATACGTTGAAGATAACCCCGAAATCTTTCAAATCGGTTTTAATTTCTTCCAGAATAATCCCTCCGGCCAACGCATTAAAATGGGCGATGGTTTCTTCTTCATTGGCATGAAGATATTTATCCCCTTCCTTCCGGAGAACTTCACCGGCGATGTCTTTGATGTAATCGCCGCGATAACAGGTATCGGGGAATTCAATTTTTTCGCCGTTAAGTTCACGGTAGCGTAAAAGCACGGATTTTCCTAAATTGTTCATCTGGTTTCCGGCGTCGTTGATGTAATACTCCCGGGAAATGTTGTACCCCGCCGTTGTCAGCAAATTGGCGATGACGTCGCCGACAACAGCGCCGCGTGCGTGACCGATGTGCAGCGGCCCCGTGGGGTTTGCACTCACAAATTCCACCTGAACTTTTTTCCCGCCGCCGGCATCAAGACGGCCGAAATTTTCTTTTTGCTCATCAATAATTTTTAGAGCATTATGCCAGGCGGAGTCTTTCATAAAAAAATTAATAAAGCCCGGACCCGCTATTTGAGTTTTCTCGATAGTATTTTCCGGATCACAAAGATTTTGTTGAATAATCTGCGCTATCTTGCGCGGATTTTGCCTGGTCTGCGAAGCCAGAACCATGGCGGCATTGGCCGCGTAATCTCCATGCTGGGGATTGGCGGGAGCTTCAACCTCAAGATAAGGCAGAGAAAATTCAGGAAGCTCGCCTTTTTCGACGGAAGTATTTAAAGCCTTTTCCAGTAATTTTATTATTTTGTTTTTCATATAATCAATGCTCTGTAAAAAAAAATGACAAGCAGCTTCTAATATCATTTGCTGCTTGTCACTGCAAGTTGAACTGTGTGTTTTTTGTAAAACTCCAATTCCTCAGTAAAATGAAAGGACATTGGCCTCGTTAAATAACCTCGCGCAGCGGCGGGGCATGAGACTAGAGCTTCAGAAAAAATCAGTGAAGCTTGCCCGCAATTAAGCCTGCCGATCTTTTTTTACCGCCTCTTCAATTTCGCTGTCTTTGACGGACAAATCGCGGGAATAATCAGGACAGCGAACGCATCCCCGTGAATCCGTGGGAACATTGAATCTTTTCTGACAACTCACTTTCCAGGCGCAAATAGCGCAATATTGCTTATCCGAACTCATAGTCAAATCCTTTTCCAGATTAATTCAAAATCAACAAACAGCAAAAAAAGCTTCAAACATTATTTTTTCAATCTTTATAAATTAATTAAATTTATGTCAAGAAAATTTGTTTTCATCCTTATCTCATTCATGCTTCATCGCCGAATAAACTATTGCACGCGCAGATCCTTCCAGTAACGCAAAGTCTTCGGCGGCGTATAATCGGGAGTAGGATCGGTAATTAGTACCGTATGAACTTTAGTGGTAGAGCTTGCCTCTTCACTGAAGGATACAAAAACATCTTTCGCTTTAGTCGTGGGATTAATTGAAATAACCGGCGCGGAAGGTATGCCGGTTCCGATTGTGGCGGAATACAGCACCGATCCCGTTAAGTAATCCAGTACATATATTTTTGCCGTTCCGGCTACACCGCAGGAGGCAGAAGACGAAGCGGGAATATACGATGTGAAATAAACTTTTTTATCATAGACAACAGCCTCAGATAAAATCTTCTCGCCTGTTCCGGTAAGATTGTAATACCATCCGTTATTGCCTGTAAGAGTGCTTGAAGTATATGTGGTGCTGCGGTCGCTGTCTTTAACAGCCAGAATTCTTCCCGCACTGCCAGTGCCCGAGGGATCAGTCTTGTTGCCGGTTCCCACATAGACCCAGAGATCGTAGTTTTGGTCAAAAGTAACCGATGGGATGGTGTAGATGGCTTTGTTGCCGTCGGTTGTCGATGAGTTGGCAAACAACTTACCGCCGCTCCAGGATGATATTCCGCAAGAAGTACCGTCCCTGGCCAGGCAGAATTTAAAGCGCCAGATATTGCCGCCCAGATCGCCGATGTATGCCGTATCCAGAAAACCGTCGCCGTCATAATCGACAACGGTCGGACCGGCGGCAAGATCAAAATCCATGGTGGCGTTATCGGCATGCGTGTTTGTCCAAAGAATTGTTCCGTTGTTCAAATCAACCACAAAAAAACCTTTTCCTCTCGTATCGCAAGTTGAAGTACCGGAACAATTGGTTCCGGAATAACCGGCTCCGATAAAGCCCACCCATTTTTCAGCATTATTTATCCTCACCCTTCCCATGTGCATCTTGCTCCAAGCCTGGCCAAGATAAGCGGCCGTGCCGTCAGAGGTGGATGATATGGCGCTGGAACCTCCCAAACGCCATTTGAAAACCGGGTCTGCGGACGTATCGGAAATATCAAAGGCATAATAACCGCAGTAATGACCATAAGGAACGAAAAGAGTTCCTGAATAGTTCTTATACGCCGAACTGAAGTTTGAATTGCAGTTAGGTGAAGTACTCCAAAGTGTGTTAATTCCGCCACGTCCCTCACCCATTACCAGATACGTGCGCCAGTTATCTTTTATTTTTGAAGTCGAACCGATGGTTCCCGTTCCGAGCCAGACTTCCGCGGCGCTCAATGGCCCGTCGACGAAATACTCATGGGCAAGAGCCGTCGGATGAACGCTGTGGACAATTTTTTTAAGTTGAGGCATTAAATTGGGTGGAATAAAACTCCAAAGTTCTACACCATCCTTTGCTCTGAAAGAGTGCATCTGACCATCATTGGCGCCGACGATTACAATCCTCCCTCCACCATTAACCGTTCTTATATTATCACACAAGAAATTGGTAAAAGATTTTGAACAACCGGAACATGGCTCGCAATGGGGGGCGACTGTAGAAGTCGCCGGAACATAATATTGATCATATACGGTATTGTCCCATTGATCATAAAAATTTGCATTGGGCGTGGCGATGGAAAGTGGAGAAGTATGGAAGATATCGCCCAGTTTCCATCCGTAGTAACTGTAAGCGGAATCCAGCTCGCCGTTGAGAATAAAATTTATAATTTCAGTTCTTTCGGCCTCTGTCGTAACATCTAGCATAGCCATGGTAATAGCGCTATCTTCAAACTTTTTCAGAACCCCTGTCGATACCGACGTATCGATGATCCGGATGTTCCTGCTTGTTGAACTCTGCAAAATCGTACCCGCGTTCCAATCGGCGGCGGCAGTGATCGTGCCGTCAGAATTAATCGGAAAGCGCTTTAAATTACCGATCCAGAAAGGATCGGAATTTAAAGGTTCAAAAGAAGCCTCGTAAACATAATTTTCATCAATGGTCCGTACGGCCTGAATGGAGGACTGGGTGAAGGAATAGGTCGCAGAACGGATGGTGTTCATCGCGTTCTTCATCGCGTCTGTCAATTCGTCTGCGTCGCCCGCCAGAAAAGCGTAACCGGAAAGATCAAGATAACCGGGATCGTTATATGTTGCTTTAAAGTTAGATTTACTGCTGCCGCTTCCTTCGGAATAGCACGTATCTGACTCCGTGTAAGTATCCGCCTGGCAACTGGAAATGCCGCTCGGATAGGTTGAACCGGAAGGAATGCTGTAAGCGGATGTGCTTCCCGAATTCGATAAATAAGGATTATCGGTTCCACCATAGTAAGCCATCCAGTTAAGCGTATTTTTCAGATACGAAGGCATGGAGGAGCCAAAACCGATGACAAATACTTTATAGCCGGCATTGTATAATGCTCGGGCTGCGGCGACAACGGCCCGGCGGCGTTTATACATATGACTCTGACATTCGGAACCATCACCGCTGCAGGCATAGGTATCCGCGCCATCCGTAACTAAAATGACAAATTTCTGCCGGCAGGCCTTGGAAGCGTCGCTGGCTTTGTGCGCATCCAGGTATGATTTGGCTTCCGTCAATGCCGTTGCCAGCGGTGTGCCGCCGGTGGCGCTTTCACCGATAATACAGGAACCTGTGGAGCAGCTGGAGACCGTTGAGGCGCAACTGGTGGAACTGCCGCAATACGTTTTTGAATAAGACGTGCCGGTTTCCGAGCCGAGGGTGCTGATGGTTGTCACCAGTTTATTGCAGCCCGAGCTGTAGCTTCCTCCCGAATCATCTCCGCCGCAGTTATAGAAACGCATATAACCGATTCTGATGCCCAGACTGTCGCTGTCAGCGCTGTTGATAACGTTATTGTCGTCATTGTCCAAAACGTTAAATAGAGCTCTTTTGGCAATGGCCAGCCTGGTGCAGTTGACTGAGCAATTGGTAATGGCGCTTTCACAAAATCCGCCGGAACAAGTACCGGTAGTTCCGCCGCCGCCGGGATCCCATGGGTTCCAGGGATCAGGATGAGACCCCCACCCTCCCCATCCTCCTCCGCCTCCCGAGGAGACGCAGTTTGTCGTATCGGCAACACAGGATGAACTGCTTCCGTATTTGTAATCGCCGCCGGCGGGATTCCATTCCATACTGCCGGATAAGTCTAAAACGATCATGGCATCGGGAGCAACAGAAATAAAGCTGGCCGATTCATCACCGGCCGGCTCCTCATCATCGGCGAAGACGTTCGCTGACAGAGAGAAGAACGAGATTACTAAGAATGTCATAAGCAGCAATACAACGCTTTTTTTATTCCACATCAGCCTTCCTCCTCAAATATATATCTATTGAAAGCAATTCCTTTGATCATAGTCTTCCCTGTTCCGAGGTGCCGACCGTCGGCGGGGGAGTTATTCCGACAGCGACACTCACCTTCGAGCCGTCAGCGGCATTTTTGCCGGTAACCGTGGCCTCAAAGACCTGTGCCGTTGCTGAAGTGTCAAAACCGAAATCGGTCACCCGCTGATTGGTTCCAATGGTGCTGGCGCTGTAGGTAAGGTCGGGATCGTCGGGATTAACCTGCACGTTACTGACGTTGGCGGCTGCGATGTTGCCGAGATCAAGGGATGTGAGTACCGCGTGCACGCCGGCTTCCGCCGCGGAAAAGGCTCTGCGTTCGCAGGCCAGCCGGGAAGTGATCATGATATCTCCCGAAATCATCGTCAGCGCGAAAAAGCCGATGGCGATCATGATAAGTATAGCAATGACGGCCACAATTAAAACGAAACCGTTTTCTGAGCCCGCTTTTTTTTTGATCAGTTTATGGACAGAGTACATGATTTTTCACCAAAACATCCGTAGTATAAGTCATTCTTTTTACCTGGCCGGTCAGGCTGTCGGGATCTTTCGTATCGGCTACAATCGTTATGCGTACGCGCCTGATAGAAGGGATTGATGTTGTTTCGTTGCCGTCGCGGTCGAAGTATTGAAAGACGGGAGTGTCGTCATCATTGCTGACGGTCGTTGATAAATCGTTCCCGCCTAAAATAACGTTGTCGCCGCCGCAGCTGACATTTCTGGTAATTGTTTTTTCATTACTATTGAACTGATATTCAATATATTCATTTTCTTCGTCGCCGATTTCCGAAATGGCCGGATTTTTAGGAGGATTATTGAGATCCATGGCGATAAGAATTCTGTCCGGCTCCGCTACCTGAATTCCTTTATAATCTTTATCGGGACTTACACTCCCCATGGTAGCGCAGGAAGGAATTGATTCCCAGATGGTTCTGGACATGGAAGGGTTTAAAGAAGCCATTCTGATTTCCATGGCCATAATATCAAGCACCGAACGGGCGTCCTGCTGCGTTACAATCTTGCGGCCGATGCTGGCTGATGATTTTTGCGCCATATTCATGGATGCGTAAATCGCCGTCATGATAATTGCCCCGATGCCCATGGCGATGACTAATTCAATTAAAGTAAAACCGTTTTTTCTGCTCATATGTAAAAAATCCGCACAATTAAAAATTACTTTGAGGAGAAACCATTATCGTGCTGCCCAGACCGTGAGAACTTCCCGTCCAGCCAAGTTGCACGTCAACACGCCAGATATTCGCTGTGGCGGTTGTAGGACATGTTGTTACACCCGCTGAAGTGATGGAACAGGCGGTTGTTGTAGTGGTTACCGTAAACATTTTGCCGGCTTGATTACAATCAACAACATTCCCGTCCCGGTCTGAGCATGTTGTTGTAGTGCCGGTTGTCGGAGTTGTGCTTTTCAGAATATCATATTCACGGTTTTCCAATTCTCTCTGTAAAATGCCCACCGCTCTTCCCAGGTAATCGGACTTGCCCGCTCCCACCCAGGCCAGAGACTGCATGTTGATCAGACTGACCACCATGATCGTGGTCAAAAAGAGCGCCATGATGCATTCAACAATCGTGAGACCTTTTTCATTACTTAAATGTTTCTTCACTTCTTACCCTGCCCATTTGAGTTGTGATGATTTTTATGCTGGAGCCGATTGAATTCTGCAGATCAACATGTCCCGCGGAGCAAGTGCCTCGTGACTGAAAAGTTATGGTATTGTAAGTATTGTCTAAGATCATGACCCCGTTTCCGAAATCGCCAAGGTTTTTGGTCGCATTATAAGAGCATCCTTTGGCGCTGCAGTCTGTTGTATTGCAGCAATCCTGAACGGAATAGTCATTATTGTCCTTGTCAATTGTGATGATGTAATGAATGTTTTCCGTCATGGACCTCTGCTTGGCGAATTTAATATCCGACATTAATGCGGCAGCCGCTTCTTTAAGATTTCTGTTCTTAACAAAGGAAGAGAACATGGGAATGGAAATGGTTAAAACAATGGCCAAAATTGCTACAACGGTTAAAATTTCAACTAAGCTAAACCCTTTTGTGTTTTTGTCATTAAGAACGTTCAACATTTATTTTATCCGGCAATATTATTAATTCATAAATAGTAAGCGTGTAAATCCTTCTCCCCAGAAAATATAAGCCACCACCGCAGCCGCTAAAAACGGACCGAAGGGAACTGCATATTTCATGTCCTGTTTCTTAATGATGATTAAAGTCAGGCCGACGATGGCTCCCAAAAGAGAGCTGAATAAAAGAATAAACAGTAAGGATTTCCATCCTAGAAAACCTCCGATCATGGCCAGCAGTTTTATATCCCCTCCTCCCATTCCTTCGCGTTTCGAAATCAATTCGTAAACCAGGGCAATCGCTAAAAGGACTCCGCCGCCGATTAAAAGTCCCAGCAGGGCTTCCCGCCAGGGAATCTTCACTAAAAAAACCGCCGCTAAAAAAAATAACGGTATTCCCGGCAAGGTCAAAATATCAGGAATGATCTGATGATCCAGATCGATAAAAGTGATAACGATTAAAACCGAGATAAATATAAAGAAGACAAAAAATTTCAAAGTAAAACCGAATTTTAAGAAAAGGATCACGGTCAGGACGGCAGTAAGGAGTTCCACCAGCGGATAACGCCAGGAAATTTTCGCGCCGCAATACCGGCATTTTCCGCGCAGGATGATAAAGCTTATTAAAGGGATGTTATCATAGAAACGAATCGGCTTAAGACAGTGAGGGCAACGTGATCCCGGTTTGATTATGGATGTTTCGGCGGGCATGCGAAAAATACAGACATTCAAAAAACTGCCGACCGCTGCACCGAGAATAAAAGCAAAACAACTCATGAACATTAATATTGTTCTCCGTTTTTTCTAAATTGTTCTATATTTTCAGGAGATTTAAATAGCAGGTTTGCTGGACGACTTTTACTGGACGACTTTTAAAAGTTGCCCGGCGGTTCTGCCACCCTATCTCTAATAAAGACTTAGGTCAGTAACTTTGCGTCCCGTCTTTTCAGTACGGTTTGCCTTTATCAAGCTATACTGTAATTTATTCTTATATTAAAAAAACGATTAAAGTCAAGAAGATATTATTGACATAATATCATAAAAAAGATCAGCTGATTTTTTAGCCGTCTTTCCTTTCCCAATCGTATTTTATTCTGCTTCCATGCGCGGGAAGCCGGTATTCATCCGGTTTATTGTAATTATATACTTCCGTCGGTATATTAACAACCAGAGCCTCCTTTTCGGAAATACATTTAAACCCGTGATAAACAAAAGCAGGAATATGAACCAGCACCGGATTATGGGTGCCGGCGAATATTTCATTTATTTCGCCATAGGTTTTCGACTTTTTACGCCCGTCATAGAGAACAATCTTCATCATCCCGTTTAATACGGCCATATTGTCGGCTTGTCTCTTATGATAATGCCAGCCCTTAACGACTCCCGGATATGCTGACGTCAAATACACCTGGCCGAATTTTTCAAAAAAATCGTCGTCGGCCCGGAGGATTTCCATTAACCGGCCGCGCTCGTCCGGAATAACTTTCAATTTTTTTATGATTACGCCTTCAATCATATTTTATTCGCTCCCGTTTTTGCCACCATATTTCCGGCGTACTGCAATGATTCAAAAGTTCCGGCATCCGACCACCAGCCGTTCAGAACATCCCACTGCATCTTTCCTTCGCTGATATAAAAGTTATTGACGTCGGTAATTTCCAATTCACCCCGCTGTGAAGGCTTTAACGAGCGGATGAATTCAAAAACTTTCTGATCGTACATATAAATGCCGATTACTGCGAAGTTCGAAGCGGGATTGGCAGGTTTTTCCTCGACACGAACTATTTTTTTACCTTCAAAAACCGGCACGCCGAATCTCTGGGGATCGGGAACTTCTTTCAGTAAAATGCGCGCGCCTTCTTCCTGAGTATGGAATTTTTCAACAGCTGATTTTATATTGCCTTCGATAATATTGTCACCCAATACAACAATGATTTTATCATTATCGGCAAAATATTCAGCCAGACTCAGAGCGGCGGCAATACCCCCTTCACCCTGCTGATAAGTATAATTGATATGTTTAAGACCGAAGTCTTTTCCATTTTCCAGAAGACGCAGAAAATCTCCGGCATTATTGCCGCCGGTGACGATTAAAAGTTCGTCAATCCCGGCATTCACTAAAATTCTGATGGGATAATAAATCATCGGTTCGTTATAAACGGGGAGTAAATGTTTATTGGTTACTTTTGTCAGGGGATAAAGCCTGCTGCCCAATCCGCCGGCAAGAACAACTCCTTTCATGACAACTCCTTATAAATAAAATTAGTTTTTATCTTATTGTTTTTTCTTATCATATATTAATACCTGTCGACAATAAATTTCTTTGCATCTTAAAAAATAATAAGGTAATTATTCAAGCATGAATGATGAATATTATATGAAACTGGCCCTTGCTCTTGCCCGTAACGGCCGCGGATACGTCAGCCCCAACCCGAGGGTCGGCGCTGTTATCGTTAAAAACGACCGGATAATCGGCCGAGGTTATCATCAACGATTCGGCGGTAATCATGCCGAAGTAAATGCAATTAAAAATGCCGGCGGCGATGTGGAAGGGGCAACGCTTTACGTTACACTGGAGCCTTGTTGTCATGAAGGAAAAACCCCACCCTGTGTCGACAGAATCATCGAAAACAAAATAGCACGGGTCGTCGCAGGCACGGTTGATTCCAATCCTCTGGTTTCCTGTCAGGGAATTGAATTTCTTAAAAACAGAGGGCTGGAGATAAAAACAGGCGTTATGGAAAAGGAGTGTCGCCGTCTCAATGAAGTATTCTTTCATTATATGGAAACGGGAATGCCCTTTATAACCGTGAAGTATGCTCAGACGCTTGATGGACGCATTGCGACGGCGACCGGAAATTCTCAGTGGATAAGCTCGGAAGCTTCTTTGAAATTCACCCATCGTCTTCGGGCCGAACACGATGCTATTTTAGCCGGCAAAGGAACTGTGGATAAGGATAATCCTGAACTTACCGTGCGTCTTGTCCGGGGACGGAATCCGCTGCGCGTAATTGTTGATTCCGGATTAAGTATTTCCCCCAAAGCTAAGGTATTACAGGATCAATCATCCGCGCCGACGCTTGTCGCAACAACAAAAACGAAGACCGATTCCCGATTTCAAAAGATTGCTGCTTCAGGCGTTGAAGTCATCACCGTGAAGGCGGATAAAAACGGAAACGTTGATTTAAAAAGTTTATTCACGGTGCTTGGCAAAAGAAAAATATCTTCAGTACTGATTGAAGGCGGAGCGCAAATCATCACTTCCGTGTTGAAAAAGAATCTGGCCAACCGTCTGGTGACCGTTATCGCGCCTAAAATCATTGGCCGGGGAATCGAAGCGGTGGGCGAACTCAATATCAGAAATTTGGATTCGGCCAAAAAAATATCATTTCAGAAAATTATAAAACGCGGAGAGGACATCATTATTGACAGTCGTCTGATCTGATCCCGCTAAACGCAATATATTTTAAACTGCTGAATTATCAATTAGCTTTTGCGCGGCTTTAATTCCATCCAGCGCTGAACTGATAATGCCTCCGGCATATCCCGCTCCTTCACCGCAGGGATACAGTCCTTTAATATTTAAACTTTGTCCGTCATTTCCGCGACAGATGCGCACCGGCGAAGAAGTTCGCGTTTCCACACCGATTAAATGAGATTCTTCCGTAACAAATCCGGACATATTTTTATCGAATTCCCTGATGCCGTGTTTCAAGGCATCGGATACAAATTCCGGCAGTATTTCCTGAAGATTGGACGAATTTACTCCGGGCAGAAAACTTGTTTTTCCCAAAATACCGCTTCTTTTTCCCCGAAGGAAGTCAGTCGTTTTTTGCGCCGGCGCCTGATAATCGTTCCCACCGGCAACAAATGCTTTTCTTTCCCATATTTGACGAAAATTAAGGCCCTCCAGTGGATTTTTGCCGGAAGAGAAATCATCCACCCGGACATTGACCACTATGGCGCTGTTGGCAAATTCACCCATCCGACAGGAATCGCTCATGCCGTTGGTGACTAAAAAACTTTCAAAAGCCCCGCAGGCGATAACGGACCCGCCGGGACACATGCAGAAAGTGTATACGGAACGGTTTAAATCCGGCAAAGAAGCTTTAATGAAATATTCCGCCGGCGGAAGTTGCGGGTGATTATGCCACTTGCCGTATTGAATGGAATTAATCAATTCCTGACGATGTTCAACACGCAGTCCCATGGCAAAAGGTTTGGCTTCCATTTGGACGCCGCGTTCTAAAAGCTTTGCGTATGTATCATCAGCACTCTGGCCGATAGCCAGAATGACGTTACCGGTCTGAATTTTTTCCTTTTCATTGACGATAACGCCTTCAATTTGTCCCTGTCGGATTAAAAAATCGGTAACTTGAGACCTGAATTCAATGCGGGAGCCCATATCAATAAGATTTTTTCTTATATTCACTACGATTTTCCGCAATTTATCAGTGCCGATATGAGGTTTCGCTTCAAGGAGAATATCCTTTGACGCGCCCATTTCCACTAAAATTTTTTTAACCCAGAAAGAATATGGGCTTTTTGCCCGGCTGGTCAGTTTACCGTCGGAAAAAGTTCCAGCGCCCCCTTCTCCGAAAAAAACATTGCTTTGAAAGTTAAGAAATCCTTTTCCCCAAAACTCATTTACATCTTTTATTCTCTGTTCTACCGGCGTGCCTCTTTCCAGAAGGATCGAAGGAATTCCTCTTAAAGCGAGGAAATAAGAAGCGAAAAGACCCGCAGGACCACTTCCGATAACCACAATCGGGAGTTTTGGCGGAATGACCGACGATACCGGCGGCGACTCCTGGAAATTTTCCATTTCCAGATACTGGATACCTTTATCCAATTGAGACGGTAATTTTACCGAGAATGGAACAGTGATTTTTAGAGCATAGACAAAGTAAGGAGGACGATTGCGACGGGCATCGATAGCTTTTCTGACAATTTCCAACTCGCAAATATCATCCATTTTCAGCTTCAGAAAGGATGCTGCTTTTACAGCCAGTATTTCCTCCTTTTCACCGAGATTTAGTTTTATTCCACCAAGGAGTATAGACTTCATTTATTTCTCCATTGCAAAAAGAAGACAGATGTTATAATTTTCACCGTAAAAAATCCGGTTATTATAATGCCCTGGTACGTTGTACATACAAGAAGCCGCCATGAATATAAGGTAAACACACGTCTTATTCAAAAGAATTTGACGACTTTTTTACCTGAGATAGAGTCATGGAGCAAGCAAAAAGACAGAAAGAAGAAAATACTTACGCCCCTTTTCCCCGGATATGTTTTTACGGAAGCTCCCTTCCTGGATAATGAAACAAAATTGACTATACTAAAAACTGTGGGGGTTGTGCGTATTTTGGGAAAAAAGGAAAATGCCGAGCCTATTCCCGTCCCGGATAACAAAATCGACGCTATAAGACGCTTTGTAAATTCCAAAACGGAGATATTTACTCTGCAGTTTCCCGGGGAGGGCGAACCGGCGCGTATCATTGACGGTCCTTTTGCCGGTGTTGAGGGAACTGTGATTAAAAGAAATGTCGAAAAAGAACTTTTTGTCGTTTCCATAGACCTTTTACAAAGATCGGTGGCCATAAAATTAAAAGGATTTCAAATCAGCAAAATATAATGAGGCAAGCTGATAATGAGACACAAGCTTCAGAAACGCAGTGAACTGAAGCTTGCTGGACGAATTATCCTGGGAGCGTAGCGACATAGGAAAACGAATCCCGACTTGTCGGGATGAAGTCTGTCCCTGCCACCTGAAGGTGGAGGGATAATTCGCTCTAAGATTTTCCGATCATTACGTTTCGGAAAATCAAGGCTCTTTAAAGCGTAAACCGGATGATCCCGGGAGCGAAGCGATTGTGACTCTCGCTGAAGGCGAATGCAATAAAGCTCGAAGCGGAAGAGGAACGATCCCGACAACGTAGTTGGCAGGGACGTGCGATATGAAAAAACTTGACTTTCTCAAAAATATGGGCAAGATACCGCGCTGAAAACAATTGGCGTCATTGCCATTGGAAGAAATTTAAAATTCGGTGATTGATTTTGAAGGGATATATTAAAATAAACAAAGAACTATGCAAGGAATGCCTGCTTTGCATTCATTTTTGTCCCAAAGGTCATATTGTTCCGACAAATGAATATAATTCTCACAGTTATCATCCTGTCGGGACAAAGGAAGAAAACGAATGCACCGGCTGCGCCATTTGCGCGACAATGTGTCCGGAAGTTGCTATAGAGGTCTACCGTGAATAAAGTGCTGATGTCGGGAAATTATGTTATTGGAGAGGCGGCAATCCGCGCCGGATGCCGTTTTTACGCCGGCTATCCGATTACCCCCCAGAATGAGCTCACGGAGTACATGGCGGAACATATCCGCAGTGTTGAAGGCGGAGTTTTTCTCCAATCGGAAAGCGAAATCGCGGCAATTAATATGATTGCCGGAGCCAGCGCTGCAGGCCTCCGGGTTATGACTTCATCATCCAGTCCGGGCATTTCCCTGAAACAGGAAGGCATTTCTTCCATGGCCGCCTGTGAACTTCCCGGTATTATTGTCAATATCATGCGCGGCGGTCCGGGACTGGGCAATATCAGGCCTTCCCAGGGAGATTATTTTCAGGCCACCCGCGGCGGCGGTCACGGCGACTACAGAACTATCGTTTTGGCTCCCGGAAGCGGTCAGGAACTGGCTGATTTAACAATGACGGCGTTTGATCTCGCGGATAAATACCGTAATCCCGTTATGATTCTGGCAGACGGCATGATGGGGCAAATGATGGAGCCCATCGTTTTCAAAAAACCCAAGCCCCGTGTATACAGCAAAAAATTCATGCTTCAGGGCGCAGGTAACGGCAAAAGTAAATTCATTCGCGGTTTGTTGCTGGATCCGATCGACAGCGAGGAACATAACTGGAAACTGGCGCGCAAATATGCGGTTATTTCGATCAGCGAACCGCGGTATGAATTATATAATATTGATGATGCCGAAATGATTATCGTAGCTTACGGTACTGCCGCCCGTATCGCGAAAGGCGCCATAAAACGCTTACGCGGCAGCGGAATAAACATCGGGCTTTTTCGTCCGATAACCCTCTGGCCCTTCCCGGAACTTCAATTGCGGGAATTGGCGGCAAAAGTTAAAAAATATCTTGTTTTTGAAATGAGCACAGGTCAAATGCTGGATGATGTGCGGCTCGCTCTGCAGGGTTATGCCGATATTAAATTTCATGGCCGTCCGGGCGGTGCGGTGCCGACTCCGGCGGAACTGGCCAATGTGATAGCAAAGATTTACAAAAGAAATTATTAAACATTAATAAATTAGGGTAAAAAGAAATATGGCAAAAACCGTTTATAAACGGCCGAAAAGCTTAAAAGAAAATATTTTTCATTACTGTCCGGGATGCGGACACAGTATCGCTCACCGGATTATTGCCGAAGTTATCGATGAATTGGATATCCGGGGAATAACGATCGGCGTTCCTCCGGCAGGCTGCGCCGTTCTGGCTTATAATTACTTTGACGTGGATATGATCGAAGCGCCGCACGGAAGGGGGCCGGCAATGGCCTCTGCGATCAAGCGCTCTCTTCCCGACAGAGTGGTGTTTTCCTATCAGGGAGACGGCGATCTGGCAGCGATCGGCATCGCCGAGAGTTTTCATGCCGCCAACCGCGGTGAAAATATTACCATTATCTTCATCAATAACTGTGTTTACGGAATGACCGGCGGACAAATGGCCCCGACAACGATGCTGGATCAAAAAACGACGACAACTCCGTTAGGCAGAAATAAAACTTTGGATGGCTACCCGGTTAAAGTCAGTGAAATTTTTTCACAGCTTAAAGGTGTGACCTATCTGGAACGCTGCATGGTGAATTCTCCCGTTAATATCAACAAAACAAAAAAAGCGATCAAAAAAGCATTTCAGTGTCAGATTGACGGATTTGGCTTTTCGCTGATCGAAATTCTTTCACCCTGCCCGACCAATTGGAAAATGTCAGCCGTCAATTCCTGCAAGTGGATCGATGAAGTCATGAGCAAGGAATTTCCTCCCGGCGTTTTTAAAGATGAGATTGCGGCAGCCAGGAAAGCAGCGGAGGATGCCCGATGATTATCAAAACTATTTTTTCCGGATTCGGCGGACAGGGCGTTTTGGTCATGGGTGTCAGTCTGGCGCACAGCGGTATGAGCAAGGGGCTGCATGTAACTTATCTTCCCGCTTACGGCGCCGAAATGCGCGGTGGTACGGCCAACTGCACGGTGGCGGTAGCTGATGAAGAAATTGCCTCTCCCGTCGCTTCAGAACCTAATTATCTTGTGGTGATGAATTCCCCTTCCCTTTTTACTTTCCAGAATAAAGTAACATCGGGAGGCACGATATTTTTAAATTCATCCATTATTAACGACCGTCCCAATCGCCGCGATGTAAAGGTTGTCTGCGTTCCCTGTTCCGATATGGCTCAGGAGCTGGGCAATATCCGTGTCGCCAATATTATTATGATGGGAGCTTTTATCAAAGTTTCCGGCGTGGTCACCCCTGAGATTTACTTAAACAGTCTCGAATCAATCATGGGCAGCAGAAAGAAAGCTCTCGCCGAACTCAATAAAAAAGCGTTTTCTGCCGGTTTTGATTACGTTAAAATCAATTAAGGATATTTTATGTCTGTAAAACAAATTTCAGTTCTGTTGGGCAATGTGCCGGGTTCCTTTGCCCGATTAACACATATTCTTGCATCGGAAGATATCAGCACCAAAGCTGTTTCCGCAGCCAGTATAGTGGAAGACAGCACGGTTCGTCTTGTGGTCAACGATCCCGACCGGGCTGCAGCGCTTCTGGAAAGCTATAATTTTAACTTTGAAGTGACTCCCGTGCTGGCGGCTGAAGTTCCTCTGCATTTCGGCGGTATTAATACTGTTTTGAATCCGCTGGCCAAGGCGGAAATCAATATTCTTTATCTCTATACAACAATCAACCGCATTGGGAAGGAAACCATCGTTATTCTCGGTGTTGATAAGCTGGATGAAGCCAGAGAAATTCTGACGGAAAACTGGGTTCACTTAATAGACGACGAAATTTATTCCATACCTTAAACTTCATTAGGATAATGTCCGTTTCTTCCGATAAAGAAAAGGCTCTCGCCGACAGGATGTTTAAATTGGGAGTGGCCGAAAATGATTTGGAAGAATCATTTGTAAGGTCTTCCGGTCCCGGCGGTCAGAAAGTCAATAAAAGCTCTTCCTGTGTTTATCTTGTCCATGTCCCGACAGGCCTTTCCGTAAAATGTCAGAAAGAGCGATCTCAGACCCTTAACCGTTTTCTGGCCCGAAGATTACTTCTGGATAAAATAGAAAAACAGCAGAAAGGTTTTATCGCTGAAGAGAAGGAAAAGCTGGAAAAAATCCGCCGTCAGAAAAGAAAACGCAGCAAACGAGCGAAAGAGAAAATTCTTTCTTCCAAGCATAAACAGGCGGAGAAAAAGATTTTACGCGGGAAAGTCGGTATCGGGGAAGAGTAGAACTCGACGGTATCATTACCTCATGCGCTGCGCTTCGGGGGTTGTTTCCAATCCCGATACATCGTGGATCGGATGGTTCCACTAGCGTTTCGAGCTTCACTTCGTTTGCTCTCAACGAGTGTCACTACAACTAACAAATTTAAGTGTGATGTTTTTTATAGAGGAGAAAAGATGTGTCATTAATCCCGCGTCCCTGCCAACTTAGTTGGCGGGATTGTTCCTCTAACGCTTCGAGCTTCATTGCAGAGGTATAATCAAAAAGAGTGTAAATAAATAGAAGGCGGTGTAACCTTTCAAAGTTGTAGGCAAACAACAAATAAAAAACGAAAGGAAGCACCACCATGGAAGAGAGTAT
>JAJFTS010000131.1 GCA_021372815.1 Deltaproteobacteria bacterium | reverse complement strand
CCGATTTCCTGCACCTCGGCGGAAAGAATATTTGCCCGATGGCCGGGACTCTGCATCCAGCCGTCCACGATCTTCTGATTGCTGTAAAAATCGCCGCTTCCGATATTTTCCGCGATTATTTTGTAACGGTAGCCTATCGCTTGGGCGATGTCGGAGGCCTGCTGGTCGGTGGGAGAAACATGGGCGAAATACTGTTTTTCCAGCATATCTCTGGCCCTTGCTTCCGCAATCCGGTTCAGAAGTTGATTCTCCGTCAACGGCGCCAGGCCGTTTTCAACCCGTGCGTTGTTCGTCAGAGCTATTACCGCTTCTCCGGTAAGATCCTCCCGTGGAATACCGGGCAGAAGGGATCTGCCGATATACTGAAAACGCTGCAAAAAAGCATCATCTTTATGATCCGTGGCGTTTTGAAGATAGTCAAATAATTTAGGTATCTGGGTAAAGATTACTGTAAAAGCTATAATGGCAAGACAAATGATAACCAGTCCGTGTTTTTTCCAGAAATCAGAATCATTCATCCCGGCCATTAAACAGACCTTCCCTTTTTGGGAAAGTATATGAGCAACGATGTCCTATGTCAATGCAAGAATAAAGCGATCAGATTTCAGATTCATTCAACTGGGGAAGTTCCTGCACAAATTCCACTTCGCGCGGAACCTTGTATCCGGAGAGATATGTTTTGCAAAAACGGATGATTTCCTTCTCATCGGCGCTGTGCCCTTCTTTCAGAACAACCTGCGCTTTGACGACTTCCCCGCGCATCAAATCTTCCTTACCCGAGGCGCGCGAGTCCTTCACCGCCGGATGCATGTTCAACACCGCTTCCACTTCGCGCGGATACACGTTGAATCCGCTGCTGATAACCATTCTTTTTTTGAGCCCGGTCAGAAAAACGTAACCGTCCTCATCCATCCTGCCCAGATCGCCCGTGTGCAGCCAGCCGTTTTTGATAACGGCGGCCGTGGCCTTTTCATTCTTATAATAACCCTGCATGACATTTTCGCCCCGGACCACCAACTCTCCGATCTGATTGCGCGGCAGTTCATTGTCTCTCTGATCGACAATTTTAATCTCCACTCCGGAAATAGCAATGCCGATAGAACCAATCTTGGGATCCTTATCGAGCATATTGAAAGTACAAACGGGAGAGGCTTCGGTCAATCCGTAACCTTCAATAGCCTTGACGCCGAATTTCTCCTCGAAAACGGGCAGGAAATCCGGAGGCATCGGCGCGCCGCCGGTAATGCAAACCTCCAAAGAACTTACATCATATTTGGATGCTTTTTCATGAAATATCATGCCCATATAAAGACGGGGCACCGCCGCGATGTAGGAAATCTTCTCTCTTTCAATGGCGCTGAAAAGGCTATCCATTTTCAATCTATCCATCATAAACATGGAACAACCCGACCGAATGGCTAGCAGCATATTCGTGCTGGCGCCGAAGGTGTGAAACAGGGGAATCAAAGCAAGGATGACATCACCGGGATTTCTTTGCACGGTTGCCTGAACCACTTCGGCCTGCGAGCACAAATTACGGTGAGTAAGCACCGCGCCGAGAGGCCTGCCGGTCAAACCCGCCGTGTAAACCATTACGGCCGGATCCTCGGGGCTGATCTCTTCTGAAACTTCCGGAAAATCCGTTTCGGTAAAAAGTCCCTGATTCTGATTCAGTTCGTCAATCGCGATCACCTGATGACAAGACAACAATTCACTGCGCGCCTCCTGAAACTTTTTAACCTGAGATGCTTGTGTTATTAAAAGTTTCGACTCCGAATTGTTCAAAAGATGAGTCAATTCCCATGGTGTAGAGGACGTGTTGAGCGTGACGGCAACCGCACCGTTTTTGATAACGCCGAAATAGCTGTAAACAAATTCCGGGATGTTGGGAAGCATCACAGCCACCTTATCTCCCTTACCGACGCCGGCCTTTTTTACCAATCCGGCAACAGCGTTAACAGCCCGATTTAACTGCCCGTATGTAATATATTGTTTGTCGATTA
Organism: Deltaproteobacteria bacterium; assembly: GCA_021372815.1. GTDB lineage: Bacteria > Desulfobacterota > Syntrophia > Syntrophales > Smithellaceae > Smithella. The sequence goes on along the minus strand of JAJFTS010000131.1, from coordinate 3,915 downwards.
TTAAAGCGGTGCGATCAGAGTATTTTTGAACTGTATCATTCAGTATTTCAATCAAATTTCTGGCCGTAACAATATCCCCCCAAATATTTTCGGTCACTTAACATAACCATGAATATTTTTTCAAGAAAATTAAAATCCGATATTCAAACTTAATTTATTTTCTCTTTTTTTATACCAATTACATTCAATAGTCTAATATTTTCTTTTTAAAAACTTTTTACATAATTCTTTCTGCATTGCGTGTGTTTGATTTACTGAAATTATACTTGTTTTATGGTACAATAATTACAGTTAATAAGCAGTTTCCGGATAGTGCTCCTTCAGAAAGAAACGATTCCTTTTCTATCTTCTCCCTGCAACGTTAAATCCAGAATCTTAAATTATTTTTTAACGGTTAAGGTATTGAACACTCAAGGAAAAATCCATCAGTATCCCGAACCCGGATCGCGAATCGTCATGTTTCGCGGCGATACCGTGAAGTTTACACTGGCGCTGGCGGATAAATCAGAAGGCAAAGCATGGATTCGCACTAATATAGGCCATGCTTCTATCGCACGTCAGGCCGTCATCGATGCTGTCGACAAAAATATACCCCTTCTGGGCACAGAATGGTTTGACATCGTCATGAGACAAACCGACCCCCGGCATTTCACTGTTGATCTGCCGTTAAACGAGGTCGGTCACTTCGAAGCCAAATGCTTTTTCATGCACAAAGGACAAACAACTCCCACCTGGCCACAGGGGCTCAATGCCGCCGTTAACGTGGAGCCGGCTGATACATGTTGCGCAAATATAATTTACAATGCGTTTGTACGGCAATTCGGTAAAAATAAGGACGGTTGCCATCTTCCCGACACTTCCGATACACACTGTATCCACCGGCTTGATCAAAAAGAGTATACCGTTATTCCCCGATCGGGCACCTTCCGGGATTTGATTGCGCAACTGGACTTTATTATCGGTAAACTTGGTTGCCGTTTTGTGCATTTGCTCCCCATTAACCCCACACCGACAACGTATGGCCGCATGGGAAGGTTCGGCAGTCCTTACGCAGCTCTGCATTTCACCGGCATTGATCCGGCTCTCGCCGTGTTTGACATTAAAGCCACCCCCCTTGAACAATTTGCCGAACTTGTCGACGCCATTCATGCCCGCCATGCCAAATTGATGCTTGACATTGCCGTCAATCACACCGGTTGGGCCGCTATCCTTCACGAAACCCATCCGCACTGGCTTCTTCGCGACCATACGGGCGATATCCGCAGGCCGGGCGCGTGGGGAGTGGTCTGGCAGGATTTAACCAGTCTGGATTATTCCCAAAAAGATCTGTGGAAATATATCGCTCATGTCTTTCTGATCTGGTGCCGACGCGGTGTCGACGGCTTCCGATGCGATGCCGGATACATGATTCCCCTTCCGGCATGGGCCTACATTATCGCCAGGGTCAGGGAACAATTTCCGGAGACGGTCTTCCTGCTGGAAGGTCTGGGGGGTAAAATATCGGTGACCAGGAACCTGCTTAACAAGGCAAATTTTAACTGGGCATACTCAGAACTTTTTCAGAACTATGATCGAATACAGATTCAAAACTATTTACCCGAGGCCATCGATATATCGAAGACAGACGGCCTTGCTGTTCATTACGCGGAAACCCACGACAACAACAGATTGGCTTCCCGTTCTAAAATCTACGCCAGGATGCGCACTGCGCTTTGTGCGCTATGCTCGCATCAGGGAGCATTCGGATTCGCCAATGGAGTGGAGTGGTTTGCCGACGTAAAAATAAGTGTTCATGAAGCCCACCCTATCAACTGGGGAAATGCGGAAAACCAGGTGGATCATATTCGCAGGCTGAATATGCTGCTGCGTTCCCATCCCGCCTTTTTTGACGAGGTTGATCTGAAATTCATTCAAAAAGGATACGGCAATTGTATTGCGCTGTTGCGCCTTCACAGGCCTTCAGAAAAAAAACTGATTATCGTCGCAAACCTTGACGATAAACACCCGGTCGAGGCGGCATGGGAATTTCAGACGGACATGACCAATACCTCCTTTATCGATCTTTTAACCGAAACAAAAATAGCAACATCCGTAACCAATAATTCGCTCACCTGTACTCTTTCACCCGGTCAGGTGTTGTGTCTGACGGCAGACGAAAACGACCTGAAACTGCTTAAACAGCCGGATAATCTTTCTTTCCTTCCGGATCATTTATTATTCCAAAAGATGAAAGCAAAGGTTCTGGATGTTTTTACTTTTTATCATGGCACGGCGGATATATCGAACCTCAACATGACCCGCGCCGCGGATCAACTGGCAAATGATCCTGTCGAATTCTGTCGTTCACTGAATCCCGAGAGCGACGAACACCGGGTCGTTTTCTGGCAATGGCCCCGCGACCTCCACCGTGAAGTCATGGTACCGCCCAAACACTTTCTTCTGGTGAAAGCCAACGACCCTTTTCACGTTTCAATCATTGACGGATTTGAAGAAGATGAATGGGTGATCTCCACTGAAGAAAGTCTGCCGACTGCCGATGGAAAGCATTTTATTTTATTTGTTCCCCGTGAACCTGTGCCAATCGCAACACATCGTGCATTAAAAATCATTCTCTATAAAAAATCCGGCAATCGGCACGAAACATCATCCCTTCTTTTTTTAAGTGACGCGGCAAAAACAACTTTTAACGCCGTGCTGAGGCGCACCGATCTTATACAGGGCAATCACCTGTTTCTTTCCACCAATGGTATCGGAGGCATGTGCAGAACTAATGTTCACTGGGGGAAATTAAACAGTAAATATGATGCTCTCCTGGCGGCAAATCTCAATCCCGATTCTCCGGACGACCGCCGGATTATGTTCACCCGGTGCCGGGCATGGATTGTCTATCAGGGCTATTCCCAGGAAATCTGTTTTGACAGCCTCGATCAATTCCGGACTGAAGGCAATCAGGGATTTTGGAAGTATAAAATCCCCACCGGACAGGGAGAAAGGATCGACCTTCTGATCGCGGTTAAAATGACTCAGGGAGAAAATACCGTTCTTCTTGAGTTTCATCGTCTGCCTTCAAACAGGAGCAAGGGGAAACTCAACGACAAAGAACCCGTCCAGTTGATTCTGCGACCTGACATTGAAGACAGGAACTTCCACGAAACCACAAAAGCCTATACGGGACCGGAAAGTGCCTGGCCTGCCGCGACCGACATTCAACCGGATGCGTTTGTCTTTACACCGGCGCCGGACCGGAAATTGATGCTGCGTTTACCCAAGGGAACTTTTATCCGGCAGCCGGAATGGTATTACATGGTTTACCATCCTGCTGAAAAAGAACGCGGTATGGATCCCGATTCAGACCTTTTCAGCCCCGGTTATTTCTCCGTGTTTATGAAAGGCAATGAAACGGTCTGTCTGACTGCTGACATCAACCAAACACCTCAATATACGGCATGCTTATTGCCCGAGATACCCCTTGAAGATTCAAAAGATCCGGTGACATTTGAGAAATCTTTGAGAGACGCCCTTAATTCTTTTATCGTGAAACGCAATCATTTGAAGTCCGTCATTGCCGGTTACCCATGGTTTCTTGACTGGGGAAGAGACGCACTCATTTTTTCCAGAGGACTTATCCAGGCCGGCATGATCAGGGAGGCATCGGACATCCTGAAACTTTTTGGCGGATTTGAGGATCACGGAACTCTGCCCAATATGATCCATGGTAAAAACACGGGCAACCGCGACACATCCGATGCTCCGTTATGGTTTGTTATCGCCTGTTCTGATCTCATTAAAAGGGAAAATTCCCCGATATTTCTCTCTGAAAGATGCTCTAACAGGACCATCAAAGATATACTGCTTTCCATAGGTCATTCATATATTTCAGGAACAGCCAACCATATCCGTATGGACGGAGCCTCC
>JAJFTS010000102.1 GCA_021372815.1 Deltaproteobacteria bacterium | reverse complement strand
AGAGGGAAGGCTAATATAACCAAGAATTCAAAGCATGAGGTCTGCGGAGTAAAGATTTTAAGAAACAATAATAAAAGGGGAAGAAGCAATGATAATGACGATTGTAACAATGCTGGGATTATGTGCTATTGCGATTTTTAGTATCTGGCTTCTTATAGCTATTCTAAAAAAAGGGCTCAAAATTAATTAACATGCGCTCTTACTCTCTATTAAGCAAGGGATCAAATCTTTAATCTTGCCAATTGAAAGTGAAATAATGCCGAAAATCCGGATAGAAACGGGGTCGCATCTTTAATCTTGACAATTGAAATTCTCCTGCCGTGATCAATTGCTGATAAAGACTTTTAAATTCACCCTTCGGGCACCATGGCCCGCCCAGCGCGGGAACGACATAAGCGTTTGAAATTAGGCACAGCGCCCTATTAAATATCGGCCACGGCGGCTTATGACTGTTCTTCTCTAGTGTATTCGAGAATATCGCCGGGCTGGCATTCAAGATGTTTGCATATGGCATCCAGTGTGGAAATGCGAATAGCCCTGGCTTTCCCCGTTTTCAGAATAGATAGATTCTGCTCGGTTATTCCCACCAGTTTGAGTGGAATCGGGGTCAAAAGGAATCGGGGTCGCATCTTTAATCTTGACAATTGGAAGATTTAAGCCAGTAATCAGACATAACACTTAATTAACAAGAAAAACTGGATTGCCCAATCAAGTTGGGCAATGACAGGAAAAAAAGCAACCGATCAAGTCACTTCTTGACACATGAAAAAAAAAGATTGCCACGCCAGCCGAGGGTTAGCTCGCAATGACAAAGCGTAATTTGTGATCGCACCTGATCTTTATCTAAATTCAATTAAATCATCCCAAAAACCTAAAGCTGCCAGTTCTTTGCAGATCATGCGGCCTTTGTAAAAGAACGAAAAGGGGACGGTTCTATTTAATAGGTAACAATATTTAGGACGAAAAGGAAACCAGGCACAGCTCCCTATTAAATATCGGCCACGGCGGTTTATGCCTATTCGTCATTAGTATATTCGAGAATGTCTCCGGGCTGGCATTCAAGATGTTTGCATATGGCGTCCAGCGTAGAAACGCGGATCGCCCTGGCTTTTCCCGTTTTCAGAATGGATAGATTCTGCTCGGTTATTCCCACCAGTTTGGCGAGTTCGTTCGATTTCATCTTGCGCTTTGCCAAAATCACGTCAAGGTTTATATTTATAGTCATATCGGCTCCGGTTATATGGTCAGTTCTTTTTCTTCGTTCAGGATTCTACCTTCATCCATGACCCACGCTATGATAAAAATAATTCCTCCCACAAAAAGCGCTGTAATTTCTCCCGAACCGAGCCCGACTCTGAGAAGTCTCTGACCGGGAGGATTCCCAAAAGTAAATATCACGCTTACGGCGGAATCGTAGATTATTTTCAGGACGACCCAGAGCAGAAGGGCCGTTGCGGTCTTCTTGAAAAGGTTTACATGCTCAAAGGAAAATATCACGCCTTCCCTGTAAAAGGAGAACAGCTTTCTGATATTCATGATGCAGTAAAGCAAAGCGGAAAGGGGAAGCAGGCTGACAATAAATCCGATCACCTGCAATTGAACCGACAGCTTGTTGGGAACGATCGGGCTTCCGCTGGTATTTACGTTTATCAATGTTTCCGGCAGGTAATTGATCAGCGACCAGAATCCGATATCCAATAACGGTATCGCTACAAGCAGAATAGAAAGCAGCAGGTAAAATTGCTTACTGAATTTTTTGATTTTAGATAAGTTATCCATAAAAGCTTCTCCTTTTTGAATTTTGATGAATCCTAATACAAAAATGATTGAATGTCAATAATTAATTATCGATAAACGATAATAATGTTGGCTTTATGTTACAGGAAGGGGATTAAGGCACTCGAAATCAGGGACTGGAAATAGAACCTGCGACACATTTTTATATAGTAAAAATCAGGTATTATACAGTGGAAGGGGATAGGGAATTACACTTGACATAATAGAATTTCTATTCCAATATTCTGACATGGGACGCAAAGCGTATTTTAACAGCGAAGAATTCATCGATTCGGCAATAAAGATCATTGCGGAGGAGGGACTCGGCGCTTTAACCATCGCGGGACTCGCCACGCGGGTTACCGCGCCGGTGGGGTCGGTTTATCACCGCTTTCCCTCGCGCGACGCGCTTGTTGCCGAACTGTGGCTGAATATCATCGAATCGTTTCAAGGCGAGTGGCTGAAAATCCTTCAGACGGACGGAATCAAAGCAATGAGCTTCTGCATGGAGTGGGTCCGCAATCATCCGAACGAAGCCCGCGTGATGCTTTTGTACAGAATCGATGATCTGACATCCGGCGAATGGCCGGAGGATTTGAAGAAGCGCGCCCAAAAATTGTCCGGCGAATTACAGGAAGGCATAGCCGCTTTTACAAAAAAGCAGTTCGGCCGCGTCACCAAAGAGAACATTGACCGGACGTTTTACGCCATCCATGACGCCCCCATGGGAATCCTGCGGCGTTATATGCAGGACAAGCAGATTCCGCCCCGGTATGTTGCCGATTTCATCCTGGAAACGTATAATGCCGTGATGAAAAAAGCAAAATAATATCTTTTCTCAAACTCTTTTGTCTGATTTTTCGTCTTAAAAAATCCGTTTAAAGATCATTAAAATATTCTTGACTTGCTTTATAATAGAATGTATATTCTAATATAACGATTCTAATATAAACTTCAGGGATACGCGGTTATTTACCAAAAGGGAGGATGCCATGGATTTAATGAATACGCTCGATAAAAAGGAAATCAGGGAATTCTTTTCCAAGGGCTGGATGACTCACGACGCGATGTGGCTGCTCGGCTCCATGCAGGAATCCGGCGTGGAAAAGGCAAACAAAATAAACAAGAACGCTGTCAGGGCGATGGCCGGTATTGAAATTAAAAGAATCCTGAAAATGATGGGCAAGCCTAAAGGGGCGGTGATTACGACATTTGAAGAGCTTAAAGAGATAATAGACACCACCTATAAGCTGATTCTGCCTGAATTCATGAAACTGTATTACGATTTCCCGGAAAAAAATGTATTCCGGGGCGGGTTCCACGAATGCTTTGCCCATCAGGGTGTTTCCCAGGCAGGAATGATCGATGTTTATCAATGCGGTATTGTCATGAGGCTGCAGGGATGGTTTGAAGCGCTTGGCGTGAAATATGAAACGACGCCTGCCGTTTTTGACGGGTGCCTGATGCATAAGACCGGAAAGTGCGAGATAGAGTTCAGATTCAATCTTGATTAGACCAAACGGAAGTGGAAAACATCATTAAAGGAGGCTCATATGACACAGGGAAGAACGCTTAATCTTGATATGCCGATCACGGTAAAAACTTACGACATAGATTTTATGGGTATCGTCAGCAACATTTCCTATATCCGCTGGATGGAGGATTTAAGGCTCAAATTCCTGGAAGTCCATTATTCGCTGCAGAAACTCATGGCGGACATGATTGTCCCTATTCTCAATCATACGCATATAGATTACAAAAAGCCGATAAGAATGCACGATGAGGTTATCGGAAGCATCTGGATGGAAAAGTACGATTCTTCCGGCTGGATCGCCAATATGGAATTCTCGGTCAACGGCAGGGTTGTTGCAACGGGAGCGCAGGGCGGGGTATTTATCAATATCGCGACCATGAAGCGCTCCGATCCGCCGGAAGGCATGAAAAAGAAATACGAAGAGGCCCTTCAGCAATAACAGAGAAATATAATTTCAGCTGATTCATTGGCGAGCAATTCTAAGAAGACAATAGTTTAAAAATAATAAAAGTAAGGATTACAGTTCATCCATTAATAAAAGGAGCAATTATGGCAGAGACTTATCGACCTATGAATCCGAAAATCGCTTCACTTTTTTTTTAGCTTTTGGAAAGTGGCATTTGAATGATGTTTTTGATGCCTGGTACAGCGGACATGACAAAAGCCCGACGATTCGGAAAATATTTCGCGATATTTACGCGGATGATTACATGGAGGATGTCGATCAGAATAGTTATATGACCCGCAC
>JAJFTS010000080.1 GCA_021372815.1 Deltaproteobacteria bacterium | reverse complement strand
TGTGGTTTCCATAATAAATAATGCCCTGTATGAGAGAAGATGCGCAGTTTCCCACACCAATTATTGCGATACGGATCTTTTTCACTTCGTATATTAACCTCTCGTTTCTTTACATACACCTTTGGCCGGAACTGTCTTTGCCGGACAGAGTATTCATGCCTTTATATGTCCATGTGCTTGATCTTCTGCTTTGCGGACAGAACGTTATAGCAATTATCCAGCACACATTTCAGGCTATTAGTCAATATATACCACAGAGGAAACATCTTCCAGAACGCATTAATAAAGATCATTTTCGGGTCAAAAACTTTTCGCAAAGTAAGTGATTTCAGGCATCTGAATAATTCCTGTTCGCTTAAGTGGCGAGTGCGGATATTACAGGTAAACCCGTCATAGCGGCTGAAATCATTATTGGTAATTAATGATTCAGCCTGTAACTCCTCACGCACACGAGTGCGAGGATAAGGGGTCAGGAACTGAGCGTAAATTGAATCCGGCTGCAGGTCTTTGATCATTCTATATTGCCGGCTGACCGATTCCCAATCATCATCGGGATAACCAACCACGCACCCGGCAATGATGGCAATATGATGCTGACGCAGAAGTTGGGCCGCCCGCCGGTTCTTTTCCGGACTGGTCGGTTTTTTCATTTCCTTGAGAGCGGAAGGCTCCATCGATTCAAATCCGACAAAAGCAACCTTGAAATTGGCCTTTTCCATTTTCACGACCAGATCGGGATTATCCGCAAGACCGACTGCCGTTACCTGAGTCAGGTAAATCATATCATTCAGGCCATTGGCGATGATGGCATCACAAATGTCATGAAAGTGACCTATATCGTAAGTGATGTTGTCATCGGAGAAAAAAACGGCCTCCGTACCCTGGGCGCGAATATTTTGCAGATCGGCAATGACTCTTTCGACGGGAAACTGGCGAAATACCGAGCCATACATGTGCATAATAGAACAGAACTTGCAATGAAAAGGGCAGCCCCGGGAGGTTTCGGCGACATCCAATGACCAGGTACCGAAAAAGAAGTTTTGTGACGGACGCGCCGTCCGCAACGGAAGATTAATCTTTGTCAGATCCAGAAGGGGCCTTTCACCATTATGAATCCATTGGTCTCCACGGCGGTAGCTCAGGCCCGGGATGCCGTCGTAAGCACTACTGTTTTTTTCAATTGCGGAAACCAGTTCCCGGAAAGTTTCCTCGCCTTCACCCCGCACGATGTAATCGAGTGTATCCGTCCATTGTCCGGCGCTTTCATCGCGCGCCATCAATGTCGCGTGATAACCTCCGGCAATCATGATAATCTGCTGATCCAGCGACCGGATGTACCGGCTAACACGCAGTAACGTATCAAACTGAAAAGACATGGCGCTTAAGCCCACGATTTGCGGACGGAAGGTTTTTAAAATATCGGCAATCGGCTGACGCAGATGAGGTTTATGAACAACGAGATCAAGAACCCGTACATCGTGACCGGGAAGGTTACCCGCCAGAGAAACAAGCGCCAGATTCGGTTGACGGGTTATGTTGTCAATGTAATCGGCGGTATCCGGCATGGCAATGAGCAGTATTTTCATATTATGCAATTCATCCTTTGCGTCTCATTCAATAAGTAAACGAATATCATATGGAATACTTTAAATACAACCCCAAATAATGCTGATAATGTCCAACACATTGTAAATAATGGCTATTCATGGAAATTACTTTTTTTATGATGTTGTTTTGTGTGTTTGTTGACTTTAAAATTCAGCGAAACAGGCTTTAAATGTCTGCTTTCTTTTAAGTCTCAGCGAAACATTGATAATCCCCCCGATTAAGTGTATTAACCTTCCCATTCAGTCGGGTTAAGCGGACACATTCAGGTTTAATTATGACAGGCAAAACATATTTATTCATCGATGCCGGTATAGAAAAGTTGCATATTCGACATGCGGACGGCAACAGCGGGGAGCCTCATGACCGCATCTATTTGCATCGTGGACAATTGGAACATTTTCTGGATGATGTAAAAAACATCCGGAGGGAAAGCACAGAAAAAACCGGGGGCAGTCCCGAAATCTATTTGACAGGGAAACTATCGGCGCAGGCACGGAGCTTTTTGGGACATGGAAAGCGTCTGCACCCGGAAACTGTTCTCTGGCAGGCGGCCGGTTGTCTTTTGACGAATCCACCGGATCATCTACAACCCGTACAGTCTGCGGCGATCATTGATTTCTCCGCGTCCGGGTTTTGTATTGCGGCAGCACATCAGCAGCAAGGCATCACCCCGCGCTTTCTGGAAAAAAATCCTTCCTGCGGCGCCGGATCGGGAATAAATCTGCAGCGCGTTCTGGAGAAATTGAACATTGCCGCCGACGATGTGGATTCCATCCTTCGGGACTACCTGGGGAACGAAGGACAAACGTTACGGAACGACTTGCCGATCCGGATGGAACGCTGCGGAGTATTCAGCGTTTCGGCAACTGTTTCCGACAAGAATCAGGGAATTCCCATTGAGCATGCTCTGGCCGTAACCATGAAATCGGAGGCCGCCAAAGCAGCGTCGCGCGTACCACCGGATATCAGCCGCGTCTATCTGACCGGCGGAATATTCCGCTGGCAATTT
>JAJFTS010000076.1 GCA_021372815.1 Deltaproteobacteria bacterium | reverse complement strand
AACGCCCGGCCGATGGCCAGCATCTGCTGTTCTCCTCCCGACAGCGTCCCGGCCAGCTGTTTACGCCGGTCCCGTAAAATGGGGAACAAGTCATAAACCATTTCTTTATTTTTCTTAATCTCATCACCGCCGCCGAACATTTTATGGTGCAGATAAGCTCCCAGTTCCAGATTATCCTCCACCGAAACAGGTTTGAAGACCTGTCTGCCTTCGGGCACCTGCGAAATGCCCAAACGAACAATCTGATGGGCGGGAAGATTGTTAATGGGAACGTTATTGAAAATAATTTGTCCGCTGCGGGGCGGCACCACACCGGACAAAGAATTAAGAAGCGTCGTCTTGCCGGCTCCGTTGGCGCCGATCAGCGTAACGATCTCGCCTTCAGTCAGATGCAGAGAAACATTTTTCAGCGCCTGCGCCTGTCCGTAAAATGTATTGATGTTTTTTATCTTTAACATTGTTTCTAATTCGTCATTGCGAGTCCCTTAGACGACGTGGCAATCTTAAATTAGATTTCTCGCTACGCTCGAAATGACAATTCCTATAAATTATACTCGGCCGTTACCCCTCACCTAAATACGCCGAAATGACGGCGGGATTCTCCTGAATCTGCCGCGGTGTTCCTTCGGCAAGTTTTTTCCCCAGATTTAAAACAACAATGGATTCACAAATATCCATCACCAGATCCATATCATGCTCCACCAGCACAACCGTCACGCCGGACTCTTTGATTTTACGGATAAGCGAGGCCAGCTCGGCGGTTTCCCGGCTATTGAGACCCGCGGCGGGCTCATCCATTAAAATAATCTTCGGTTCAGCGGCCAGCGCCCGGGAAATTTCCAGCAGCCTGCCCTTGCCGAACGGTAAATTGCCGGCTGTGATATCGGCCAGATCGGTAATGCCGGTATATGTGAGCCACTCCCGGCTTTTCTGCAGGATGTACTTTTCCTCCCTGATCTGACCGGGCAGTTTAAAGGCGCAGGAAAAAATACCGCTGGCGCTTTTGGTGTGCAGTCCAATCATGACATTTTCCAGCACCGTCATCTGCCGGAAAAGCTCCACATTCTGAAATGTGCGCACCAGTCCCAGCTTCGCCAGCTCTTCCGTGTTTAAAAAAGAAATATTTTCCCCGCCGAGAAAAACCTCCCCTTTCGTCTGGGTATAAAGACCGGTAACAATATTAAAAAGCGTGGTCTTGCCCGCGCCGTTGGGGCCGATCACCCCGGTTATCGACCCCTCTTTAACGGAGAAAGAAACGTCTTCCAAGGCGGTCAGGCCGCCGAAAACCTGGGTTATATTTTCAAGCCTGAGCATTATTGTTTTCCCCTTTGCCGATTTTCTTCAGGGCAAATCGCACCGCCGCCTCCATGCCGCCGATCAAGCCGCCGGGCATATACATGGTCATTAAAATCAGCATCAATCCGTAAATAACAATATCCAAATCCTGGAAAACGCGCAGGAGCTCCGGCAGCATGGTCAAAATTGCCGCGCCCAGAAATGAACCGTAAACACTGCCCAGACCGCCGATAACTATCATGGTGAGCAGCTCCACGGAAAAGTTAAAACCGAAGGAAGCCGGAGCGATAAAAGTCATGACATGGGCATAAAGACTCCCGGCAACGGCGGAAATAACGGCGGATACCGTAAATATCTGCACTTTCAGTATTCTGGCATTAACGCCCATCACACGGGCGGCCACTTCCGAATCATGAATGGCGCGGAGCGCCCGGCCGATTCTGGACCGGGATAAATTGATGGACAGCAGCATCACGGCCAGAGTAAATACCCAGACCAGATAATAATTATTCCAGTCATTGTCAAAAACCAGCGAACCGACCCTAAGATTGGGAATTCCCGACAAACCTGAAGGCCCTCCGGTCCAATCCACGGTTTCGTTGAAAATGATGTACATGATGATGCCGAAGCCCAGCGTGGCCATCGCCAGATAATGCCCCTTTAGTTTTAAAATGGGAAAGCCGATGATGAATGCAATCACGCCCACGCACAGAGCCGCCAGAAATATTATCAGAAACGGTTCGACCGGAAACCGCGAAGTGATGATGCCGGAAATGTAGGCACCCATGCCGAAAAAAGCGGCATGCCCCAGAGAAATCTGCCCGGCGTACCCCAGCAGAAGATTCAGACCGATGGCCAGCATGGTATTGATGCCGACAAAAACAAGCACATTCAGGAGATAATTCCCTTTCAGAAAAAACGGCGCCAGCAGCACGGCGGCTGCGAAAACGAAGAAAACCAGTAGCTGGCGTTTTTTTACCGTTACCATATTAAGATTTCCGTAACTTTTAAAACTTTTATCCGAAAACAAATCCTGTTATTCTAAAATCTTTCCGTCTCCTTGCTGCCGAATAAACCCTCGGGACGGATAAACAATATCAACAGTAAAATAATAAAAGCAATGGCGTCTTTATAGCTGGCGGAAATATAACCGGCGCCCAGAGACTCCAGAAGCCCCAGCAGAAGCCCCCCAAAAACAGTTCCCATGCCGCTGCTCATTCCGCCGATGATAACCGCGCAGAATCCTTTCAGGCCGAGCATCGCGCCGACATCGTAGGAGGTCATCGTCAGCGGAGCGATAATGATTCCCGCCAGGGAACCGATCGCCGAACTCAGAGCAAAGGAAAGCAAAACCATGCTTTTCACATTAATACCGACCAGTCCCGCCGCGCGTGGATTGTAGGAACAGGCACGCATGGCTTTTCCGACAACACTGTAATTGAAGAAAATTCTGCTGGCGATAATAATCAAAACCGTAACGCCCAGAATCCAGAGATGCTGGGGCAAAATGGTGGCGCCGGCGATATACAGAGGATCATTGCTGGAAAAAGCGGGCAGCGCATGAGTATCCTTGCCCCAGATCAGCATGGCCGCGCCGCGGAGAAAAATGCTCGCGCCGATGGTGATAATAATCAGGCTGAACGGTTGCGCGTCTTTCAGCGGTCTGATAGCCAGGCGTTCGAATAAAATACCGACACCAGTCGAGACAACAATCGCCAGCAATATTGCCGGCACCAGCGGCATTTGAAAAACTGACAGAAAAAAAATAGTCAACATTCCGCCAAGCATGACGAACTCGCCCTGGGCAAAGTTAATGATGCCGGTGGAGTTATAAATTATGGCAAAGCCGAAACCGATCAGAGCGTAGATGGCGCCATTGGATAAGCCTGTCAGGATATATTGAAATAATTGCTGAAAATTGTCCATTTACAATCCCACTTCCAAGTCAAAGCTCTGTTTTTATTGACTTCTTTATCGACTTTCCCAGCGTTTTTATCATACGCTTCGCCGTTTCAATATCATTTTTGACCTGGAAATGGTATAAATTTATATTATTTATCTGTTTTAAATACAAAGCGGCGCGGGTTTTGGGCCCGTGCCGCCTGTAAAATGGTTATTTTAAATCAATTGATTACTTATTATTTGATTAATTTCCAGTCGCCTTTTTCAACCTTGACCAAAACGAAGGCGTCAATGTTCAAACCGGCGTGATCCTGCGGAGAAAAATTAAAGGTGCCGCCAATACCGGCAAATTTTTTTGTTTTCTCAAGTTGATCACGAATAGCCGCGGGAGCAAACCCTCCCTTTTCCATGGCGTTCTTCAACAGCATAACCGCATCCCAGGCATGACCGCCGAAATGATCGCCTTCCACTTTGTAGCGTGCTCTGTATTTATTTACATAGCTCATCAGGGCTTTTTTCTGCGGATCGGAATTGGGCAGCTGATCGGCAACGATAACCTTTCCGGAAGGAAGCATAATTCCCCCGGCGCTGTCACCGGCAAGATCGATAAATTTCCTGGAAGAAACACCGTGGCTCATATAAAGGGGAATTTTTATACCCAGTTGTTGGGCGTTTCGGGCGACAATGGCCGGACCGGGATTGGTGCCCCAGCAGATAACGGCCTGAGCATTACTATTGCGAATTTTGGTTAATTGGACGGTCATATCGGTGTCTTTCGGCCCGTACGTTTCATCCGAAATGATACTGATGCCGAATTCTTTGGCCTTCAATTTCAGCTGTTCCCGGCCGGAAGAGCCGAATCCGTCGGAAACGGTAAGTATCGCCACCCTGGAAATTTTCTGCTTCTGCAAGTTCTTATAAATTCTCATGACGGCCAGAACATCGTTTTGCGCCGTTTTAAACACCCATTTCTTCACCGGATCTGTTATTTTAATTCCTGCCGCGCAGGAAATGAGAGGAATGGCGGCTTTCTCCACGACGGGAATAATCGCCATGCTGTCGCCTGTCGTGCTCGGACCGATGATCGCCACAACCTTGTCGTCTTTAATCAGTTTGTTAACCGCCTGTACAGCCTTGGTGGCGTCGCCCTGAGTGTCATACACGATGAGTTCCAGTTGGCGGCCGTTTATTCCACCGGCTTTGTTTATTTCCGCTACCATCATTTCCGCTGTGTTGCGTTCCGGTTCACCCAGCGGTGATGCGGGACCGGTCACGGAAAACAACGCGCCAATCTTCACGGGAGGAGCGGCGAAAACTGCTCCGGCCATCAAAAAGCTGAAAAACAATACAAGAATCATTCTGAAAATATTTCTCGACATATCCACCTCCACTTAAAATTTATTAAACTTTTCATACGGCAATTAAAAAAACAGGCGAACTCCCGATTTTGGGTTCGCGGTATTTAATACTCAACATCTTAATATCTTTGCCGATTCGTAAATCACAGATAAAACTTCATGTCAAACGAAAAATGGCTTTACACATGAAGGGTGAAGAATCTCCTCGCCTCTCTGCTCTGTTAAACAACCGGTATTTTTATGGTAAACGTTGTCCCCCTGCCCACTTCGCTTTTAACCGTTATTTCCCCCTTGTGTTTCTGGACAATTTCATAAGTAATGCTCAGCCCCAGACCGGTTCCCTTGCCCGGTGCCTTTGTGGTAAAAAAAGGTTCGAAGATTTTGGCAAGATTTTCCTGCGGTATTCCGCCGCCGGAATCGGAAACATCCATGCAGATCGACCCGTTTTTGCGCCGCGTTTTAATACGGATTATTCCCTTCTCATCGATGGAATGAACGGCATTGATGAGCAGGTTCACAAAGATCTGATTAATCTGCCGGGGATAGCATTTTATGCGGGGCAGATTGCCGTAATCTTTTTCCAGAGTGGTTTTATATTTTAACTCGTTCCACACAATCGTGATGGCGCTTTCGATACATTCATGGATATCGGCTTCTTTATATTCTTCCTCATCCATCCGGGAAAAGCAGTTGAGTTCATGGACTATTTTTTTCACCCTGTCCGAACCGTCGAGAGACTCTCTGATCATTCCTCTGATATCCTTCACGACATAATCCAGTTTCAATTCCCTGCGCTTCTCATCAACTTTTTTAACGACGGTTTTGTCCTGAAGGGATTCAATAATTTCCGACTGCGTTGTGATAAAATCCATTAAACGATGGACGTATTTGTCCAGCGTGCCCAAATTGCTGGAAATAAAAGCCATGGGATTGTTCAGCTCATGGGCCACACCGGCGGCAAGTTGTCCGATGGAAGCCATTTTTTCCTGCTGGAGGATTTTTAACTGGGAAGCTTTCAATTCTTCATAAGTTTTTTCCAGTCTTTCCAGAGCATGCTGGATATGTTTTCTCTGTTCATCAATTTCCGTGTTTTTCCTGATCAGTTCTTCCTGATTTTTTTTC
>JAJFTS010000057.1 GCA_021372815.1 Deltaproteobacteria bacterium | reverse complement strand
ATATTCGCCGGGGCACGCCGGCTGTTCTTAACGAAGAAAACATCCGGCAGGATTTTGAACTGTCGGAAACCTCTATCCGAGAGGGCGTCAGTCTGGCCACGACGTATCTGCAGTTTACCAACATCTACAGTCCCGATTTTGTGCCGGTGAATATCAATGATGTTCTGTCGGAAACGGCCGTGCAGGTGAAGGCGCTGGCAACAGGACTGAAAGCCGTCGATTTCAGCGTAGAGCTTGACCTCAACAGGGAAATCGGTGTAAAAAATCTTGACGCGTCGCAACTGAAAATGGCGCTTTTCAATCTGTGCAAGAACGGTGTGGAAGCGCTTGTCGAGTACAAGGTGCCGAACCCCAAAATAAGAATTTCATCGTCAGCGCAAAATGGACGAATTGTTCTGGTCGTAAGCGATAATGGTCCCGGCATACCGCCGGAAATAGCGAATAATCTGTTTGTGGCGTTCAAGACGAAAAAGGAAGGCGGCACCGGACTTGGGCTTACAATCACAAAGAAAATTGTTGACGTGCACGGTGGAACGATAAAATGTTATACTGATGAAAAAGGGACCGTGTTTACCATTACACTTTAGCGCAAAGGAGCATCGCAATGACAGAAAAACGAGATGATATCGAGTCTTGTGAGAAAGACGATTACCTGCAACTTCTGGAATCCGTCAAGCGGCACATGGATCCGGCAAGCGACACTGTCTTGCTTGTGGATGATGAGAAGGGTATCCGGATGAAGGTTGCCCGGGAAGTTAAAGCGTTTGCTCCGTCTGTGGTTGTTTTTGAGGCGACCAACGGCGCCGAAGCGCTGGAGACTCTTAATTTAATCCGCACCAAGTACGAACGCGATCCTCTCCTGATCGTACTCGATCTGCATATGCCTGTGATGGACGGCTGGGAAGTCATAAAAAGATTGAAAAAGGAATATGAGAGCAGAGGGAAAGATGCCGGAATTCCCATCGTTGCGCTTTCATCAACAAGCGGTGAGAGAAGCGGTCTGCTGGGCAAAAAGAGTATTCATGAAGGCAAGTCTGGTTACACCCCGCTTGTAAGTGTGGCGAAAGAATCCTGCATGGAAAAGAGCCACTATGATGCTGAAGGTGAAAAAGGCCTGCTGGCCTGGCTCAAGTTCTTTCTGAAAGAAGTTTAATCCGATTTCCGTTTTTCAAAATTTCCGAAATGGCGGAATTGCCGACTGCACCATAATTCGGTGAAGTGCGGTCGTGTAAATGGAAGATTATATCTACAAGCCCTCGCTTTTATAAAAAGATAAAATTGAAGGTTCCTCATTAAAAGGAGTAATGTCTGGAATCACACACAATAAACTCGCAATGACACTGTTGCCGTCAGCATCATTTTTTATTTTCCGGTCCCGTTTTTTGTGCTATTATAATAAAAAAGTTCAATACGGATACTGCATTTCCCGCCTTCTGTTGTAAAACGTTGTGATCCCGTTTCTTTTGACAAGACTGTTTCCGGAAACATTTAAACCCCGTCAACAAGATTGAAAGGAGGTCACTTATGCCGGCAAGAAAATTAAAAGAGTTCCTGGACAGCCAGGAGGTTAAGTATGTGAAGTTTACTCATTCACCGGCCTATACAGCCCGGGAAATTGCCCAGTCTTTGCACATCAACGGGAGAAAGGTGGCAAAGACCGTCATCGTCTCCATTGATGGAAAGATGGCCATGGCCGTTCTCCCGGCCAATCATTCCATTGATTTCGATCATTTCCGGAAGGCAATCGGTGACAAGGAGATCAAACTCGCCACTGAAGGGCAATTTAGAGATATGTTTCCGGATTGTGAGGTCGGTGCGATGCCTCCTTTCGGCAACATTTACGGAATGGATGTCTATGTGGATCAACATCTGACGGATGATGAAGAAATCTATTTTAATGCCTGCTCTCACTCTGAACTGGTCCGGATGTCTTACCAGGACTATGAGAGACTCGTTCAGCCCAAAGTAATAAGACTGACCTGATGTTATCCAAAACCTTCAAAGAAGATAACATCATAACTCAACAATTACTCGTAAAATCACGCATAACAAAAGGCAGAGTCATTATCGACCCTGCCTTTTTCATTAACCGGAAAATGATTTTGTCGGATTCAGGTTACGAACGAATAGTAGAAATCTTCGGAACTTGAATGCAGAAAAGACATTAAATTTTGGACATTTTCCCCCTCCTGTCGAAACAATTTATTGGTAAAATAAACCGTTTCGGAGAAAGTAGCCGGTTGCTACCGGGCAATAATTTACCGCAGACTTTTTTTCAGATTTGTGAGCTGAACGAAGTGATCCTTCTCCTCGGCAATGAGGTGGTCAATGACCTCATGCTGGCTCTCCGGCACGAGATATTTGATGCTTTCGTAGAAAGAGATGGAGTTGAGTTCCCGGCGGACGGCAAAATCAATGGCGGAACAGGCGTCTTTGACTAATGCCATATCGGCATTGATGACCTGCTGGGTGAAGACGATGTTGTTGTCTATGTAATTCCTGATGTATTGCGCATGTTCGCCGACGTACGTTTCCTCCAGTATGGATTCTTCAATACCGGCAAAGATCTTTTCCAGCGTTTTCTCATATTTCAACTCTTCTTCAGCAAGTTCGGCAAAAAGTTCTTTTGCTTCCTCATTATGCACAAGCTGGACGGCGTATCGGTAAAAATTTGCCCCGTTCTCATGTATCCGTTCGGCGAATTCAACGACTTCACTGGCGGTAAAAAAATACATGGCAACCCTCCTTAATTCTTTTTCATATTTCTGATATTGATTATTTCTCCAGTCAGCCATCTAAAGTTTTGCCTGGAATGGTTCTGCAACATTTTATTAATTAACCGATTAATTTAAAAATAAGTATAGAAAACAAAATGTCAACTTTCTAACCACTATATGAAAACAATTGTAATATCCAGATGTTATATTATTGGTTAGAAATTATTTGTTTTGGAAGGCGTTCATGGCTTCCCTTTGCAGGGCATCTTCCATTCCTTTGTATTTCGGTGAAAAGTGAAAAAGGCTTAAACGTTTAACGCCGGCCATGGACGCCAGGGCGCCTGCCTGGCGGGCGGTAAGGTGATATTTTCTGGCAGCAGTTGCCGCATCTTCATGAAGGAAAGGCGCTTCAATAAATAACAATTCGGCTCCCCGGGCCAGTTCGACCATTTTCCCGATATTTTCATCACTCCAGACCGCATCGGTAATGTAGCACACCTTTTGTCCAGCGGTAATTTTTACCGCATCTTTTTGCAGCAGGCCGAGGGGCAGAAACTTTTCCTTCACCATGACTTTTTCATTTTTCCCCCAGATGCGCACCGGCGTGTCTTCAGGTTGATTATTCATGATCTGTTCTTTTAATCCGGTAAGCCAGGCACCCGTGGGCAATCCCATTTCAGACAGGACATTTTTTTTGATGTTCAGGCGGGTTTTTTCTTCAAAGCTGAAAGCCAGGCAGGGAATGCTGTGATCGAGAAAAGCGGCTTTGACAATAAAGGAATCTCCCTCAACGAGTTTTGAACCTGATATGGCGCTCCTTTCTTCGTCTTCGGGACGAAAGGCATTGCGGCAACGATAATATCTGGTTAATCTATAAGCGTCGTGAATTTCAGTAGCGGCCAGTTCAAAATCATTGGTATAATTTTCGACGAGATTCCAGGTATAGGCTCCTAATTTGCTTTCCACATTGGCCAGGATGCCCGGCGGGCCGAAGAGGGAAATGTGCTGATCCCGCCCCAGGCAGATGCGCAGCAGGTGGTCAAATCCAATGAAATGATCCATATGGGTATGAGATACAAAGATATACTTAATTTTGAGAATCTTCCGCGGCGGCAGGCGTTGTATGTCTCCCAGATCAAACAAAAAAGCTTCCCGGCGGTGTTTGATTTCCAGATAGACACCCGGATCGCCCGACGGATCATTGATTAAGAAGGCTCTCCACATCAGGAATTCCTCTGTTGCTTACAGTTTCATTTCAGGCGTCGTGCCCCATCCCCGCGAAATTCGTAAAAAATGGTTTCCTTCACGCGATCCCTGATCAGACTCTGGCTGTATTAACCAGGGCCATCAGTTCAACCGGTCGTTTGATTTCAATGCCGAAAAGCCGTTTCAGGAATCTCCGGTATACCCATATGGAGGCATAGTCGCATGTCAGAAAAACGTGGCAGCCATTATCTTTACAGACGGCGAGATGACAGGCATCCCATTTTACCGCTTGTTTTTTGGTATCATTCTTTACCTGCGTTTTACTGAGCAGAAAATCTTCTAGTTTATGGACCAGTGAATCAACTCTGTTTTCCGTAAAGCAGGCGTCACCCGGATCAGGATGGTTATTATTGTCCCTTACGGTATTCCGTGCCGGAATCAGCATAAAAGAGTGTAATGTGTCCATCAGGGCATTGGTCAGATCCGGCATACTCGACCGCAACTTTTCTATTTCAGTTCCGGCGTAATCCGAAACGCAGAGTTCAATTCCATTTTGGGCGCAGAAGTGGAGCAGACCGGGGAGAATAGCCATGTCTTCCTCCAGCATCTTGCTTTTTCGCTTGACTCCTCTTTTAATATCCTGGAGTCGTCCGATGATGGAATTGTCCAGATAGACTCGCACTGTATACCTCTTGGGTTTGTTCATTGACGAATTTTCTGATATTTATTTTAATAATCAACAGGCAAATATACCAGTGGGAATATTGATGAATAATGCAAAGCGAAGCACAGCTCGAACAGGCGAAAACCGGCATTGTCAATCATCTCTAGAAATAGGAAGCAGGCACCCGGAATCCCCGATGAAGCCCAAGCGCCTTTGCTGTATTGATAGCCTTAGAGTATTCGGCCGCCGTCGGCCGTCGGTTCAGTTCTTTGTGCTGATCAGCCTCACCGCA
>JAJFTS010000052.1 GCA_021372815.1 Deltaproteobacteria bacterium | reverse complement strand
GCAGGCGCTGCGCAAGCTTACCGGCTCAATCAGCAAATCCAAAACCACCGTGATTTTCATCAATCAGCTGCGCATGAAAATCGGCGTCTTCTTCGGCAATCCCGAAACGACCACCGGCGGCAACGCCCTGAAATTCTATTCATCCCAGCGCCTCGATATCCGCAAGATGACCTCCATCAAAAACGGTCAGGATGTCATCGGCTTCCGCACCAAGGTCAAGGTGGTCAAAAACAAGATGGCCCCGCCCTTCCGGGAAGCGGAATTTGACATCATCTTCGGCGAAGGCATCTCCAAAGAAGGCGATGTGCTGGATCTGGCGGCAGAAAACGGCATCATCGAAAAGAGCGGCGCCTGGTATTCCTACAAGGGCGACCGCATCGGCCAGGGGCGGGACAACTCCAGAATATTCTTAAAGGATAATCCCGAAATTATGGCGCAGGTGGAAAACGAAGTCCGCGTCAAACTGGGCGCTCTGCCCAAAGATCAGGAAGAGGATAAGTGAAAGTTCTCGATTTGGAAGCGGCAAAGCAAAAGGCATTTCGTCTTTTGTCTTTGCGGCCGCATTCGGAAAAAGAGCTGGAAAAGAAACTGCGGGAAAAAGGTTTTCCCGCAGTTGTCGTTAAAGAAACACTGGAAAAACTTCACGATTTGAAGTATCTCAATGATGCCTCTTTTGCCGTAAGTTGGGCGCGCAATCTTGCTGCAAACAAGCTCTGGGGAAACAAAAAGATAGCTGCCAGTTTAAGAGAAAAAGGTCTTACAGCGGACTTAATCGATTCGTCCATAGAACAGGCGCGGCAGGAATTACCGGAAGAAGAGGCCATTGAAATTTTAATCAGGAAAAAAGCGGCCAAAAAAAAATTGTCCGCTTCTGATGTCAAGGAAAAACGGAAAATCTTTCAGACCCTGATGGGACGGGGTTTCCCGCCGGGACTGATTTTAAATAAACTGGGAAGGATTAAAAAGGAAGATATTGATGGCGAAGACTGGTAATGAAATTAGGGAAAGTTTCTTAAATTTTTTCGAAAGCAAGGGGCACACTATCGTGGCAAGTTCATCGCTGATCCCCAAGGATGACCCCACGCTGCTTTTCACCAACGCAGGTATGGTGCAGTTCAAAAATGCATTCTTAGGTCTGGAAAACAGGGGCTACACCAAAGCGGCAACCTGTCAGAAATGTGCGCGCGCCGGCGGCAAGCACAACGATCTGGAAAATGTCGGCGTCACCGCCCGTCATCACACCTTTTTCGAAATGCTCGGCAATTTTTCCTTCGGCGATTATTTCAAGGAAGAAGCCATCGCCTGGGCCTGGGAATATCTAATCGACGTGGTCAAACTTCCCAAAGAAAAACTATGGATCACCATTTTCGAAGACGACAATGAAGCCTTTGAAATCTGGAATAAAAAGATGAAAGTTCCCGCGGACCGCATCGTCCGCATGGGAGAGAAAAGCAATTTCTGGATGATGGGAGAAACCGGTCCCTGCGGCCCCTGTTCCGAAATCCTTTACGATCAGGGCAAGGACACCGGCTGCGGCCGTCCCGAATGCGATGTCCATTGCGACTGCGACCGCCATCTGGAAATTTGGAATAACGTCTTTACGCAATTCGACCGCGATGCGTCGGGCAAACTGACGCCGCTCCCCAAACCCAACATCGACACGGGCATGGGACTGGAACGCCTCACCGCCGTTATTCAGGGCAAGAAGAGCAATTACGATACCGACCTGTTCACTCCGATTATCCGCTTTGTGGAAAAAATCTCCGGCAAGACTTACGGCCGGAACGCCGAAAACGATATTTCCATCCGGGTCATTGCCGATCACAGCCGCGCGGTGACTTTCTTAATCGGCGACGGCATCACGCCCAGCAACGAAGGACGCGGCTACGTGCTCAGACGCATTCTGCGCCGCGCCGCCCGCCACGGCAAATTGCTCGGCATCAATAAACCTTTCCTGAATGAAAGCGCCCAGGTGGTTATTGACATGATGCAGGGCATTTATCCCGACCTGGTGGAAAAGGCTTCTTTCATCACCAAAATGATTTTGAATGAGGAACAGCGTTTCATGGAAACGCTCGATGCGGGACTGCGCATCCTCAATGAAGAAACAGAAGCGCTGAAAAAAGACGGCAAATCGGTCATCCCCGGCACGCTGGTTTTCAAACTTTACGATACTTACGGCTTCCCCACGGATTTGACGGCGGACATTGTCAAACGCGATGGCTTCACTCTGGACAACGAAGGTTTTGAAGCCGAAATGGAACAGCAGCGCGAACGTGCGCGCGGCGCGTGGAAAGGCAGCGGCGAAGAAGCGGTTGCCGAATGCTATCTTAAAGCTTCGAGCTCGGGAATCGTCAGCGAGTTTTGCGGCTACGAAATGATCAATAAAGAAAACGCCAAAGTACTGGCGATATTTGTCGACGGCAAACCGGCGGATGCGGCGCGTGAAGGCCAAAAGGCGGAAATCGTTCTGGATGTCACACCGTTTTACGGAGAATCGGGCGGACAGACCGGAGACACGGGGTATCTGGAAGGCGCTGGTTTCAGCTTTAAGGTTAACGATACGAAAAAACCCGTGGAGAATTTTATCGTCCATAAAGGTATTGTCCAAAAAGGCGAGATTAATATCGGCGCGAAGGCAAAATTGATCGTTGACGAAGAAAGAAGAAAAGACATTGCCGCCAATCACTCCGG
>JAJFTS010000050.1 GCA_021372815.1 Deltaproteobacteria bacterium | reverse complement strand
TTCTGTATGTTAAACCCTTTTAGCGCTTCAACGGTCCTGCTCGTTTGTTCCGGTCCGGCGCTTACAAGATGTGTTCCGCCTATGACTGCGTATATGCGGTTGATGCCTGTGATCTTCTGAGCGTGCGTGATATTATTGATCATGCCGCGATGGGCGCAGCCAAGGAGCACGATCAATCCGGCATCCGTCTTGATTATAACGCTCAGGTCGTCCGCAACGCAATCGGGGATATAGTTGTCGCCTTCCCGCACGTACAGGACAGTGTCGATCTTCTCATAGCTGTTGCTGATTTCTACTTCGCCCGTCGTCAGTATATTTTTACTTATTTCCACAGGCTTTTTGCTGAAATGGAAATGTGCGCCCAGTGATTCCAGTTCCACTTTTGTAAAGGGAATCCGTATATCGTGAGGCTGTTGGCCTTTTACATAGAAGCATTTCTGCTGGAAAACGTCCGGATGGGCAATAATCTCCACACCATCAGGTTTTGTAACTACTTCCTTAATCAGAGACAAAACATCCTTTAATCCGCCGGTATGATCGTAGTGGCCGTGGCTCAGCACGATTACGTCTATGTCGCTGAGATCGACGCTGAGCCTTTTGGCGTTTTCAATAATGATTCCGGAAGGACCTGTATCGTACAATATCTTCTTTCCATCCGTTTGAATTAGCAGGCTTTGTCCCCATTCCGCAAGAACGTATGGCATACCGGCAGTGTTTTCAACCAGCGTTGTGATGATTACAGCCATATCAAATCTCCACGACTAATTTTAGCCGTTAAAATTTAATAAAAATATTACAGAACAAACTATTGTTTAAAAATTGCTCCTGTTAAGAAAGAAAGTCAAGGAAGAAATTGATGCCGGGAATTCCCGCAAGAAACAAAGAAGAAGTGTAATAATTTACGTCTGTCCGGTCCGGCGTTTTGAGGGTTTGCTTAACCGGGTATGAACCCGGATACTATCCATTGGACAAGCATTGCTTTCTCATATACAATTCAAGCGACAAAACAATCGAGGTTCGTTGATGAAGAAGGGATATAAAACCAGGACTCAACTTATCGAAGAACTGGACGCGGCTCGTAAGGAAATCAAAGATCTTCAATCGCAGATCCGGAAATATGAAAAAATCGAAGAGGAATTGACTCATTCGGAGCATTTCTACCAGACCCTGTTTGAAAATTCCGGCACGGCAACCATCGTCATCGAACAGGACACGACCATCTCCATGATGAACAACGATTTTGCGAACTTTACCGGCTATAGCCGTGAAGAAATCATTGGCCATACCTGGACTAAATATGTGGCTGAAGACGATGTCGATCGTTTGCTTTTTTTTCACAGAATGAGGCGAATAGATCCATCCACGGCACCCAGAAATTACGAATTTAAAATTAAAAACAAGAATGGAAAATTTCTCCATGTGTTTATGACCATCGCCATGATTCCGAGAACTTCGCAGAGCATCGCTTCCATGGTGGATATTACGGAAAGAGCCAGGACAGAGAAAGCGTTGCGCGACAGCGAGGAGAAATTCCGTCTGCTTGTCGAAAGCATGAACGAGGGACTGGGAATTCAGGACCGCCACGGCATCATCACCTATGTCAACGACAAGATATGCAAGATTCTGCAATTGCCGCGGGAGCAGATCGTCGGCCGACCGAGCCGGGACTTCATCAGCAAACGCGATCTGGAAACGTGGATGAAGAACATCGGAAACAAGGATGCACCCGAATCGTATGAAGTGACCTGGATGGATAAAGAAGGCAATCCTATCTATACGCTTGTTTCACCGCGTACCGTCTATGATTCGCAGGGGCATTTCATGGGAGGATTCGGAGTTATTACGGATATCACAGCGATCAAGAAACTGGAGAAGGAAGTTCTCGACACATCGGAGAGGGAGCGCCAGAAGATCGGCTACGAACTGCACGACGATCTCGGCCAGCATCTCATCGGCATCGATGTCATGACCAAGGTGCTGCGGGATAGACTCGTTCCGCTTTCCGAAAAAAATGCCCGCTATGCCGGAGAAATTAATCAACTGGTCAAGGACGCCATTGAGAAGACCCGTCGCCTGGCCCGCGGCTTATGTCCCGTCTATCTTACCTTTCTTGGTCTGGAGACATCACTGGAAGAACTGGCCGATTCCACATCGAATATATTCAATATCGAGTGCATCTTCCGTTGCCCCCGCCATATTCCCATTGATGATAATTCTTTGGCGACGCATCTTTACTATATTGCCAAGGAGTCCATTCATAATGCCATCGAACACGGCAAGTCTTCCAAAATTGTCATGGAGCTTTTGAATAACAAAGGGATTGTCTCCCTTTCGATACTCGATAACGGCCTGGGAATCAAAGACACGACCAAAGTCGGCGGCATTGGCCTCAGGATCATGCAATATCGGGCCAGAATGATGGGGGGATCTTTGCGGATCGAATCAGAGCAAAGCGGCGGCACGCTGGTAACCTGCACATTCAATCTCGTTAAGGACTGACTCGTATGGCGGCAACCAAAACAAATAACACAGGTAAGCACAGAATTCTCATTGTCGATGATCATCCCATTTTCAGGCAGGGTCTCACTCAACTCATCAATCAGGAGGATGACCTTTGCGTTTGCGGCGAGGCGGATGACTATCAAAGCGCCATGAAGGCCTTAGCCGAACTGAAACCGGACATGATCATTGTTGATATTACGTTAAAAGATATGAGCGGCATTGATCTCATCAAAGAGGTCCGCAAATTCAACAGGGTGATCACCATGCTGGTCATTTCCATGCACGATGAGTCTCTCTATGCCGCGAGAGCCTTTCGTGCGGGCGCCAAAGGCTATGTTATGAAACAGGAAGCCTCCGAGTCGATCGTTCAGGCCATCCATCAGGTACGTTCCGGAGGCATCTATGCCAGCCCCAAAATGACAGAGCAAATTCTTTCGCGTTTTGTGGAAGGTCCTAAAGATTCGGCAGAATCGCCACTGCAGGCCCTGACCGACCGCGAGATCGAGGTTTTCCAACTCATCGGTGAGGGCCTTGGCATCAGCGAAATCGGCTTACGTCTTCACCTCAGCGTCAAGACCATAGGCACTTATCGGGAACGGATTAAGGAAAAACTCAATCTCAAGAACAGTACAGAACTTCTTCGTTATGCACTCAACTGGGTGGAGAAGGAGAGAGAATCCCAAAAATAATCTCTGATCATTTCACGTCACCTCCGTAGGTCATCGACTTACCTTTTTTTAATCCCTCACAGTACGCGCAAAACAGCTTCCGCCGGATTGTTCTTTCTGGGGCTTTAGCGGATTATAAGGTCAAAGAGAAAACTAAAGATCAGAGGAGGACGATATGAAAAATAAATCTTTAAACGGGAATAATTACGGGTTTCAACTCACGATCAAGGAATTGTTAAACACACCCAAACTTACCGCGGGAAACCAGGAGATCGTTTACCGGAATAAGATGCGTTATACCTACAACGATCTGTTTGAACGGATTAACAGATTAGGCAGTGCTCTTCAGAAATTAGGCGTCAAAAAAGGGGATACCGTGGCGGTTTTCGACTACGACTCTCACCGCTATCTGGAATGCTTTTTCGCCATTCCGATGATGGGGGCCGTGCTGTTTACGGTGAACTGGCGTCTGTCTCCCGACCAGATCGAATACACCATGAATCATGCCGAAGCCGACGTGATTCTCCTTAACACAGATTTTCTGCCTTTGCTGGCTTCCATCAGAGGCAAGCTGAGATCCGTGAAGAAGGTTATTCTTCTTTCGGACAACGCTGAACCGCCCAAGACCGACATGGTCTGTGACGGGGAGTATGAAGAACTTCTGGCCGCGGCATCTGCTGATTTTGATTTTCCCGAGCTCGATGAAAATACTAAGGCCACCACCTTTTATACGACAGGGACAACCGGTCTTCCCAAGGGCGTGTATTTCACTCATCGGCAGATTGTTCTGCACGCCATGAGCGTTTGCATTGCCGTAAGCGGTCATGACAGTCCGCTGCGCTTCTCCACCTCTGATGTTTATATGCCCATCACCCCGCTGTTTCATGTTCATGCCTGGGGCTTCCCCTATGTGTCCACCATGATGGGTATCAAACAGGTATACCCCGGAAAATATGAACCGGAAATGCTCATTAAACTTATTGTTGGCGAGAAAGTGACCTATTCTCACTGTGTGCCGACGATCCTTCAGATGATCGTAACAAGCCCGATTGCGAAGCAAATCGATCTCTCCGGATGGAAAGTAGTTATTGGCGGAGCCCGTCTGGCCAAGGGAATTGCCGTTGCAGCCATTAATCTGGGGATTCAGGTTATGACGGGTTACGGCATGTCGGAAACCTGCCCGGTGATCAGCGTATCCAATTTGAAACCGTCCATGAAACATTTCGACAACGAACAGAAAAGCGATATCGCAATCAAGACAGGAATGCCGATTACGCTTGTCGATATACGGATTATCGATTCCGCCGGCAATTTCCTGGCGAATGACGGCAAAACCACCGGTGAAATTGTTGTCCGTGCCCCGTGGTTTACTCAAGGGTACTACAAGGATCCGGAAAAGACAGCGGAGCTGTGGCGCGGCGGCTGGCTGCACACGGGCGATGTGGGTTATATGGATGAGGACGGCTATATCCAGATTACAGACAGACTCAAGGATGTCATTAAAACCGGCGGCGAATGGGTTTCCTCGCTCGATCTGGAAAATGCCGTCAGTCTTCATAAAGCGGTCCAGGAAGCCGCAGCCGTCGGCATTCCCGATGCCAAGTGGGGAGAAAGGCCCATGCTGCTGATTGTGCTGACTCCTCAATTCCGAGGTGACGGCATTACCCCGGAAGTTCTGAAAGGTCATATGAAGAGCTGCGCCGAGCAGGGAAAGATTCCCCGTTACGCCATTCCTGATCAATATATTATCACCGAAGAAATTCCCAAAACGAGCGTCGGTAAAATTGATAAAAAACGTATCCGCGAAATATATGTTAACGCGGTATAATTAAAATCTTTTCCTTTAGCTCCTAGTTTTCTCATCTCCTTTGTGGAGGCAGGCTGGTCATCAACCTGCCTCCACATCAGGGGCGCAACAAAAACGCATATTAACTTCTTTGCAGTCTTTTTCCTTTTTTATCAATCTTCTTGCTGTCTGCACCTGGTAAAATTACTGCCAGAATCATTCTGTCAATCTTCGACAACGGCAAGTTCTGTAAATCGGTGGGCGATGCCCATCGCCAGTTTTGGCACCCAAGCGGGTTGGGGTTGCCTTTCAGCAGACGGCATTCATGGGTCTGAAGGGTTAGGCGGAAGTGTGTGTAGGTATGATTGACCGAACCCAGATATTTTCCCGTTCTGACGGAGATGCCCAGTTCTTCTTGTACACTGTGCCTCAAACTGTTTTCCATATCTTCACCTGATTTAATAAAGCCGCCGGGAAGTTTCCACAACGAGGCCAGCAAGCCCGATGCCGGCCGCTGAACAACCAGCAGCATGCCCTTCGAATTACGGATGACGGCGGCAGCCGCCTGTCGATGCGGGATTGCGGGGGTCTTCACGGTTATTGGCAAAACGTTTTGTAAATTATGAAGCCGAGCCTGGCAATGACCGGCAACCGGACAACGGGAACAGTCGGGATTTTTGGCTTTGCAGATTGTCGCCCCCAAATCCATCAGGGCCTGGTTGAAATCACCGGGATGTTTGACGGGAATCAGCGAAGCGGCAAGTTTCTGCAATCGCTTTTGCTCCTGCGCATCGTCCAAGGGGTTGCGGATGGCAAAAAGACGGCATAAAATCCGGCGGACGTTTCCGTCCACGGCGGGAAGAGCATGTCCGTAGGCAATACTTAAGATGGCGCCGGCTGTGTACTGGCCGATCCCAGGCAGTGTTTTTATTGCTTCCAAATGATCTGGAATCCGACCGTCAAACTTCTCCACAATCACCTTGGCGGCAGCGTAAATATTCCTGGCCCGCGAATAGTAACCCAGATTTTCCCAGGATTTCAGTACATCCTGCAAAGGGGCACGAGCGAGTGAGAAAACGGTGGGAAAAGCTTTCAGGAAACGATGATAGTAGGGAATTGCTGTATCAACCTGAGTTTGCTGGAGCATGATCTCCGAAATCCAGATACGGTAAGGATCACTTGTCTTGCGCCAGGGAAGGGAGCGTTGGTTGCGCCTGTACCAGGCCAGCAATCGGCGGCTCAGAAGATATTTTATTTTATCGGCATCATTCTTCATTGCGGTTTGTATACCCCATCCAACCGGAGATCGCAATGATAAGCAATTTAAAGACTTGCTATCCCTGTTCGATATTTTCTCCCCTTTTTATCTTGACTTATTAATTCGTAATATTTAGTCTGACTCTACGATACAAGACAAAGGAGATTAAAATGGCAAATGAATTAAAAGCGGTTATTGAAACCAGTAAGGGAACAATCAATTTAAAACTTTTCGCAGATAAAACACCGGTTACCGTCGGGAATTTTATCAATCTGGCACGACGCGGTTACTATAATGGCTTGAAGTTTCATCGGGTGATTCCCGATTTCATGATTCAGGGCGGATGTCCGTTCGGTGACGGACGCGGCGGACCCGGCTACAGATTTCAGGATGAATTTGTCAAAGAGTTGCGCCACAGCAAACCCGGTATTCTTTCGATGGCCAATGCCGGACCGCAGACCAACGGCAGCCAGTTTTTCATCACGCATGTGGATACTCCCTGGCTGGACGGCAAGCACACGGTTTTCGGTGAGGTGGTCAGCGAAGCGGACCAGAAAATTGTCGATCAGATCGCTCAGGGCGATAAGATTGTTTCTATTACAATCGAAGGCGATATTGCAGAGCTGATGGAAAAAATAAAGCCGATTGTGGAAAAATGGGATGCGATTCTGGATGAAAATTTTCCGAAACTGGCCAAAGCGCCCAAAGCTTAAAATATAGCCTAAGACAATTGAATGCCAAAGGAGGGTACCGTGAGAAAGGTAGTTGCAACCCCCGAAAAAATGGTGGAGAAAGATGGTACGATAAATTTCGGAACTTTCCGTACGCCTTTTCTCCACGCGAATATTCTTGATGCCCCCCTGTACTCTTCTTCGTCCCGGGTTCCCGACTTTTGGAAAAAATTACGCCTTAAGGAATGGCAGCATTACGGCATTATCACCCCCAGCCATTATTTCGGCATGGTTATTTTTGATGCTAAATTTATGGGGGTCTCCTTTTTCTACGCTTATGACAGAAATGAAAATAAACGCTTCGAACACAGCACGCAGTTGCCGGGCAGTGCGGCGCGTGTCGCCGCACAGGTCTATGAGGACGGCTGTGAATTTAAAAAAAGCGGTTATAATTTGCGCTTTGAAAACAGGCTCAAAGACGGATTTCACAGAATCATCATCGATATTGCAGGCAAAAGAAATCTGCCCGCCGTAAAGGGAGACATTAAATTTTTCGAAGATCTGAATTCTATTGAACCGCTCGTTCAGGTTTCTCCGGTAACTTCTTTCCGGCCTTTTTACACACATAAAGTAGCCGCGCCTGCGGAAGGTGTCATTAAGCTGGGCGCTCAGGAAATTGTGATTGACCGGAAAGAGAGCATCGCTTTGCTCGATGAACAGAAAACATATTATCCCTATGTCAGTTTCTGGAAATGGGCGACCGCCGCCGGGTATAATGAATACGGAGAACTTCTGGCCTTCAATCTCTGCCAGAACATGATCGCCGATGATGAAGATTTCAATGAAAACTGCATGTGGGTTGACGGCAAAATATTTTGTCTCAAAGCGGCGCGCTTTCAATTTGAAGAACACAACGTCTTGCATCCGTGGAAAGTCAGGACGGAAGACGGATACATGGATCTGCTGTTCACTCCTTCAGGCGAAAGATCCGAAAAAATCAGTATCGGGGTGATCGGATCCGATTTTCATCAGCCGTTCGGCATGTACAATGGCAGATTCAAAGATGAAACCAACAGGATATATCCGATAAATAATTTCTTCGGACTGGCGGAGCATCACGTGACACGCTATTGATAAATTCCATTCCGCCTTCAAGCGCTACCTGTGTTGGTTGCGTCGTCGGCTTCCTCAACGTATAACCTAAAGGTCACGCGTGTATGATACGCCTGCGGAGCCTCCTTCTGGCCCCGCTGAAGCGGGACAACAGTTTCCATTAGTCACAGTCCATTGGATAATTCGACTTACAAAATTCAGTTTACTACGTTCCTGAATTTTGAGTCTCATTACAACTAACGAATTTCACCCATAACTGTAATTCGAGTTTCACTGCCGCCTTGGTATCATCTTGAATTCAGAATGGAATGACAGCTAATAATTTATGTTAATTATGCAACCGTTATTTCACCTATATAAATTACTTGCTGCCGACCCAGGTTGCAATGTAATCCAGCTTTTTAGTCATGCCTCCCAGGCGGGGATCATGGACTTTCCAGAGGCCTTTCAATCCTTTTTCTTCTGCCTGAAGCGCAAAATGACACATGGCGATACCTATATCCACGCGTTGTAAATCTGATTTCATAAAGGAGAGTTGTTTCAGGCCGGGAACGCGTTTTATGTAAAAATGAAATATGTTCGATTCGGATTCCATGATGATTCGCCAGGGCTGAAAGTTATTGGCCGAAGGTGCAAGACGGACCATTTCAAGCGGTATGGCATAATGTCCTGCTTCCTCAATGGAGAGGGGTTTGTCGTTCTTGAAAAATAATAGACTCCACGGTTTGCGATTATTCGCTCCGGCGGAATTTCGAATTACAGAATCAATTACGGAGAGCTTTGTAACAGCGTAGCCTACAGGTGTTACAGCCGGCAGGACTTCGTTATTCTGTAGAGCGATCTTTTGCGCGAAACGGCTGGAGCTGAATGTTCCGCCCAGCCAGCAGGTGCCTAATCCCAGGTCGGTTGCCAGCAGAATATTCCTTTCCATCAGATAGCCGAAGTCTTCCAGGTTGTAAGGCTTCTTTTCGACGGCACCGATAATAAAACCCGGGGGATTTTTTATCATTCCATAGGTGATAAGACCTTTGAGAGATTCCCTGTCCTGTGCGATGGACGTTATGAAGACAAAGCGCGATTTTGTTCCGAAAGGTCCGATCGTATTTGCTGAAAGGAATTTATTCAGGGCCTCTTTTTTTTCTTTTTCAACCGGTTCCTCCGTATAGCTGCGAATGGATTTGCGCTGCTTTATGATATCCGTGAGGGGTTTATTGAATAACATTCCAATCCTCTTAGAGCATGACTAATATTTTCGTATCTTCTTTATATGATCGATACGTTTTTGGATGAGTGTGTCCGTGCCGATGTCTTCGCGATAAGCGACAGGGCCCTTGATGGCTTTGACGCCTTCCTCGGCGATTTTGCGGGCCTCCGCCAGACTGTCGGCGATACCGACAATGCCGATAGCGCGCGAGGAACTCAGATACAGGCCGTCTTCTTTCTGATCCACGGATGAATAGTAAAGCCGCGCTTTGCCCACATCGCCGACTTCAATCCTGGCTTTGGAGGAAGCGGCATCGGGATGATCGGCGGGCAGGCCGTAGCCTTTCGGCACGATATATTTGCAGACAGTAGCCTTGCGCTCGAATTCAATTTTCAGTTTATCGAGTGTTCCGGCAATGATGTGGCGGCAGACTTCCACAAAATCCGTTTTCAAAAGCGGCAGGATATTCATCGCCTCGGGATCGCCAAACCGCGCGTTATATTCCAGAAGTTTTACGCCGTTTTTGGTGGCGATGAATCCGCCGTACATGACGCCTTTATAAGGGCTTCCGGTTTCCTTCAGAAGCGCTGCCGCGACCTGGCGGGTAATTTCCAGTCCGTCCTGTAAATCCTGCGGCTTTAAAAAAGGCATGGAATGATCGGCCAGCGAATATGAGCCCATGCCGCCGGTATTCGGCCCTTTATCACCATCGAATCTTCTTTTGTGATCCTGCACCAGCGGCGTTGGGACAACGGTTTTCCCGTCGCACAAACATTGCAGTGAGAATTCCTCGCCGTCGAATTTTTCCTCGACAATCAGCGAAGAACCGCCGGCAAGTATTTGCTCACAGAGTTTCAGTGCTTCCCGGGCGGTAGCAAAGTGATCGCCCTGCACCAATACGCCTTTTCCGCCGGTGAGACCATCCGGCTTTAAGACAATGCCTTCCAGTTGATTGAGAAAATCTTCGACGCCTTCAAGCGTGTTGAATACTTTGAATTGCGGATTGCCGGGGATGTTGTATTTGCTGACCAGATTCCGGGTGAATGCTTTGGACGTTTCCAGTTGCGCCAGACGCTTCAAAGGTCCGACCGAAGGAATGTTTATCTCCGCCAGAGCGTCCGCAACGCCGTTGTTGAGCGGGTCTTCCGGACCGATGACGGCGAATTCGATTTTATTTTCTGCGGCAAATCCTGTGATTGCCTTTAAATCGGAGTAACTGCCCGGCATGGTTTTT